>DASZWW010000081.1:0-24653 GCA_035546175.1 Polyangia bacterium
AGTCGTACCGCGCGGGTGACCGCATCGTGGCCTTCGTGAGCGACATCGACAAGGGCGCGCGCGGCCCGCAGATCATCCTGTCGCGCACGAGCAAGGGCCTGCTCGAGAAGCTCTTCGAGATGGAGGTCCCGGAGATCTACGAGAAGATCGTGCGCATCGAGGCCTCGGCCCGCGAGGCCGGCGCGCGCTCGAAGATCGCCGTCAGCTCGCGCGACCGCGACGTCGACCCCGTGGGCGCGTGCGTCGGCATGAAGGGCTCGCGCGTCCAGGCCGTCGTCCAGGAGCTCCGCGGCGAGAAGATCGACATCGTGCCGTGGGACAGCGACCCGGCGAAGTTCGTCTGCAACGCCATCCAGCCCGCCGACGTCGCGCGCGTCCTCATCGACGCGGGCACGCACACGATGGAGCTCGTCGTCCCCGACGACAAGCTCTCGCTCGCCATCGGCAAGAAGGGGCAGAACGTCCGCCTCGCCTCGCAGCTCACGGGCTGGCGCATCGACATCCACTCAGAGACCAAGGTCCGCGAGATGGAGGCCCGCGCGCGCCAGTCGCTCGCGAGCATCGAGGGCGTGAGCGCCGAGCTCGCCGAGACCTTCTATCGGGAGGGGTGGCGCTCGGCCGCCTTCGAGGCCGCGGCGACGATCGCCTTGGCGGTGTCGGGGCCGCCGACGCCGGGGACGGCGGCCAGCTCGTCAGGCTTCGCCCCCGCGACCTCGGCGGCCGACCGCCACCCCTCGCGATAGAAGGTCTCGGCGAGCTCGGCGCTCACGCCCTCGATGCTCGCGAGCGACTGCCGGGCCCGCGCCTCCATCTCGCGGACCTTCGTCTCCGAGTGGATGTCGATGCGCCAGCCCGTGAGCTGCGAGGCGAGCCGGACGTTCTGGCCCTTCTTGCCGATGGCCAGCGACAGCTTGTCGTCCGGGACGACGAGCTCCATGGTGTGCGTGCCGGCGTCGATGAGGACGCGCGCGACCTCGGCGGGCGCGATGGCGTTGCACACGAACTTCGCCGGGTCGCTGTCCCACGGCACGATGTCGATCTTCTCGCCGCGCAGCTCCTGGACGACCGCCTGGACGCGCGAGCCCTTCATGCCGACGCAGGCGCCCACGGGGTCGACGTCGCGGTCGCGCGACGAGACGGCGATCTTCGAGCGCGCGCCCGCCTCGCGGGCCGAGGCCTCGATGCGCACGATCTTCTCATAGATCTCGGGGACCTCCATCTCGAAGAGCTTCTCGAGCAGCCCCTTGCTCGTGCGCGACAGGATGATCTGCGGGCCGCGCGCGCCCTTGTCGATGTCGCTCACGAAGGCCACGATGCGGTCACCCGCGCGGTACGACTCGCGCGGCACCTGGTCGCGCACGGGCAGGAGCGCCTCGGCGCCGCCGAGATCGACGATGATGTTGCCGCGCTCGAACCGCCGCACGATGCCCGAGATGAGCTCGCCCTTGCGGTCCTTGTACTGGTTGAAGACGTTCTCGCGCTCCGCCTCGCGCACGCGCTGCAGGATGACCTGCTTGGCCGTCTGCGCGGCGATGCGGCCGAAGCCCTTCCAGGCCCGGTTGAGCTTGAGCAGCTCGCCGTACTTGGCGTCCTGCTCCTCGGCCTTGGCCTGATCCTTCTCGTCGTAGAAGATCTGGAAGAGGAGCTCGTCGCCGACGTCGGCCTTGAGGTTGAACCGCTCGGCGTCCGCGATGGGCACCTCCTTGCCCTCGTTCCCCGGGGTCACCGTCTCGACGATGATGATGATCTGGAAGAGGTCGACGCGGCCCGTCTCCTCGTTGAACTTCGCCTCCATCTCGCGATGCATGCCGAACGACCGCTTGGCGGCGGTCAGGATGGCCTGCTCGAGGGTCTCGACCAGCACGGCGCGGTCGATGTTCTTGTCTTTGGAGACCTGGTCGAGGACCAGGCCGAGGGCGGCACCGTCGTTCATGAAGCGCTCCGGTGGAATTCGCGCTCCCAATTGGGGACGAGGTTCGCCTTCGCGATCCCGTCGATGGGGAGCTGGTAAGACCGGCCATCACATTCGATCTCGACGCGGCCGTCCTTGGCCCCGCGGATCGTTCCGGAGAAGTTCCTACGCCCGTCCACGCCGCCGTCGTCGCTCATCTTCACGCGGGCGCTCTCACCCACGAACCGAGCGAAGTCTCCTTCTCGCCGAAGGGGCCGATCAAGCCCCGGCGAGCTCACCTCGAGTTGATACGCATGAGGAATCGAGTCCGAGACGTCGAGCGCGGCCGAGACATCCCGGCTGACGCGCGCACAGTCGTCGTGCGACACGGTCACCGAAGCCTTGCCGGAAGCATCCACGGCTCCGGCAGGAGCATCAATGAACAGACGCAGCACCCACCCCGAGGACTCGCGCCCGAACGTGACCTCGATGAGATCGAAGCCCGCGTCGCGGACGTAGGGCTCGGTGAGGAGCCACAGATCTTTGAGTTCCTTTCTCATCGGGTTTGTCGGGGAGGGTTTTCTCCAGGGTGTCCGAGCGGTGTTTTCTTCGTTTCGAATTGGCTAACGAAAAATCTCAGGGCACAAAAAAGGGCAGGCACGCGGCCCACCCTAGTCGAAGGAGGCAACGTAATTTTGAGGAACGGCTTTATAACACGCTGATCTGGGGGGCGCAAGCCGCCGGACTCAACCTAACGCCAGGATTCGACAGTGCTTTCCGTCTCGCCCTGCGTCCGGCTCTGCGTCTGGCACTCCGTCGACGTTCGCCGCGAGCGCCGCGGGCGTGGTCGGTCGGCCACCTCGACCCTTCGTGTTACCCTCGGGTGCCCATGCCCGCGCTCAACGTGGCCGCGTGTCAACTGACGTCGAATGAGGACGTCGAGGCGAACCTCGCGAGGTCGAGCGAGCTCGTGCTCGCGGCGGCGGACGCGGGCGCGTCGCTCATCGGCCTGCCCGAGAACTTCGCGTACCTCGGGACGGACCGCGACCACCGCCTCTCCATCGCCGAGGCGCTCCCCGCCCCGGGCGCCGATCTCAAGACCCAGGCCGGCGGGCCGATACTGAGCGCGATGCAGGCGCTCGCGCGGCGGACCGGGGCGTGGCTGCTGCTCGGCGGGTTCCCGGAGCGCGGCGGCGACGCGGTCCACATCCGGAACACGTCGGTGCTGCTGCGCGCCGACGGGACGCTCGCCGCCACCTACCGGAAGATCCACCTCTTCGACGTCGACGTCCCGGGCGGCAAGCGCTTCCGCGAGTCGGAGACCATCGAGGCGGGCGACACGCCGGTCGTCGTCGAGACGCCGTGGGCGCCGCTCGGCCTCACGATCTGCTACGACCTGCGCTTCCCCGAGCTCTACCGCGCGCTCGTCGCGCGGGGCGCGCGCCTGCTGGCCGTGCCGTCGGCGTTCACGCTCGAGACCGGCAAGGACCACTGGAGCGTGCTGCTGCGCGCGCGCGCCATCGAGAACCAGGCCTTCGTCTTCGCGCCGGCGCAGTTCGGCCACCACGGCGGCGACCGTCGCAGCTGGGGGCACGCCATGGTCGTCGATCCGTGGGGGACGGTGCTCGCCGAGTGCGGCGATCACGAGGGGTTCGCCCTGGCGCGCGTCGACCTCGGCTACCAGGACCGCGTGCGCGCGAGCCTGCCCTGCCTCGCCCACCGGAAGGTCGGCGTCGCTTGAGCGAGCCGGAGGCCTTCGACCTCGTCGTCATCGGCTCGGGACCCGCGGGCGAGAAGGGCGCCGCGCAGGCCGCGTACTTCGGCAAGAAGGTGGCCCTCGTCGAGAAGGCGCCCGCGCTCGGCGGCGCGAGCGTGCACACGGGCACGCTGCCCTCGAAGACGCTGCGCGAGACGGCCCTCTACATGACGGGCTTTCAGCGGCGGAGCCTCTACGGCATGTCGCTCGAGGTCGACAAGGACGCGAGCCTCCGGCAGCTCATGGGCCGCCTGCGCACTGTCACCGAGCAGCAGGTCGCGCAGATCGACCGCAACATGGACCGCCACGGCGTCGCGGTCGTCAAGGGCGAGGCGGCGTTCGCGAGCCCCAACGAGGTGGAGGTGCGCCCCGCCGGCGGCGGCGCGCGGCGCCTGCGGGCGCCCTACTTCCTCGTCGCGCCCGGCAGCTCGCCGCACCGGCCCGCGGGCGTGCCGTTCGACGATCCCGACGTCGAGGACAGCGACACGATCCTCGACCTCGATCGCATCCCGCTCTCGCTCGCGGTGGTGGGCGGCGGGGTCATCGGCTGCGAGTACGCCTGCCTCTTCGCGGCGCTCGGCACGGCGATCATCATCATCGAGGGGCGCGGCAGCCTGCTCGGCGGCCTCGACGCCGAGCTGTCGGCCGGCATGAAGACGGCGCTCGAGCGCGGCGGGCACGAGGTCATGCTGGGCGACGCCGTCGAGGCGATCACGCGCCTCCCGGGCGGGCCGCTGCGCATCGCCCTCAAGAGCGGCAAGGTGCTGCAGGTCGACAAGGTCCTCTACTCGGCGGGCCGCGCGGGCAACACGAAGGGGCTCCGGCTCGACAAGGCCGGGCTCACGCTCGACGCGCGCGGGCGCATCGCCGTCAACGAGCACTTCCAGACGGCGCAGCCGCACATCTACGCGGCGGGCGACGTCGTGGGCAACCCGGCGCTCGCGTCGGTCTCGATGGAGCAAGGCCGGGTGGCCGCGTGCCACGCCTTCGGCATCCCCTACAAGACCCACGTCGCGCCGCTCACGCCGTTCGGCGTCTTCACGATCCCGGAGATCTCGATGGTGGGCGCGACCGAGGAGGAGCTCAAGGCCAGGTCCGTCCCTTACGAGGTCGGCCGCGCGCGCTACGAGCACAACGCGCGCGGGCAGATCATCGGAGAGTCCGACGGCGCCCTCAAGCTGCTCTTCGACGCGGCGACGAAGAAGCTGCTCGGCGTGCACATCATCGGCGACCGCGCCACCGAGCTCATCCACATCGGCCAGATGGTCATGACGGCGGGCGGGACGATCGACGTCTTCATCGACAGCATCTTCAACTTCCCCACCCTCGCCGAGCTCTACAAGTACGCCGCCTACGACGGCCTCGGGCGCCTGGCCAGGCGCAAGCCGAGCTGATCGGAGGGGCGCCTCACTCCGCCGCGGACGGCGGCGAGCTCGGCGCGTCGGCGTCTGCCTTGGGGGCGAAGATCCAGGACACGATCGCGGCCACGAGGAGGATGCCGCCCACGACGGCCAGGGAGAGCATGTCCGAGATCGGGAGCTTGTCGGCGAGCACCATCTTGAGGCCGACGAAGGCGAGGACGAGCGCCAGGCCCGGCTTGAGGTAGTGCAGGCGCCGCACGAGGCTCGCGACGAGGAAGCAGAGCGCGCGCAGCCCGAAGATCGCGAAGATGTTCGACGTGTAGACGATGAACACGTCGCGCGTGATGGCGAAGACCGCGGGGATCGAGTCGACGGCGAAGACGACGTCGGAGGCCTCGATGACGACGAGCACCATGAGGAGCGGCGTCGCGTAGCGCACGCCGTGGCGCCTCACGATGAAGTGCGGGCCGTCGTAGTCGGGCGTCACGCGCACGAGCTTGCGGAAGACCTTGAGCACCGGGTTGCGCTCGGGGTGGACGGCCTCCTCGGCGCCGAACAGCAGGCGGATCGCCGTCAGGATGAGGACGGCGCCGAAGACGTACATGACCCAGTGGAAGGCCGCCAGCAGCGCCGCGCCGGCGATGATGAACACGCCGCGCGTGACGAGCGCGCCGAAGATGCCCCAGAAGAGCACGCGGTGCTGGAGCTGGGGCGGCACGGCGAAGAACGAGAACGCCGCCAGGAACACGAAGAGGTTGTCGACGGAGAGCGCCTTCTCGATGAGCCAGGCCTGGAAGAACTGGAGCGCGCGATCCTGGCCGAACCTCACGAGGACGAAGGCGTTGAAGGCGAGCGCCAGCGAGATCCAGATGAGCGACCAGGCGGCCGCCTCCTTGACGGAGACGACGTGCGCCTTGCGGTTGAAGACGCCGAGATCGATCGCCAGCATGGCGAGGACGACGACGCCGAAGACCCCCCAGGCCACCGGCCCGCCGACGCTCGTCACGGCTGGCTCATGCTCGCGGGGGGCCTGGGCGCGGGCTCGGGCCCCTGCGGGCGCGTGACCTTGATGTGGTAGACGGGCGCGCTCGGCGGGGCGCCGGGCGCCGGCGCCGGGGGACCGTCGAGGAGGCCGCCGAAGGTCCAGCTGCCCGAGTGCTTGAGCACGAGCACGGCGCCGAGCGCGAGCAGCAGGAACACGATGCGGCGCCACGCGTGGCGCGGGAAGTAGTCCCAGAAGGTCCGCTCGCCGAGCTCGGGCGGCGGGGGCAGCTTCGCGGGC
The DNA here is from genome assembly GCA_035546175.1 of Polyangia bacterium. GTDB lineage: Bacteria > Myxococcota_A > Polyangia > Fen-1088 > Fen-1088 > DASZFV01. The sequence goes on from DASZWW010000081.1 coordinate 6,291, forward strand.
AGCTTGGTCGTTCGGAGGACGGGCATGGGGCCTGCTCGCTGGGAAGTCTAGTCCGGGATGGCCGCCGCTGCCTGGCCGTGCGGAAAGAGGTGCCGCACCTTGAGGCGGGCGCGCCGCGCGCCCCGGAAGGTGTCGAGCTCGGCCGTGGCGAGCAGATCGACCGCCGCCCCCGTGCCGGGGTCGCGGTCGGCCATCCCGAAGGCGATGGCCTCGGCGATGGCGCCCCCGTCCATGAGCGTGAGCTGAAGGTGGCCCTGCCCCACCCTGCGGGTGGCCTGCGTCGTGACGCCCCGGACGGCGAAGAGGGGCTCGGCGTTGGCGGCGCCGAAGGGTTGCAGGCGGGCGAGCTCCTCGGCGAACGGCACGTCGAGGTCGCCGAGCTCCACGACGGCGTCGACGCGCATGGCCGGCCGGGGGCCTCCGGTCGCCTGCTCGCGGATCGCCGCGACGAACAGGCGCCGGAAGGCGTCCAGGTTCCCGGGCGAGACGCTCATGCCCGCGGCCGCGGCGTGGCCGCCGAAGCGGCTGAGCGGCGCCGAGGCGCGCGAGAGCGCCGCGAAGAGATCGAACCCCGGCACCGTCCGCGCCGAGCCCCGGCCCTCCTCGCCGCGGAAGCCCACCACGACCACGGGCCGCGCGTACCTGTCGACGAGGCGCGCCGCGACGATGCCGACGACGCCCGGGTGCCAGCCGTCGCGGCCCACGACGATCGCCGCCTCGGCCTCGAGCTCCGCGGCGTCGACGAGGGCCTCGGTCCAGACGAGCTCCTGGATGCGCTGCCGCTGGGCGTTCCTGTCCTCGAGCTCCTCGACGAGGCGCGCCGCCGTCGCGGCGTCGGGCGCCAGGAGGAGGTCGAGCGCGAGCTGCGCCTCGCCCATCCGCCCGGCCGAATTCAGGCGCGGCGCCAGGCGGAAGCCCACGTCGTGGGCCGTGATGGCGCCCTCGGCGAGCTCGGCCTTGGCGGCGAGCGCGGCGATGGCCGGCCGCTTGCGCGCGCCGAGGACGCGGAGGCCGTGGGCCACGAGGACCCGGTTCTCGTCGACGAGCGGCACGATGTCCGCGATCGTGCCGAGCGCGACGAGGTCGAGCAGCTCCCGCGGGTCGAAGGCCGGGAACCGGTCGCGCAGGCGCGTGCGCAGCGCCGCCGCGAGGTAGAAGGCGACGCCGCACGAGGCGAGCCCCTTGAACGGGAAGGCGTCGTCGGGGCGGCGCGGGTTGATGAGCGCGAAGGCCTCGCTCTCGCCCTCGGGGAGCTGGTGGTGGTCGATGACGATGACGTCGAGGCCGCGCCCGCGCGCCGCCCGCAGCGCCTCGTGGTCGCTCGTCCCGAGGTCGCCCGTCACGAGCACGCGGCACCCGTCGGCGTCGAAGCGCTCGACGTCCTGGACGCCGAGGCCGTAGCCCGCGTCCCGGCTCGCGCAGCGCGCGACGACGCGCCCGCCGAGCGCGCGGAGCGCCGAGGCCAGCACGGCCGCCGTCGTGACGCCGTCCACGTCGTAGTCGCCGAACACGCCCAGCGTCTCCCCCGCCGCGAGCGCCGCCACCAGGCGATCGAGCGCCTTCGCGAGGTCGGCCATCCCCTCGGGCGGCCGCAGGTCCGCCAGCCGCGGCGCCAGGAACTTCGCCGCCACCGCCGCCTCGCCGAGCCCGCGGCCGAGCAGGATGCGCGCCGTGAGCGGTCGGACCTTCAGCTGCGACGCGAGCGCACCGGCGATCGCGTCGTCAACGGATACCGCTTCCCATCCGGGCGGCCGCATCTGCCGCCGCACACTATCATAGGGGGCGGTCTAGGGTTCCTCGTCCGTCACGAGATCGGTCGAAGACTTGCGGCGCTGGGCCTGGCGCGGCGCCGCGCGGCGCTGGCTCTCGACGTACTTCTCGTTGAGCCAGATGAGGATCGGGCTGGCGATGAAGATCGACGAGTAGGTGCCCACGATGACGCCGACGTTCATCGCGAAGGCGAAGTCGCGGATGACGCCCACGCCGCCGATGTTCATGGCCAGCGTCACGAAGAAGACCGTCGCGCTCGTGAGGATGGTGCGCGAGAGCGTCTCGTTGATCGACTGGTTGACGACGCGGTCGAAGCGCCTGTCCCGGAGCCGCGCGGCGTTCTCGCGGATGCGGTCGAACACGACGATCGTGTCGTTCATCGAGTAGCCGATGATCGTGAGGACGGCCGCCACCGTCGTGAGGGAGAACTCCTTGTACGTCACCGCGAAGGCGCCGATGACGATGATCGCGTCGTGGAGCAGCGCGACGACCGTGCCCGGGCCGTACCGGAGGTCGAAGCGGAACGCGATGTAGATCATGATGAGGAGGATGGCGCCCAGCAGCGACTGCGCGGCGTCGACCTGGAGCTGCTTGCCGGCCTTGGCGCCCACCGACTCGACCTGCGGGATGGCCGAGACGGCGCCCGCGCCGAGGCGGGCGTCGAGCGCGTGCCGGATCTCGGTCTCGAGGCCGACGAGCGCGACCTCGTAGGTGAACTCGTCGGCGCGGCCGAAGTTCTGCACCTGGTTGGCGTTGACGCCGATCGCCGAGAGCGAGGTCTTGAGCTTCGCGGGATCGACCGCCCGGTCGTAGCGCAGGTAGATCTTGTCGCCGCCCTCGGACCACTCGAGGTGCTGGAGAGAGGCGTCGCCCTCCTTGGCGAGCGACTCGCGGATCTGCTTGGCCTGCTGCTCGGAGACGACCGAGACGGCGCCCACGCGGATCATGAAGTTCCAGGGCTTCTTGCCCGTGGGGTCCTCGTACTTCACGACCTCGGCGTCCTGGAGGTGGATGTCGTCGAGGGCCTTGCGCACGTCGCCGGCGTCGACGGGCTTCGAGAACTCGACGAGGATCTCGCTGCCGCCGCGGAAGTCGACGCCCCAGTTGAGCGCGTGCCCGCGCCCCTTGATGACGTACATGTTGAGCGGAATCATCACGATCGTGAGCGTGACGAGCACGATCGAGAGCCCGATCCAGTACTTCTGCTTCCCGATGAACTCGTAGCTCTTGCCCGGGTGGATGAGCTCGAAGAACTTCTGCTTTTCGTTCTGCGCCGGCATCGTCAGGTCCTCAGATCGAGAGGGTCTGGCGCGCGGCGCCACGACGGCCCACGAGGCCGTCGAACATCCAGTGCGACAGCCAGTAGGAGGTGAAGAGGTTGGTCACGATGCCGACGAGCAGCGTGACGGCGAAGCCCCGGATGGGCCCCGACCCGTACGAGTACAGGACGACGCCCGCGACGAAGTTCGTGACGTGCGCGTCGAAGACCGTCCAGAAGGCGCGCTGGAAGCCGGAGTCGACGGCCGTGCGCACCGACTTGCCGAGGCGGAGCTCCTCGCGGATGCGCTCGTAGATGATGATGTTCGCGTCGACGGCCATGCCGATCGTCAAGACGAGGCCCGCGATGCCCGGCAGCGTGAGCGACGCCTCGAAGGCGGCGAGGATGGCCACCATGTAGAGCATGTTGAGCAGCATCGCGAACACGGCGATGACGCCCGCCAGCCGGTAGTAGATGATCATGAAGGCGACGACGAGCATCGCGCCGGCCAGCATCGAGCTCTTCGCCTTGGAGACGGCGTCGCGGCCCATCGTCGGGCCGACCTGCGTCTCGAAGGTCTTGCGCAGCGGCGCGGGCAGCGCGCCCGAGCGCAGCACGGCGACGATCTCCTTGGCCTCGTTCTGCAGCGCGAAGGGGTCGCCGAACCCGCCCAGCGTGATGCGGCCGCGCGCGCCGATGCGGCTCTCGATGACGGGCGCGCTCTTGATCGTGTCGTCGAGGAGGATGGCCATCTTCCGGCCGATGTTGTCCCCCGTCATCTTCTCGGAGATGAGGGCGCCCTGGCGGTCGAACTCGAAGGAGACCTCGGGGCGGCCCGTCTGCTGATCCCAGGTCTGGTCGGCGTTCGAGAGGTACTCGCCCGTGAGCTGCGCCCGCTTGTGCAGGTAGTAGGTGCGCCAGTACTTGTCCGGCGTCGCCTCGCCCGTGTCCGAGGCGCGGCCCTGGGCCTCCTCGTAGCCGATCTCGTGGTCGGCGGGGACCTGGAGCTCGGGCGGCAGCCCCTCGAAGAACTTCTGCAGCGCCTCGCGCGACTTCGCGCGCAGCCCGTAGTCCTCGTGCTGCTTGCCCGAGTCCTTCTCGCTCCACGACTCCGGCAGCACCTCGATGCCCGAGTCCTTCGTGGCCGCGGCGCCCGGGCCCTTGAGGTACTGGACGACCTTGCGCATGTAGTCCGCTTCGTCGTCGACGATCTTGAACTCGAGCTGCGCCGTGCGGCCGATGATCGACTTGATGTGCTCGAAGTCGGAGGCCTTGAGGCCCGGCAGCTCGACGATGATGTCGGTGCCCTTCTTGATGATCGTCGGCTCGGCCACGCCGAACTTGTCGACGCGGTTGCGGATGGTCTCGATGCCCTGGCGGAGCGCGTAGTCGCGGATCTCGTCGATCTGCTTCGGGTCGAGGCGCAGCCGCACGACGCCCTTGGCGGCGTCGCGGTTCACGACGTCCAGGTCCTGGCGGTGCTCGCGCAGGATCGAGTCGTCGAGCTTGGCCTGGTCGGCCGGGTTCTTGAAGGTGAAGACGATGTCGTCGCGGCCCTCGCGCGTGACCGTGAGCGCGCCGTTGACGCCCTTGTCCTTGTTGAGCTTGTCCTCGATCTCGGAGGCGAGCCGGTCCACCTTGCTGCCGACGGCCTTGTCGACGTTGACCTCGTAGACGAGGTGCAGGCCGCCCTGGAGGTCGAGGCCGAGCTGGATGCGCTTCTGGAAGTGGTTCTTGATGAAGGACGGCTGCTTGTCCTCCGGCACGACGGTCGGCACGAGGTAGAGGCAGGCGAGCACGGTCAGGAACCCGTACAGGGCTGCCTTCCACCACCAGGAGCGTTCCATGAAATCTCTCGTTCTGTGGTTGCGAGGAGGTTGGGGGGGCCAAATGTGGGCGGCCGCGCCGCGGGCTAGGACGCCTTCGAGTCCGGCTTGGCCGCCGCGACGGCGCCGTAGAGACCCTGGACCGAAGCGCGCGTCACGCGGATGCGCACGCCCTCCTGGATCTGCAGGGTGATCTCCTTGTCGGTCAGGCCGCTGATCTTCCCGATGATCCCGCCCTGCGTGACGACCTCATCGCCCTTCTTGAGCTCGGAGAGCATCTGCTGATGCTCCTTCTGCTTCCGCGAGTTCGGGCGGATGATGAGGAAGTAGAAGATGGCGAAGATCGCCACCATGGGCACCAGGCTGCCGAACTGGCCGAAGGGGCCGCCTCCGCTTTGCGCGGGGGTCGCTTGAGCCAGGCTCACGACGGTGTGGACGAGCGAATGAGTCACTGAAAAAGGGCCTCCAGCCGCGCAAACGCATAGCAGGAAGGGGATCGGGGGTCAAGGATGGGGTATCCTCCCGGCCCCATGGGTTACGGTCAGTTGCGATCGCGCAAGCTCGTCACCGAGGAGCGCTTCGAGGAGGCCATCGCCGCCGCGGCGGCGGAGATCGCGGCGGACCCCGCCGAGCCCGAGGCGTACTTCAACCGCGGGCAGGCCCTGGCCGGCGAGGGCCGCTTCGCCGAGGCGGCCGCAGACTACGAGCGCGCCCTGCGCATGGACGCGAGCGCGAGCGCGCTCGATCCCGAGGCCGTGGACGACGAGCTCTTCTTCGCGCTGCGCCGTCAGGCGGAGGAGCTCAAGGCCGCCCCCGTCGAGGCGATCGCGGCGCTGGGGCGCTACCTCGAGGTCCTGCCCGAGGGCCGCCACGTCGCCGACGTCTCGAAGTGGATCGACAAGCTCTCCGGCCGCGAGGCGCTCTGGTTCCGCGACCGGGCCTAGCGGCTCACGCCTCGTCCTCGGCGAAGGCCACGACGTCGCGGAGGTCGCGGGCGCCGAGGACGAGCATGACGAGCCGGTCCATGCCGAGGGCCACGCCCGCGGTCGGTCGCAGGTGGGGTAGCGCGGCGAGCAGCGCCTCGTCGGGGGCGTAGACGGTCTTGCCGAGGCGGGCGCGGGCGGCGGACTCGGCGGCGAAGCGGGCGCGCTGCTCCTCGGCGTCGGTGAGCTCGCCGAAGGCGTTGGCGAGCTCGAGGCCGTTCGCGTAGAGCTCGAAGCGCTCGACGAGGCGCGGGTCGTCGGCCTTGCGGCGCGCGAGCGCGCCGAGCGGCGCGGGCCAGTCGAAGACGAACGTGGGCCGGCCGCGGCCGCGGCGCGGCTCGACGCGGGCGAGCCAGAGCTGGAAGAACCCGTCGTCCCAGGACGCGCGGCCGGCGACGTCGACGCCCGCCGCCCTCGCCTTCGCCGCCAGCGTCGCGACCGTCTCGTCACCGTCGAGGGCCACGCCGGCGTGGCGGCGGACGACGTCACGCACCGTGGTGCGCTCGAAGGGGCCCGCGAGGTCGAGGGCAGGGTTCGCGGCGCCCGCCGCGCCCGCCGCGACGCGCACGAGCGCCTCGCAGTCGTCCGCGATGGCCGAGAGCGGCGCGCCCGCGCGATACCACTCGGCGATGAGGAACTCGGGCTGGTGGTGCGGGCCCACCTCCCCCGCCCGCCAGGCCTTGCCGATCTGGACGATGCGCTCGAAGCCGGCGCCGAGCAGGCGCTTCATGTGGTACTCGGGCGACGTCACGAGCCAGCGGGGGGCGCCGTCGCCGCCGGCGCCCGACGCGATCGCGTCGAGGTGGATCTCCTGCCCGGGCGCCCGGACGCGCGCGGGCGTCTCGACCTCGAGGAAGCCCTCCGCGTCGAACCAGGCGCGCGCGGCGCGCACGACGCGCGCCCGCGCCTCGAGGGCGGCGCGTCGGGCCCGAAGGCGCGCCCTCTCGTCCGGCAACGGGAGCCTAGGCGCGCGAGAGGCGCTCGAGGTACTCGCCCGTGCGCGTGTCGATCTTGACGACGTCGCCCACGTTGATGAACAGCGGCACGGCGATCTGCGCGCCCGTGCCGATCTTCGCCGGCTTGCTCGCGCCCGTCGAGGTGTCGCCCTTGAAGCCGGGCTCGGTCTCGGTGATCGCCTGCTCGATGAAGTTCGGCAGCGTCACGCCCACGGCGCGGTCGTTGAAGAACAGCACCTCGACGTTGATGTTCTCGGGCATGAACTTCGCGTCGTCGCCCACCGTGGCCGTGGGGATGTTGACCTGGTCGTACGACGTCGTGTCCATGAAGACGAAGGAGTCGGCCTCCTTGTAGAGGTACTGCATCGTCTTGACCTCGACGTTCGCCGGCTCGAGCTTGTCGCCCGATCGCAGGTTGCGCTCGATGACCCCGCCCGACAGCAGGTTCTTCATCTTGGTGCGCGTGAAGGCGGCGCCCTTCCCCGGCTTGACGAACTGGAACTCGATGACGGTATACGGCGAACCGTCGATCATGATCTTCAAGCCCTTGCGGATGTCCGACGTGTCGTACATGAGGGGCTGGGATCTAGCGCGCTGTCCTTCTCCGCGTCAAGCCGGCCGCGGCGGCGTCGAGCCCGTCAGGCCTTCGACGTGCCCTGGCGGCCGTAGGCGTCCTCGAGGCGCACGACGTCGTCGAGCTCGGTCGTCGAGACCTCGAAGACGTCCGTGTCCTCGAGGGCGATCATGCGGTGACGCAGCCCGGGCGTCACGTGGAAGGCCTCGCCGGGCCCCATGTCCGTGTGCTGCGGCGCCTGCCCCTCGACGAAGTGCTCGAAGCGCATCTTGCCCGTCCACACCATGACCGTCTCGTCCTTCTTGACGTGGTACTGGAGCGAGAGCCGCTCGCCCTTCTTGATGTGCAGGACCTTGCCGACGTAGCGCTCCGTCACGGCCCAGATGAGCTCGTGGCCCCAGGGTTTATCGACTCGCTTCATTCGTTCCTCTCTGGGTGGCGGCTCAGGGATTCGAACCCCGGACCCGGCGCGTATGAAACGCCTGCTCTAACCAGCTGAGCTAAGCCGCCTCGATGCGCGCAGCATCTTGCTCGCCGGGACGTCGGTGTCAAGCGCGTTCGGTCCTCACCAGCGGCGCGGCGGCGGGATGTATTCGACCTGGACCGGGCCGCTCGGCGGCGGCCGGCGGCGCGCCAGGAGCCGCGCGAGGCCCGCGCCCGCGATGAAGCCGCCCACGTGCGCCATCCACGCGATGCCCGAGCTCCCCGGCAGGAGGAACTGCCCCAGGAACCAGAGGCCCAGGAACACCCAGGCGCGCACCTGCACGACCGGCCAGAGCAGCGGGATCATGACGAGCGTCTGCACGCGCGCCCGCGGGTACAGCATCGCGTACCCGCCGAGCGCGCCGGCGATGGCGCCCGAGGCGCCGATCATGGGCACGCGCGAGTCCGGCATGGCCAGGATCTGCGCGAGGGCGCCGATCGTGCCGGCGACCAGGTAGAAGAGGAGGTAGCGCAGGGGGCCGAGCGCCTCCTCGACGTTGTCGCCGAAGAGCCACAAGAACCACATGTTCCCGATGAGGTGCATCCAGCCGGCGTGCACGAACATCGAGGTCAAGATGGTGAACGGCGGCCGGACGAGGTCTGGCGGGCCGATGTCGAGCCCGGTGACGATCTCGAAGGGGATGGCCCCCGCCATCCGCGAGAAGAGCTCCTCGCCGTGGGGCGTGAGCAGGAGGTGCGAGTAGACGAAGACCAGGGCGTTCGCCGCGATCAGCAGCGCGGTCACGAGCGGAAATCGCGTCCGCGGGTTGTCGTCTCGGATCGGGAGGAACACGCGCGACGAGCATGACACAGAACCCCTCGGTCAAAGCGCCGTTGCGCCCTCGGCGCGCCTTGACTGCGGCGGCGGCGACCCCTATAAGGCCCTCAGAGCATGCGTCTTTACAGTGGGAAGATTCCGTCGGTCGGCACCGAGATCGTCAAGGCGCTCGTCGAGGCGGGCGACATCGAGGTCGAGGATCGCGCCGAGGCCGAGATGGACGTGCAGGCCGTCCTCAAGGAGTACATCCGCGTCGATCGCGAGATCACCGAGAAGGCCAAGGACATCCTGCAGAAGAAGAACCTGCCCTACGAGCAGTTCGGCAAGATCAAGCGCACGCTCGCGGGCGAGAAGTCGTTCGGGCTCGGCGAGGACGGGCTCGAGTGGATGACGACGCAGATGCTCGAGTCGTTCATGCAGTCGCCCCACATCGCCGAGATCTTCTCCGACGACAGCGTCATGCGGAAGCGCATGGCCGACGTGCTCAAGAAGCACATGCAGGTGGACGACGAGCTCGACGAGGAGGTGCGCCGCCGCATCAAGAACCTCCAGGAGGGCACCTCCACCTGGGAGGTCGAGTACGGCAAGGTCCTCGACCAGATCAAGCGCAACCGCGGCCTGGACTCGTGAGCGCGGGCGCCGCCGTGCCCGGGCCGCGCCTCCGTCAGTAAATCACCTCAGCGTGGCCCGGCCGGACGCCGGATCGGGTCCACGCTCGGCGGAGCGGCGGCCGTGGCGGGCTTGGGCTCGAAGCGCGGGCGGTCGGGCACCGGGTGCGCCGGACGCGGCGGCCGCTGCGGCTGTCGAGGGGCCGAGACCAGGGCGCGCGAGAGCTTCTCGACGGCCTTCGCGACCTGGGCGAGCCGCGCGCCCTCGGCCTCGAGGCCGGGGGTCGAGTAGACGCGGCTCCGCTCGTCGGCGATGACGTCGTCGATGGCGCCCGGGCGCACGTCGGCGCCCATGACGGCGGCGTGCTTGGCGGCGACGGCGGCCTTCGAGCCGAGCGTGAGCCGCACGCCGGCGACGGGGCCGAGCACGCGCGCCGCGAGCACGGCGGCGAGGCCGAGGAAGCCCATGGGCTTCTTCGCCGCGAGCAGCGCCTTCATGACGCGCGCGAGGTCGGGGTCGACCGCGCAGAGGGCCCCCTTGACGGCGTAGTCGGACAGCAGCGTCGCGACGCCGCGTCCCGAGGGCACGATCAGCCCCTCGAGGCGGTTCGGGTCGAGCTCCGACAGCGGCAGCACCGTGCCGGGCGCGAGGCGCGCCGCCTCGACGCGGGCGTTGCGCGCGCCGCCCGCGGCGTCGAGCGCCGTCGGCGTCTCGATCGCCGACCCGGCGGTGTCGCGCAGGTGATCGACGACCTCGCGCTGCTCGGCGTCGGGCGCCGCGCAGATCACCTTGGCGCCCGCGCGGTCGAGCATGAGGAACGCCAGCATCGTCTCGGCGACGTCGCTGCCGTCGCGGTGCCCGCAGCCGGCGAGGACCATGCCCACCCGCTTCGCCATGCTCGAACCTTTACCACGGGACGGGCGGAAACGCGCCCGTCCGGATGGCCTCGCGCGCGCGGCGCGCCAGGTCGAGGTAGTGCTGCACGTTGTGGGCGCTGGCCAGGCGGTAGTAGAGGAGCTCCTCGGCGTGGAAGAGGTGCGAGAGGTACGCGCGGCTGTAGCCCGCGCAGCACTCGCAGGGACAGCCCTCCTCGACGGGCGCCGGATCGTCGCGGAAGCGCGCGTTGCCGATGTTGAGCTTGCCGCCCCGCACGAAGAGGTTGCCGTTGCGGGCGTTGCGCGTCGGCATCACGCAGTCGAACATGTCGACGCCCGCGGCGATGGCCGTCCAGATGTCGGCGGGCGTGCCCACGCCCATGAGGTAGCGCGGGCGCTCCGCGGGCATCGCGGGCGCGACGGCCGCGATGACGTCGTACATGACCTCGGGCGCCTCGCCGACGCCCAGCCCGCCGAGCGCCAGGCCGTCGAACGCGCGCCCGCCCTCCTCCATCGCCGCCAGCTCGCCGAGGTGGCCGAGGCGCAGGTCGAGGTGCGTGCCGCCCTGGACGATGCCGAAGCGGAGCTGTCCGGGGGCCCGGGGCGCCGCGAGCGAACGCCGCGCCCAGGCCGTCGTGCGCGCCAGCGCGTCCTCGATGGCGGCGCGCGGCGCGTCCGACGGCGGGCAGTGATCGAAGGCCATCGCCACGTCGCTGCCGAGCAGGCGCTGGATCTCCATGGCCCGCTCGGGCGTGAGCCGCTGCGCCGAGCCGTCGAGGTGCGACCGGAAGGTCACGCCGTCCTCGTCGATGGCGCAGCGCTCGCGCAGGCTGAACACCTGGAAGCCGCCCGAGTCGGTGAGGATGGCGCCCGACCAGTTCATGAACCGGTGCAGCCCGCCCAGGGCGGCGACGCGCTCCGCGCCCGGGCGCAGCGCGAGGTGGTACGTGTTGCCGAGGATGACGCGTGGCCCGAGCCGCCGCAGGTCGTCCGACGACAGCGCCTTGACGGTCGCCTGCGTGCCCACGGGCATGAAGACCGGCGTCTCGATCGCCCCGTGCGCGGTCTCGAGCACGCCGGCCCGCGCCCGGCCCGCGGTGGCTTCGATCCGGAAGCTCACGGTCCGCTGCCCTCGCGCGCGGCCGGCCGGATGAACATGGCGTCGCCGTAGCTGTAGAACCGGTAGCCCGAGGCGACCGCCTCCTCGTAGGCGGCGAGCACGGGCGCCGTGCCCGCGAACGCGCACACGAGCATGAGCAGCGTCGAGCGCGGGAGGTGGAAGTTCGTGACGAGGCCGTCGACGACGGCGAACGCGTCGCCCGGGAGGATGTAGAGGTCGGTCGCGCCCGGGCCCGCCTTCACGACGCCGCCGCCCGCGCGCGCCGCCGCCTCGAGCGTGCGGACGACCGTCGTCCCCACGGCGATGATGGGCCGCCCCTGGGCGCGCGCCCGCGCGATCGCCGTCGCCGTCGCTTCGGGGATGAGGTAGCGCTCCTCGTCCATGCGGTGCGCGCGCGGGTCCTCCACCTTCACGGGGCGGAAGGTCCCGGGCCCGACGTGCAGCGTGACGGTGGCGAGCTCGTGCCCGCTGGCGCGCAGCCCGGCCAGGCCCTCCTCGGTGAAGTGCAGGCCCGCTGTCGGCGCCGCGACGGCGCCGGGCGCGCTCGCGTAGACGGTCTGGTAGCGGTCGCGGTCGTCGACGTCGGGCGCGCCGCCGCGCTCGCGCCGCGCGGCCTCGATGTACGGCGGCAGGGGCACCTCGCCGATGGCGTCGAGCACCTCGCCGAGGGACGCCGCGCCGCCCCCCTCGATGCGGACGAGGAAGCGGCCTTCCTCGCGCCGCTCGAGGATCGTCGCCCGGACCCCGGGCCTGCCCGCCGGGACGTCGAGCTCGACGGTGAACCCGACGCCCGCCCCGCCGAGGCCCCGCCCGAGCGCCTCCCACGTCTCGTCGAAGCGGCCCGCGACGGGCGACGTCGAAACGCCGCGCGTCAGCAGGAGCTCGACGGCGCCGCCCGTCGGCTTGCGCCCGTGAAGGCGCGCCGCGAGGACGCGCGTGTCGTTGAGGACGAGGAGGCTGCGGGCGGGCAGGTCCTGGGCGAGATCCCGAAAGTGCCCGTGCTTGTTCGGGGTCCCTCCGCCCCGCTGCATCACGAGGAGGCGGGAGCCATCGCGTCGCTGAGCCGGAACGGCCGCGATGCGGTCTGGTGGGAGGAGATAGTCGAAATCAGCGGTTCGCAAGTCTGTCGCAATCTGCTTTACAAATACTATCTTTGCTATAGTACAATCTCCTTCACTTCCCCACATGACGATTCTCAAAGCTCATTTTGCGAACGGCGGGGCGTTCCTCGACCACTATCTGGCCGGCCCCGACGTGGTCAACGGCGGGATCTTTTTCCCGACCCGCAAGCCGCTCGCGATCGGCGAGGGCGTCGTCGTGTCGGTCCGCCTCGGCAAGCGGCGCAGCCCGATGCTGCTCCGAGGGGTCGTCGTGTGGCGCCGTCCCGGCAAGCACAGCACGAAGACGAAGGCCGGCATCGGCATCGAGTTCTTGCCCACCGAGACGCAGACGCGCGACTACCTCGTGAGCGTCGCGCGCGGCGACGCCTCCGAGCAGATGATGCGGCGGCACCAGCGCCTGCCCGTCGAGCTGCCCGTGACGTGGCAGGTGCCGGGCGCGCTGCAGGACAAGAGCGGCACCCTGCTCGACATCGGCCGCGGCGGCGCGTTCGTGCGCACGGCCGAGCCGCTGCCCGCGGACATCGACGTCGTGCTCAAGGTCTCGCCTCCCGGCGCGGAGATCGCGATGCCGCTGTCGGCGCGCGTCGCCTGGCGCGGGTCGGCGGGCAGCGCCAACGGCAACGGCTTCGGCGTCGAATGGAAGGCGCGCGACGCCGGCGGCAACCGCCGCATCAAGGAGCTCGTCCGCCGCATCGAGGCCATGGGCGAGAGCCTCTACGGCCGCGGCATGGCGGTCTGAGCGCCTTCAGCCGGCGAGATCGAGCGCGTAGAGGGCGCCGCCGTTGGAGAGGATGTAGAGGCGGCGCGTGGCGACGTCGATCGTGGGCGCGGCGCAGATCCCCTGCCCGGGGTTGAAGAGCTCGAGCAGATCGCCGTCGTCGCGATCGACGATGAAGAGGCCGGCGCGGCTGCCCGAGAAGACGAGGTAGCGGCCGAGGACCTGGGGCGGCGTCAGGTCGCCGGCCTCGGTGAGGCCCTGCCGCCAGACGACGTGGCCCTCGAGGTCGGTGGCGTGCAGGCCCTGGCGCGGCGCCGCGAAGTACAGGCGGTCGCCGAACGGCGCGATCGTGCCCACGCCCTCGGTGGGGACGCGCCAGCGCACGTTCCCGTCCTTGGGATCGATCGCGTAGAGGCCGCCCGAGTACGACGACGTGAAGAGCGTGTCTCCGGCCGGCCCGGCCGGGACGAGGGCGGGCGTGGCGTCGACGTCGACGAACTGGTCGGAGGCGGCGGCGAGCGAGCGCGCCCACTGCACCTCTCCCGTGCCCGCCGCCAGCGAGACGAGGAAGCCGTCGGCGAAGCCGGCGAAGACGCGCCCGTCGTGGAGGCTCGGGCCGGAGTAGCCGTGGATCGTGAAGCCCTCGGGCGTCTCGCGCTCGTAGCCCCAGCGCCACTTTCCCGTCGCGGCGTCGAGCGCGAAGAGGCGGTCCGACGCCGTGCCGACGTAGACGAGCCCGCCCGCGGCGCCCTTGCCGCCGAAGGCGGCCGCGCGCTCGATGGCGCCCTTGCCCCGGTACGACCAGCGGGTCGTCCCGCGCTGGGCGTCGAGCGCGTAGAACGAGCCGTCGTCGGCGCCCACGTAGACCTGGTCCTGGTCCGCGTCGTAGCGGGCGTCCCCGTCGATGCCGCCCGAGACGCCGACGGACCAGTCGAGGTGACCCTGCGCGGGATCGACGCCCACGACGTTGCCCGCGCGCGAGCCGATGACGAAGCGCCCGTGCGCGAGCACGCCCGAGGCGCACTCCTCGGGGAGCGCCTCGAAGAGGCCGTGCTCGTGCAGCTGGGCGCGCCAGCGGATCTGCAGCAGGCCCGCGGGGTGAGCGGGCCGGTCGGCGGGGTCATGGGCGCGCGGGGGCGCGCCCGCGCACGACGCGCAGGCGAGGACAGCGGCCATGGCCACGGGCCCGAGGAGGCCGGAGCGGGGCGCGAGGGACGCTCTGCGCGCGCTCACTTCGTCTCGAGCACCGCGAGCCGGTTCGTGATCTCGTCCCGCAGCGAGGTGGTGGGGTTCTTGTCCAGCACCTCTCGATAGAGCTTCTTCGCGTCCTCCGCGTTGCCTCGCAGCTCGGCGATTCGCGCCTTGTGGAAGGCGGCGCGGTCCTTGTAGAAGCCCGTGTTGTTGAAGGCCGCGGCGTCGTCGGAGAGCTTCTCGAAGGCGGCCTGGGCGCCCGCGAGGTCGCCCTTGGCCTCGAGCGCGTACCCCAGGCCCTCGTGGGCGAGGAAGCGCAGGCGATCGTCGACGCGGCCGCTCAGGATCTCCTCGTAGGCCGCGACGGCCTCGGGGGCGCGGCCGAGCGAGAGGAGCAGCGGGCCGCGCTGGAGCTTGCCCTCCATGCGCAAGGGATTGCCCGACATGGCCACGAAGGCGTCGAGCTCCTTGAGGACGGCCTCGGCGCGCTCCTTGTCGGTCTTGAAGTGGGGGAGGCCGTCGTCGGGCGGCGGCGTGCCGTCGGGGCCGGTCGCGGGCGTCCCTTCGGGCCGCAGCTCGGCCGTCGCGATGCGGCCGATCCGGGCCAGCGCGTCGGAGGCGGTCTGCGCGCGCCGCTCGGAGACGTTCGAGAAGATGATCATCCCGACGATGACGGTGACGAGCGCCGTCGACCCCGCGAGGATCGCCCGGCGGTACTCGCGGGCGAGCCGGTTGGCGCGCTCCGCGGCGTGCGTCCAGAAGCTGACGAACTCGTCGGGATGCCTGAGCTCTTTCCGCTCCTTCGAGGAGATGCGCTTTGCCACGGGGTGGAGATAACAGAGGCCTCCTCTCGGGTCAATTCGCACCCGCCCGGGGCACGGGCGGAGGGAGCGCGTGTATAGTCGCGCCGTGAAGCGCGCGTCCGTCGCGGTCCTTCGGGCCGCCCTGCCCGTCGCGATCCTCCTCCACGCGCGCGCGGCGGGCGCCGTGGGTGAGGACGAGTGGCAGCTGTCGGCGCGGGCGGGCGGCGGGAACGCCAACGGCTACCCGATCCAGCCCTGGGGCCTCGCGGGCGCGCTCGACCTCGAGTACGGCCTCCTCGAGGCGTTCGCGGCGCGCGCGTCGGTGGGCGTCACCTCCCGCCCGGTCTCGGCGGTCAAGGGCGGCCACCCCGCGGGGACGCTGCAGGCGCGGACGGCGCTCGTGGGCGCGACCTACACGTTCGACGTGGTCCGCCTCGTCCCGTACATGGAGCTCGGCTTCGGGCTGCTCTCGTGGAGCGGCCCGGGCGCGCCCAAGACGGCGTTCGGGACCGAGCTCGGGCTCGGCGCCGACTACCTGCTCTCGCCGCGCTGGGCGGCGGGCGGGAGCGCGCAGTACATCTTCGCGCCCGCGGACCTGTTCAACAACGTCATGCAGTTCGGCGAGCGCCCCCTCGCCTTCTCGCTGACGGTGCGCCTCTCGAGGATCTTTTAGTCTTCGTCGCTGGCGCGGCGGACGAACTGCTTCTTGCGGCGGGCGCGCAGCACGATGCGCAGCGGCGTGCCCTCGAAGCCGTAGGCCTTGCGGAGCTGGTTCGTGAGGAAGCGCAGGTAGGCCTGGCCGATGTCGCCGGGCTGGTTCGTGCTCACGACGAACGTCGGCGGGCGCACGCCCGTCTGGGTCGCGTAGAAGAGGCGCACGTGTCGGCCCGCGGGGCCCGAGGGAGGCGGGTGGCGCGCGACGATCTCCTCGAACAGCTTGTTGAGCTGGCCCGTCGAGATGCGCCGCGAGGCCTCCGCGTAGAGGCGCGCCGCCTCGGCGGGGACGGCCGTCACGCCCGCGCCCGTCGCGGCGGAGGTCAGGACGACGGGCGCGTAGCTCATGAACTTGAGCTGCTCGCGCGTCGAGGCGACGCGGGCGTCGATCTCGGAGCGCGAGACGAGATCCTTCTTGTTGAGGACGAGGAGCGCCACGCGGCCCGACTCCTCGATGAGGCTCGCGAGGCGCGCGTCCTCGGCCGTCGCGCCCTCGCGCGCGTCGAGGACGAGCGCGGCGACGTCGCAGCGCTCGAGCTGGTCGCGCGACATCTTGGCGGCGACGTGCTCGGTGAGCGTGTCGATCGAGCGTCGGCGGCGCAGCCCGGCCGTGTCGACGAGGACGAACTCGCGGCCGCCGAAGCGGAAGGGCGTGTCGATGGGGTCGCGCGTCGTGCCGGGCGCGTCGTGGACGAGCACGCGCTCCTCGCCGAGCAGGCGGTTGACGAGCGACGACTTGCCGACGTTGGGCTTGCCGACGAAGGCGAGGCGCAGCGGCTCGGCGGCGGCGTCGTCGGCGTCGCCGGCGCCCCGTCCGGCGGCGGCGGCCTCGAGCGCCGGCCCGAGGACCTCGACGATGGCGTCGCACAGATCGCCCACGCCGCGGCCGTGCGTCGCCGAGACCAGGAACACCTCCGGAAAGCCGAGCGTGAAGATCTCGGCGGCGGCCGCCTCGCGGTTCGAGGAGTCGACCTTGTTGGCCGCCACGAGGACGGGCTTCCCCGCGCGGCGCAGCGCCTGCGCGACGTCGCCATCGACGGAGGTCACGCCCTCGTGGGCGTCGAGCACGAAGATGACGGCGGCGGCCTCGTCGACGGCGCGCAGGGTCTGCCGGCGCATCGCCTTGAGGATGCCCTCCGCCGAGGGATCGAGGCCGCCCGTGTCGACGACGCGGAAGCGCGCCGGGCCCCACTCGGCGACACCGTAGCGGCGGTCGCGCGTCACGCCGGGCATGTCCTCGACGAGGGCCGGCCGGCCGCCGACGAGGCGGTTGAAGAGCGACGACTTGCCGACGTTGGGCCGCCCCACGAGGGCGACGAGGGGCAGCGACGGATCGTCGAGCGTCGAGGGCGGCGGCCGCCGCGGGCCGGCCGCGCGCTGGCCCGCCTTCGTCCTCTTCACGGCCGGTACCCCAGCCGGGCCAGGGCCGCGGGCGAGGTGGTCCACTCGGGCTCGACCTTCACCTGGAGCTTGAGGTGCGCCGGCCGCCCGAGCAGCTCCGTGATCCCGGCGCGCGCCTTCGTGCCGATCTCGCGGATCATCGCCCCGCCCTTCCCGACGGCGATGGCCTTCTGCGAGTCGCGCTCGACGAGGATGGTCGCCTCGATGACCACGTCCTCGGCGCCGTCCTGGCGCGCGCGCTCCTCCCACGACTCGATGTCGACGGCGACGGCGTAAGGGAGCTCCTGGCGCGTCAAGAGGAAGACCTGCTCGCGGATGAGCTCGGCGGCCAGGAAGCGCTCCGTGCGATCGGTCAGCATCTCGGGGCCGTAGAGCGGCGGCCCCTCGGGCAGGAGCTTGGCGAGCTCGCGCACGACAGGCTCGAGGTTCTTCGCCCTGAGCGCCGAGATCGGCACGAGCGCGGCGAACGTCGAGAGCTGCTCCCAGTCGGCGAGCAGCGGCAGGAGCGCCGCCTTGTCCTTGACCTTGTCGACCTTGTTGAGCGCGAGGACGGTGGGGCGCTTCGCGGCCTTGAGCTCGCGCAGGATCTCGCGCTCCTCGTTGCCGGGCCGGCGGTCGCCCGCGTCGACGACCAGGAGCGCGGCGTCGACGGACTCGATCGTGCCGAGCGCCTCCTGCACCATGAACCGGTTGAGCGCCTTCTTCGAGCCGTGCACGCCGGGCGTGTCGACGAAGACGATCTGGCCGGCGGGGCCGTTCCAGACGCCGACGATGCGGTTGCGCGTCGTCTGCGGCTTGGGCGTCACGATGGCCAGCTTCTCGCCCACGAGGGCGTTGAGCAGGGTCGACTTGCCGACGTTGGGTCGGCCCAGGATGGCGACGCTGCCCGCGACTCGGCCTGCGACGGTGCCTGCGGCGGGGCCGGCCACGGGGCCGGTCTTGGGGGTGTTCATGTGGGGCTTCTATATAGCCCAGATGTCATGCTATCCGGAGTCATGCGCAGAGCGAGCTCGCGGGGCGCAGCCAGGCTCGCCGCCCTGCTCGGCGCCCTCTCCGCCCTCTCGATGGGGGCGGCGGCGCGCGCGGCGACCGCGCCCCTCGCGCTCGCCGAGGCGGCCGACGGCGCGCTCGACGTCCGGGCGGGCGGCGCCGTCGTGGCGCACGTCCCGCTCGACACGCCGCC
>DASZWW010000082.1:0-12391 GCA_035546175.1 Polyangia bacterium
TGCGCGCCCGCGCTGCTCGTCGCGGGCCTGGCGCGCACCGACGCGGCGACCGCTTCGCTGCTCCTCGCGCTCGAGGCGCCGTTCACGCTGCTGCTCGCCCGCGTCCTCCTGGGCGAGCGCCTCGGCGGCCGCGTCCTGCTCGCGGCGGCGCTCATCTTCGCGGCGGGCGCGCTGCTCGCGGCGCCCCGCGCGGGCCCGGTCGGCGCCCTGGGCGCGGCCCTCGTGGCCGCCGCCACCCTGGCCTGGGCCGCCGACAACCTCCTCTCTCGCGCCCTCGCCGACGACGATCCCGTCGCCGTCGTCGCCTGGAAGGGGTTGCTCGGCGGCGCGGCGGCGGCGGCGACGGCCGTCCTCCTCGCCGAGGGGGCGCCGCCCCTCGAGGACGCCGCGCTGCTCGTGCTCCTCGGCGCCGCCGGCTACGGCGTGAGCCTGCAGCTCTACCTGCGCGCGCAGAGCCTCGTCGGGGCCGCGCGCACGGCCTCGGTGTTCGCCGCCGGGCCGTTCGTCGGCGCCGCCCTCGCGCTCGCCCTCGGCGCGCCCTGGCCCGGCCCGCGCTTCCTCGCGGCGGCCGCGCTCATCCTCGCCGGGATCTGGCTGCACGTCTCCGAGCGGCACGCGCACGCGCACACGCACGAGGCCGTCGAGCACGAGCACCTGCACACGCACGACGATCTCCACCACGAGCACCCCCACGCCGAGCCGCCGCAGGGCCCGCACAGCCACGTCCACCGGCACGAGGCGCTCACCCACGCGCACGAGCACGGCGACGATCTGCACCATCGGCACCGTCACTGAGGCCCTCACCGGAAACCGGTGAGCGCTCTCCGAGATCCGGAGGAGCTGCGCGGCGCGCGTGCGCCAACAACCCGTTTTCGCGGTGAGAGAGGGCGCGACGAGCTGGCTCGGTGATTGCTCCGTCCGTGCGCAACCCACACCTGCTCGGGAGATAATTCACGATGATCAAGAGAGAACGACTCCTCCTCGCGGCCCTCTGCGCGAGCGGCTCGCTCCTCGCGGGCTGCGGCCTGGGAGCGACCGACGGCCAGACGAACGAGGGCGCGAACGGGAGCGTCGGCTCCGTCGCCGTCGCGCTGACCCTCTCGGGCGGCATCACGATCAACTCCTTCAGCTACTCGCTCTCGGGCCCGAGCATGCGCAGCGGCACGATCAACGTGACGAGCTCGACGACGGTGAGCACGCTCCTGTCGGCGATCCCCGCGGGCATGGGCTACACGGTGGCGCTCAACGGCACGGCGACCGACGGCGCGACGACCTGCACGGGCACGTCGGGCAGCTTCAACGTCTCGGCGGCCCAGACGACGACCGTGACGGTGGCCATCGACTGCAACCGCGCCCACACGTCGGGCAGCGTCCTCGTGAAGGGCTCGGTCAACATCTGCCCCGAGGTCACCGCGGTGAGCGCCGCGCCGCCCGTCGGCGCCACGATCGCCCTGCAGGCGACGGCCGACGATCCGGACAGCGGCCCCATGCCCTTCACGTACGCCTGGACGACGAGCTCGGGGACGATCTCCGACCCCACGGCGCCGAACCCGGTGCTGACCTGTTCGCAGCCCGGCACGGTGAACCTCACGGTGACCGTGAACGACAGCGACGCCGCCTGCCACGACAGCTTCGCCGTCACGGTCGACTGCCCGCCCGACTCGCCCGCCCTCTACTCGTCCTGGGTCGAGATCGGCGCCAACAACCAGGCCATGGCGCGCGTCATCCTGCCGTACGCGGTGGCGTGCCCGTCGATCTCGATCGACGGCGGCGCGGCGACGGCCATGAGCCTGCGCAACGGCCCCGCCACGCTGGCGCAGCGCCCGACCGGCGCCGACCCCGTCGCCAAGCCGTCCGTCTTCACGACGACCACCTGCGAGGCGAGCCTCCCCGCCGGCGCCACCTCGGCGACCGTCGCCGGCAGCATCCACCTGCCGCTGCCCAAGGCCACCGTCAACCGCGTCGTGATCGTCGGCGACACGGGGTGCCGCATCAAGAGCGGCAACCCGTTCCAGGCCTGCGGCGATCCGACCATCTGGCCCTGGTCGGTCATCGCGTCGGCGGCCGCCGCCATGCAGCCCGATCTCGTCCTCCACGTCGGCGACTACCAGTACCGTGACATTCCCTGTCCGGTGGGCAACACGGCGTGCTCGGGCTCGCCGTGGGGCTACGGCTCCGACACGTGGATGGCGGATCTCTTCACGCCCGCCGCGCCGCTGCTCGCCGCCGCGCCCTGGATCATGATCCGCGGCAACCACGAGACCTGCAACACCGCCGGCCAGGGCTGGTACCGGTTCCTCGACCCCGCTCCGTACGACACCTCGATGGCGGGCGCCAAGACGTGCAACGCCGCGGCGAACGACAACGTCGGCAACTTCAACGACCCGTGGGCGGTCTCGATCGGCGACACGAACTTCGTCCTCTTCGACTCCTCGAACGCCTCGAAGAGCGCCTACGCGTCGGCGACCGCGGCGGCCCCCTACCCGGCCGAGCTGACGGCGGCGGCGGCCCTCGAGCCCGCGAACATGCTCAACATCTTCGCGGTGCACCACCCGGTCCTCGCCTACTCGGCGGCCAACCCGCCCACGATCGGGAACCCGGGCCTGCAGTCGTTCATGGGCTCGGCCTCGTTCGCGAACTACCCGGGCAACTACTACCCGCCGAACACCGGGATCGCGCTGCACGGCCACGTGCACGACTTCCAGGCCCTCAACTTCTCGAGCAACCACCCGGCGACGTTCGTGGCGGGCAACGGCGGCGACAACCTGGACGCGGCGCTCCCCGCCATGTTCGACCCCAACGGCGACAAGCCGGCCCCCGGCACGGTGGTCAGCGCGTTCGCCTACTCGCAGGAGTTCGGCTTCCTGGTCATGGACCGCGTGGGCGCCGTGGGCACGAAGAACTGGAAGTTCACCTCGTACCGCACCAACGGCACGATCATCGCGGTCTGCACCCTGGCCGCGCCGATCAGCTGCAGCGGCGCGTGCGACACGACGCCGGGCAACCAGATCAGCTGCACGGACGGCAGCGGCAACCCGGTCGGGCTCTACGACAACGTCCCGTAGCTCGACGTCGCATGGACCGGCGCTGGCCGGTTCGTGTAAAAGAGGCGATCTCTGGAGCAGACGCAGAGGCGCACCCTGAAGAACGAAGCAGCATTCCGGCGGCGCCTGGCGACGGGCGCCGCCGTCTTGTTGGCGCTGGGCGCCTCCGCTGCGGGCGCGTGCCACAGGAGCGCGCCGCCGCCGAGCGAGCGGAAGCCGACCATCGACGAGGCGTTGAAGGCGGCGAAGCTCACCAACCTGCCGCGGCTGCCCGTCATCCCGGCCCACCGCACGAACGTGCTCCCCGCGCCCGGCCGGGAGGGGCCGCCCGACGATCCCGCGCTCGTCGCCCTCGGCAAGAAGATCTTCTTCGACGAGCGGCTGTCCGAGCCGCCCGGCACGAGCTGCGCGAGCTGCCACGATCCGGCGCACGCCTACTCGGGCACGCACGGGTCGCGCCTGGGCGTCCCGCTGGGCAGCCGGCCGGGGCGCTACGCCCGGCGCTCGACGCCCTCCGTCCTCTACATGCGGTACGTCCCCGCGCTCCACTTCTTCGAGGACGACGAGAGCCCCGCGCCCGAGCCGCGAGGCGGCTACTTCTGGGACGGGCGCGCCGACAGCCTCGTGGAGCTGGTCCGACAGCCGCTCTTCAACCCCGACGAGATGAACGCCGGGACGCCGCGCCGGCTCGCGGACAAGCTCGTGCACGCGCCCTACGCGGCCGAGCTTCAGGGCGCCTTCGGCCGCTCGCGCGATCCGGAGAAGGTCATGCGCGAGATCGGCCTCGCGCTCGAGGCTTTCTTGAGGAGCGACGAGATGAACCCGGCGCGCTCCAAGTACGACGACTACGTCCGCGGCAAGGCGACGCTGACGGCGGAGGAGCTGCGCGGCCTCGAGATCTTCAAGGACCGCCGCCGCGGCGCGTGCGTGGGCTGCCACCGCATGGCCGAGACCTCGAGCAACCCCGCCGAGTCGATGTTCACCGACTACGGGTACGACGCCATCGCGCTGCCGCGCAACCGGCTGCTGCCGGGGAACCGCGACCCTTCGGCGTTCGACCTCGGCCTCTGCGAGCGGAGGAGCGCGAAGACGCCGACCGACGCCGAGAGGTGGTGCTCCATGTTCCGCACGCCCTCGCTGCGGAACGTGGCGGTCCGTGAGAGCTTCGGGCACAACGGCGTCTACAAGACCCTGCGCGAGGCCGTGGCCTTCTACGCCTCGCGCGCCGTGGCGCCCGACCGCATCTACCCGCCCGGCCAGGAGTTCGACGACGTCCCCGCCAGACATCGCGGCAACGTCAACATCTACTCGCCGATCTACAACCACCGCCAGGGGTCGAAGCCCCCGCTCTCCGAGGCGGACATCGACGCCGTCGTGGCCTTCCTGGGGACCCTGACGGACGCGCCCGCGCCGATGCCCGCGGTGGCCGAGTCGCCTCCCGGCGAGCGGGTGAGCCGATGACCAGGGCCGTCGGCCGCGCGCTCCGCACGTCGACCCTGGCGGCCCTCGCCCTCGCCGTCTTCGCGCGCGAGGGCGCCGCCCTCGCCCACGCGGTGGGCGTCTCCAGCGGCGAGTACCGCGTGCTGGGCAAGGTGCTCTACGGCGACATCGGGATGGCCGGCCGGGAGGTGGCGCGCTGGCTCCCCGCGCTCGACGGCGACCACGACGGGTCGATCGACGCCGCCGAGCTCGCGGCCGGCCGGGAGACGGTCGCGCGCGCCCTGGTGGAGGGCGTGACCGTCGCGGCCGACGGCGAGGCCTGCCCGGGCGCGCTCGTTCGCGCGACGGCGCTCGAGGCCGAGGGCGGCGTCGCCTTCCAGGTCCGTTACGACTGTCCCGAGGCGCCCGAGCGGCTCACCATGACCTTCCCGATCCTCGAGCGGCTCGCCTCGGGGCACCGCCACATGGCCCGACTCTTCCGCGCCGGGAAGGCGGAGGTGAGGATCGTCGATCGCGGCCACGCCACGTGGACGCTCCCCGACGCGAGGTCCGGCGCGAGGGCCGGCAGCACGGCCTGGTCGACGGCGTGGTCGATGATCGGGCTCGGCGTCGAGCACATCCTCACCGGCTGGGACCACCTGCTCTTCCTCCTCGGCCTCATCATCGTCGGGGGCAGCGCGCGCGCGCTCGTGGGCGTCGTGTCGGCCTTCACGATCGCGCACTCGATCACGCTCGCGCTCGCGGCGACGGGCGTCTACGCGCCCAGCCCGCGCCTCGTCGAGCCGGCCATCGCCCTCTCGATCGCCTACGTCGGCGTGGAGAACTTCTTCGTCGCCGACGCGAGCCGCCGCTGGCGCATCACCTTCCCGTTCGGCCTCGTCCACGGCTTCGGCTTCGCGGGCGCGCTGCGCGAGATCGGGCTGCCGCACGGGCAGGTCCCCGTCGCGCTCGTCTCGTTCAACCTGGGCGTCGAGCTCGGCCAGCTCGGCGTGCTGGCGCTCGCGCTGCCGCTCGTCATGGCCGCCCGCCGCGCGCCCGCCTTCGGGACGCGCGGCGTGCGCGCCGTGAGCGCGACGATCGCCGCCGCGGGCGCCCTCCTGTTCGTCGCCCGGCTGATCTCGACGGGCTGAGGGCGCCCCCGGGAAAGCCGCGCGGCCGCCCGAGCCGTGCGACACTGCCGCGATGCGCCCCCGAACCGGCAAATTGCTCCTCACAGGAAGCGCGCTCGCGGCGGCCCTCGGCCTGGCCGCCGGCGCGCGCGTCTCGTCGGCGGCCAAGGCGGCGCCGAGGCCCCTGCCCGCGGGGACGCCCCTGCTCACGCCCGAGGGCGGCCTCTCCTTCGACGTGCGGGACGCGACGACGGGCGAGCTCATCCCCTGCAAGCTCACGCTCGTGGGCGCGAACGGCGCGCCGGACCCCGAGTTCACGAAGGTCGACATCGGCCGCGAGGAGAGCGGCGCGCTGCTGGCCTTCAACCGCATCATGTCGCTCAAGGGCGTGGGCGCGGTGCACGTGCCCTTCGGCACCTACGACGTCACGGTGAGCCGCGGCCCCGAGTGGGAGATCGCCACGAGCAAGGGCGTGAAGATCGACGCGCGCGGCGCCACGGTCTCGGCCCGCCTCAGGCACGTCGTCGAGACGCCAGGTTGGATCTCGGGCGACTTCCACGTCCACGCCGCGCGCTCGCCCGACTCGCGCGTGCCCATGCAGGACCGCATCTACGAGTTCGTCGCCGACGACGTGCAGATGATCGTCTCGACGGATCACAACGTCATCTCCGACTACGACCCCTACATCCGCGAGCTCGACGCCGGCCGCTACATCACGAGCGCCGTGGGCGACGAGATGACGACCGCCGCCTGGGGTCACTTCGGCGCCTTCCCGCTCCCCCGCGATCTCGAGCGCGCCGGCCAGGGCGCCGTGCTCGTCCACGGCCGCAAGCCCGTCGACTTCTTCAACGACGTGCGCGCCAACGCGCCCGGCGCCATCATCGACGTCCACCACCCGCGCATCGACAGCGAGATCGGCTACTTCGACATCTCGCACTTCGACGCCCGCGGCGACCGCGCCGAGAAGCCGGGGTTCTCGTGGGACTTCGACGCCGTCGAGGTCATGAACGGCTACCAGGACCCCGTGCGGCGCAGCGTCGATCGCGTCGTCGACGACTGGTTCTCGCTGCTCAACCACGAGCACCTCGTGACGGCCACGGGCAACTCCGACACCCACCACCTCACCTTCAACATCGGCGGCTACCCGCGCAACTACGTCAAGGTGCAGGACGACCACCCGCACTCCGTCGACGGCGTGCAGCTCGCGCGCGCGATCAAGGGGCACCACGCGTTCTTCACGACGGGGCCGTTCGTCTCGCTGCTCGTCAACAACGGCACGATCGGCGACCTCGTGCCGGCGCGCGGCGGCAAGGTGCACGCCGAGGTCACCGTCCAGGCGGCGCCGTGGATCTCCGTCGATCGCGTGACGCTGTACCTCAACGGACAGGAGGCGAAGCGCTGGACCGTGCCGGCGGGCACGGAGCCCCTGCGCTTCCACGAGGCGGTCGACCTCACGGCGCCGGGCGACGGCTACGTCGTCGTGCGCGTCGACGGGGACAGGTCCCTCGCGCCCGTGGTGGGCGACCGCAAGACGTTCACGGCCTACCCCTTCGCGCTCACGAACCCCGTCTTCCTCGACGTCGACGGCGACGGCCGCTACCGCACCGGCCTCAAGCACGGTCACTGAGTGCGGACGCGCCTCGCCCACACGTTCGCCGCGCTGCTGGCCCTCGGGGCGCTGCTCCTCGCGACGCGCGCGCGCGCCGCAACCTGCGCGCCCATCGCCGCGCTCGGCCCGGCGGCCGCGCCCGTGGCCGCGCTCGACCCCGAGCGGCGCCTGCGCTTCATCGACGCCGAGCTCGCGCGCAGCGCGCACCACGCGAAGGTGTGGACCTGGGGCTGGGGCGTCGCCCTCGGCGTCGGGGCCGTCGCGAACCTCGCGCCCCTGCTCTGGGTCCCCAAGGACGAGCGCATCGACTGGTACACGGGGGCGTTCACCAACACCGTCGGCGTCGTCCCGCTCCTGATCGCGCCCCTCGACGTCATCGGCGACTCGCGCGAGCTGCGCGCCCGCCTGGCCGCCCGCGACGCGCGCGACGTCTGCGCGCTGCTCGCCGACGCCGAGGCGCGCCTCGTGCGCGACGCCCAGAACCAGGCCGACGGCCGCCGCTGGTGGCTCCACCTCGCCAACTTCGCGCTGAACGCCGGCGTCGGCCTCTTCCTGGGCGTGGGCTTCCACCACTGGGGCGCCGGGCTCTTTCAGTTCGCCAGCGGCGCCGTCATCGGCGAGGTCATCCTCTTCACGCAGCCCACGGGCGCGATCGACAGCCTGCGCGAGTACCGCGACGGCGAGCTCGACGGCGGCGCGGGACCGCCCCGCGCGATCGGCTTTGGCGGTAGGTTCTAGGAGCCGGGAGGCGCGCATGGCGAAGAAGAAGAGGCCGGCCCCGAAGACGAAGGCCAAGCCGGCCGCCAAGGCCAAGCCGCCGGCCAAGGCCAAGGCCGCGCCGACGGCCGCCGCGCGACCGCTCCCCGCGGCCAGCTCCCCGGCGCCCGTCGGGGTCATCCACTGGGAGCTGCAGTCGGTCGACTCGGAGAAGCAGCAGGCGTTCTACTCGCGGCTCTTCGGGTGGAGGATCGACCCGAACAACGCCGGGGCTTACCCGATGGTCGACGCGGCGGGGCCAGGCTCGATCAGCGCCGGGTTCACGAGCAGCGCGCCGGGCGACCCGCCGCGCGTCACCGTCTACGTCGCCGTCCCCAGCGTCGACGCCGCGCTCGCCAGGGCCGTCGAGCTGGGCGCGCAGATCACCCTGCCGCGCACGATCCTCGACCTGGCCGTCATCGGGCAGTTCCGCGATCTCGAGGGGAACCTCATCGGCCTCATCGAGAGCTGAGCCGGGGCCCGCGCCAAGGCGAGCGCCAGCGCCAAAGTCGCGAAACCCTTGGCCGAGCTCACGACTGAACGTTCGCGAGCCGGGCCCCCGGAGTCAAACTTTTCCTGCCTGCCCCGCCGCGCGGCGACCGTCCATAGCTGTGTGACCGGGAACAGGACCCTCAGCGGCCCCGGCCCCGCCGCCGTCTCCCTGACGCTGCTGCTCGCGGCGGGCTGCATGGGACGGATCAGCGGCCCGGGCGCCGGCGGCAACGGTAGCCCCTCCGGCGGCCCCGCGACGACGGGCGCGGCCGGCGCGTCGGCGACGGGCGCGGGCGGCGCGACGGCGGCGGGAGGCGCGGCTGCGCCGGCGGTCGAGTCGCCGAGCCCGCGGCTGCTGCGCCAGCTCAACCTCGCCGAGTACACGGCCACCGTGCAGGACCTGCTCCACCTCACGAACGTCGACACGAGCGCCATCCCGCCCGACGTCTCGGTCGACGGGTTCACCACCAACGTCACGGGCCTCTTCGTGAGCGACACGTCGATGGGCGCGTACAACACGACGGCGGCGGCGGTCGGCGATCGGGCGGTGGCCGAGCAGTACGCCGCGCTCGTGCCGTGCACGACGCAGGACGCGGCCTGCCAGGGCGCGTTCGTCGACGCCTTCGGGCTCAAGGCCTTCCGGCGGCCGCTCGCCGCCGACGAGCACGCGCGCTACCTCGCGCTCTTCGATCCGTCGCTGACGGGCGGCGACTTCAAGACGGGCGTCGGCCTGGTCATCAAGGCGATGCTCGTATCGCCCTACTTCCTCTTCCGCAGCGAGCTCGGCGCGGACATGGGGAACGGCACGTTCAAGCTCACGCCCTACGAGATCGCGACCTCGCTGTCGTACACCTACTGGGGCACGATGCCCGACGACGCCCTCTTCGCCTCGGCGAAGAGCGGCGCGCTGGCGAACAAGGCCGAGATCGAGTCGCAGGCGCGCCGGCTGCTCGCCGACCCGCGCGGCCGCGCGCGCGTCGCGAGCTTCTTCTACGAGTGGATGGAGTCGGCGCGCGCCTACGTCGCCACGAAGGACTCCGGCAAGTACCCGGCCTACGCCAAGGCCAACGCGAACAACGCCATCGTCTCGGCGATGCGCGACGAGGAGGACGCCTTCATCGGCAACGTCGTGTTCGACTCGACGAAGAAGTGGGACGAGCTCTTCACCGCCGACTACACCTTCGCGAACGACACCCTCGCCGGCTACTACGGCCTGCCCCTGCCCGGCAGCGCCACGGCCAAGAAGGTCGCCATCCCGGCGGGCGACCAGCGCGGCGGCCTGCTGACGCTCGGCATGTTCCTCGTCGGCCACGGGCGCACCGACCAGTCGTCGCCCACGCAGCGCGGGCACATGATCCGCGCCTCGATGCTGTGCTCCGACGTGCCGCCGCCGCCGCCCGACGTCAACACCAACGTCACGACGGCCCCCGCGGGCCAGACCGGCCGCGACCAGATCCAGGCGCTGACCGGCTCGGGCGTGTGCAACGGCTGCCACAGCCTCATGAACCCCATCGGCTTCGGCCTCGAGCACTTCGACAGCACCGGCGCCGAGCGCGCGCTCGACAACGGCCAGCCCGTCGACGCGACGGGCGTCATCAACGGCTTCACGAGCAAGACCGGCGCGCCGCTGACCTTCGACGGCGCGCGCCAGCTCGCGACGATCATCGCGCAGAGCGACGACGCGCGCCGCTGCTTCGCGGGCAACTACCACCGCTACGCGCGCGGCTTCGCCGGCAAGGGCGTCGACGCGGGCGCCGTCCAGAAGCTGCAGGACCTGTTCCTCGCGCAGAACCTCGACCTGCCCGAGCTGTTCGTGCAGGTCGCGCTGCAGGACTCGTTCGTCCTGCGCCGCACGGCCGACGTGGTGATGAGATGAAGCGACCCATCGAGCGACGCGGGATCCTCAAGGGCCTGGCCGCGTCGGCGCTCGCGGCGCCGCTCGCGCAGATGTTCCGCATGCACCGCGGGCGCGCCGCCGCCGCGGGCGCCGTGCCCAAGGTCGTCTTCTTCTACACGCCGTGCGGCCTCGAGCCGCCGCTCTGGCACCCGGCGCAGACGGGCTCGACGACGGCGCCGGGCTTCACGCTGCCGCGCCTCTCGGCGCCGCTCGCGCCGTATCAGGGCGACTGCATCTTCATGGACGGCGTGTCCATGTACCCGCTCACCGACCACCAGGGCGGATCGCAGCAGATGCTGGCCGGCGACGACAAGGACGTCAAGACGCTCGACCTGCAGCTCGGCGACTACATGATGAAGATCAACGACCCGTCGCCGTTCACGTCCGTCCAGCTCGGCGTGCAGTCGCGGATCAGCAAGGGCGGCACGGCCACGGTGCCCCACCCGCACTTCACGCGCATCTCGCTGGCGCAGGAGGTCTTCGCCGAGGACAACCCGCTCGCCGCCTTCGCGCGCATCTTCGGGATGGGCACGAGCCAGCCCAGCGCCAACATGGCCGCGCTGGCGCGCCTCGCCGCGCAGCAGAAGAGCATCCTCGACACCGCGACCGCGGACCTCACGGCGCTGCAGAAGAGCCTGCCCGGCTCGGAGGCGATGAAGGTCGACGCCTACTCGCAGTCGCTGCGCGATCTCGAGCGGCAGCTGACGGCGATGGGCGGCTCGACGTCGGCGTGCGACACCTCGAAGTTCAACCCGACGGGCTTCACCGTGCCGCAGGTGAGCGACCCCAACCAGGCGTCGTACAACCAGACCACCAACAAGGGCGTCGTCGGCGATCTGCAGATGGAGATCGCGCGCCTGTCGCTCGCGTGCGGGCGCACGCGCGTCGTGACGCTGCTCTTCGAGCACACGAACGCCCACAACCCCATCGACGGGCTCGGCATCTTCGGCGTACACGACGCCTCCCACTTCAACGCGCCGCCCGGCCAGCTCACCGGCAACGCCACGCCGGAGCAGATGAACGCCAAGCTCACGGCCTGGGAGAACTACCGCGTGTGGTACGCGCAGAAGCTCGCCCAGTTCATCGGCATGCTCAAGGCGACGCCCGACGTCACGGGCACGCTCTTCGACAACACGATCCTCTTCCATTGCTCGGAGCTGGGCGACGGCGGGCCCCACAAGACGGACCGCGTGCCGTTCGTGTTCATCGGGGGCGGCGCGCTCGGCTTCAAGCTCGGGCAGGCCATCAACTTCCAGGGCAAGGTGCCGGCCTACAGCGGCGGCATGCACCCGGGCATCGCCAACCTCGCGCACTCGTCGCTGCTCACGATCATCGCGCAGAAGATGGGCCTGCCCCTGCAGCAGCCGCTCTTCGGCTTCAGCGGCGCCCAGGCGCTCGATCCCCAGTCCCTCGGCATCGTCTGACGCGCCAAGATGGGGCGCGACGTCGTCGACGTCGAGGACGCCGCCGGCGGAGGTCGCTCGTGCTAAGGCCCGACGACCTGCCCCGCTGAGCCCGCCTGCTTCGTCAAGAGCAAGATGTCGTCCGAGCCGCGCTGGTTCACGCTGAGCGTGCCGCCCGCGTCCGTGACGAGGTAGTTCCAGTTGCTCGGCGCGGCGGCGCCGCACGACGGGAAGCCGGTGAGCACCGTGGGCGAGGCCTTCGCGAGCGCGAAGCGGGCGTCGCTCGCCGCGTCCCCGACGCGCGAGGCGATCTCGAGCGTCTCGGCGTCGGCGTCGACGATCCAGAGCTCCCGCGTCGGCCCCGCGTAGGAGGCGCCGAAGTGCACCACCTGCGACAGGACGTACGTCCCCGACGCGAGCTCGCCGCCCAGGAAGGCCTCCTCGTCGATCGAGCTCCCGTCGGCGAGGAGGGTCACCTGCGCCTCGGGCGCCTCGACGGCCATCGGCGCGCACGCGCGCGGCGGCGCGGCCTCCGCCTCGCCCGCGTCCGGGGCCGCCTCCCGAGCTCCGGCGTCGGCGGCGACGTCGTCCGGGGTCCACCTGCTCGCGTCGACGGGGCCGGCGTCGCGGCCGCCGGCCCC
>DASZWW010000083.1:0-6999 GCA_035546175.1 Polyangia bacterium
CGGCCGGGGCGGCCGCCCACGCCGCCCTGACGCGGCCGGCCCGCCCGCGACGTCAGGTTGGCAGGCGCGCCTCGTCGAGGCGCTCGGTCAGGCGATCGTGACGGCGGCGTAGCCGACGACGCGGCGCCGGTCGCCGCCGGCGTCGGCGCTCGTGGCGTAGCCCACGCGCGTCGTCCGCGTCGCGCCGAGCAGGCGCGCCGCGAGCACGGCCACCGTCGAGGGGATGACGCCGCACATGGTGATGCCGTGCTCTCGCACCGCGCGGTAGAGGCCGTGGCCGTCGAGCGCCTCGAGCGGCGCCAGGGCCAGGGCGTCGAGGGCGCGCGTCTCGGCGTCGCTCAGGTAGTGGTTCATGTCGGAGGAGGCGATGATGAGGGTGGGGCCCTGCGCGGCCTGGACGGTCCGGGCGACGGCGCCGGCGAGGGTCTCGCACTCGCCGAACGAGAGCCCTCCGAGCACGACGGGCACGAGGTGCAGCGCGGGCTGGCGCGCCGCGAGCAGCGGGACGATGACCTCGACGGCGTGCTCCTCGGCGTGCGCGTCGGCGTCGGGCTCGAGCAGCGTCGAGGCCTCGCACAGCGCCCGGCAGAACGCGGCGTCGACGGGGACGTCGGCGCCAGGGAAGCGCCAGGGGCCGCCCGGCCAGACCGAGCCGCGCGCGCCGCGGCCCGTGTGGTTCGGCGCGAGCACGAGCACGCGCGCCGGCACCTCGACGGCCGCGGCCAGCCGGCCGGCGAGCGCGCCCGAG
This sequence comes from Polyangia bacterium, assembly GCA_035546175.1. Classification (GTDB taxonomy): domain Bacteria; phylum Myxococcota_A; class Polyangia; order Fen-1088; family Fen-1088; genus DASZFV01. Next base: position 749 of record DASZWW010000083.1, read on the forward strand.
TACATCCAGCCCGCGTGCGGGCACACGGCGGCGATCGCGGGCCGCGGCGGCGCCTCGGGCGAAGGCGCCGCGAGGCGCCGGGCGTCCGCGGCGACCTCGGCGGGGGCGTCGGGGTAGAACACCCCCGCGACGGCGGGCAGGCGGACGGCAGGGGCGCGGGAGGCCATGGTCCTCAGCCTTGCCCGGGCTCGACGGGCGCGCCGGGCAAGGGCTCCGTCGACGGGCGCGCGGGCATGAGGCTCGCGATCGTGACGCCGGCGATGCGCCGCTGGCGCGTCTCCTCGATCTCGGCGACGAGCTCCGCCAGGGCGGGGGAGGTCACGCCGTGCGCGATCTCGATGTCCGTGGCGCGGAAGGCCCCCAGCACGTCCTCGAGGGTGATGGCGTGGGCCGAGCGGCCCGGGATGTAGCCGCTGAGGTCGCCGTGCACCTCGGCGACGAGGCCGCGCGACTTGAGGCGCGATACGATCTGCTCGACCGTGTCGGGCGTCAGGCCGAACTCCGTGGCCAGCTTCTCCTTCGGATAGCCCACGCCCGCGCGCTCGTGCGCCGCCGAGATCGCCGCCAGCAGCTGCGCCGCGAGCAGGCCGTTGATGGGCGCCTCGCCCGCGCGCCGGCGGTCCTCGGCCTCGAGCAGCCGCAGGTTCTGGATCGAGTGCGCGATCTCGGCGCCGAGCAGCACGAGCAGCCACGACGAGTAGATCCAGACGAGCACGAGGGGCACGATCCCGAGCGGGCCGTACACGCCGCTGTAGCTCTTGAGCATGATCTGCACGGCGAACTTCACGAAGGTAAGCTTGAGCCCCTCGAGCGCGAGCGCGGTGAAGAGGCCGCCGATGATGGCCGCCGACCAGGTCACGGTCGTGCGGGGCAGGAACTTGTTCATCAGGACGAGCGCCGCGACCTCGATGAGCAGGGGCGCGAGGAAGCGCAGCGCGGCCGTCGACTCGACGAGGCGGCCCGACCAGTAGAGCGACGCGCCCGCGAACACGGGCAGGAGCGTGAGCATCGGGTAGAAGTAGAGGAGCTTCCCGATGAGCGTGCGCCGCGAGCCGACGCGCCAGATGTCGTTGAAGATGCGCTCGACGTCGCGGTAGAGCGAGTAGCAGGTCACGAGGGTGAAGATGAGGCCCAGGCCGCCGAGGGCGCCTATGCTGACCTTCGACGAGAACTCGGAGATGCGCTCCGTCACGCCCTCCATCTGCGGGAAGACGTGCTCGCCCACAAACTGGAGGAGCTGCGACTGCGCGTCGAGGGAGCCCGTCGCGCGCAGGATGCTGAAGGCGATGGCCGTGACCGGCACGAGCGAGAGCGCCGTCTGGAAGGCGAGGGCGGCGGCCTGCTGCGGGCACTTGTCGTGCGCCCACTGGAAGAGGATGCGCAGCGCGAGCCGGTACATGAAGATGGCCGCCCGGGCGCGCCCCGAGAGCCGCTGCGTCGCCACCGCCGTGTACGGGTTCGTCGACAGAAAAGCGCGGATCTGGCCGAGGGTGTTGCGCATCCCCGCTCCAGTAGATGCCGCCGCGGCGCCGCCCGCAAGGGCCGCCGTCGCGCGGGCCAGAAATGGCCGTTTTTTTGACGGGCGCGGCGGGCGGGCCGATGGTGGAGACATGCTCGCCTCCGAAGCGGCCCGAACCTTCGAAGCGATGAAGGAGGACCTCATGAAGTCCTTCCCCGGCCAGTACGCGCTCGTGTGCGGGCAGCGGCTCGTGGGCGTCTTCAAGCACGTCGACGACGCCATGGGCGCCTGCTCGCGGCTGTTCGACCAGGATGGGCTGCCGCCCGGGACGCCCATCCTCATCAGCGAGATCGCGCTCCAGGTCTCGGTGCGCGTCTTCGCGACGCCGTTCAGGCGCGTCGCGCCCGCGGCCGGCCTGCCGTAGTCACCGCAGCCCCTCGAGCATCGCCGCGAGCGCCTTGGGCGAGCGCACCACGTCCCGGTGCCGGCTCACGGGGATCTTGATGACGTGCGGCCGCGCGCCCGCCCACGAGCGCGCGCTCTCGAGCGTCACCGTGCCGTCGCCCTCGACGATCGCGGCCGCCGGCAGGCCGCGCAGGTTGCCCTCGCCAGGCAGCCGCACGCGGCCGCCCTCGACGAGGATGTGGCGCTGCGTGGGCAGGCCGTCGCCGCAGACGCACGTCAGGTGCTTGGGCACGGCGGCGTCCTCGAGGAAGCGCCACGTCTCGCGCAGGTCGCCGAGGCGCTTGCCGACGGCCTCGACCCAGCCCGCGCGGTCGGGATCGTCGCGGAAGACGGAGAGGCGCAGCCGCCGCCACGTCGCGAGGTCGTAGAGGTCGTGCGCGCCGCCGTCGGGGTCCATGAACGACGCGGTCGCGGGGGAGGGGATGGAGTCCATCGCGCCCGGGCAGGAGACGAACTCCTCGGGCGAGACCGTCCGGCCGAGCGGCGCGAACTGGAAGCCCGCGTGCAGGACCGTGAGCGTCTCGACCGAGCCGGCGAGCGGCGGCCCCGACAGGACCACGCGCTCGACGGGCAGCGCCCGGTCGACGACGAACGCCGCGCGCAGCGTGAGGCCGCCGTTCGAGAGCCCGAGCAGGTCGATCGGGCCGCCGGAGGCCTCGGCGAGGCGCCGGATCTCGGCGGCCAGCGGCGGGCCCTCGTCGACGACGCGCTGGCGCCAGTCGTAGCCATAGAGGAAGAGGTCCTTGCCGAGCGTGTACCCGGCGCGGCCGAGCGCGCGCAGGAGGGCGCCGTGGATGTCGTAGAGGACGAGGGGCCCGAGGCGGATCGCGTGCAGCACGCCGTCGGCCCGCCCGCGCGGCGCCGGCAGCTCGCCGATGAGCGGCCCGCCGTAGAGGCACCGGAACGGCCCCCAGATCGGCCCCTGGTCGGGGCACCGGAGGGCGGTGCCGAAGAGGCCGGGGACGATCAGCAGCGTGCGCACGCGAGGCTTCGCCCATCGTAACAGGACCCGGTCAAAACCGCGCGCTTTCCCAGGTGATTCCGCGTCTCGGCGATCGCGTCGGTCATTTGGTCGGTCATTGCAAAACAGCTGCGCCAAGGATAAAACGCCCGCATGCGAAAGCCCCTCCCGAGCCTGTTTTCTGTGGCGCTCCTCGCCCCCGTCGCCGCGATGCTCTTCGGCGGCTGCGTCGAGCAGGACGACGAGAAGCCCAACGACGAGGACATGAAGGTCGCGAAGGCGAACATCCTCGCGACCGCGCCCACGCCCAAGTATGCCGTGAACGCCGACCTCGACGGCAAGGTGGTCTACCTCGGGATGGACGTCGACCCGGCGACGCCGGAGCCGGGGCACGACATCAAGCTGACGCACTACTGGAAGATGGTCGCGGCGCCGGGCGACGGCTGGAAGCCGTTCACGCACCTCGAGGGCCCGAACCACGCGAACTTCATCAACGCCGACCACCCGGCCGTCAAGGGCAAGTACCCGCCGTCGGCGTGGAAGCCGGGCGAGATCATCCGCGACGAGCACACCGTCCGCCTGCCGCCGAACTGGACCGCCGACTCGGTGACCGTCTTCACGGGCTTCTGGCGCGGCGACGCCCGCCTCACCGTCAAGTCCGGCCCGCACGATCCCGCGAACCGGGTCATCGCCGGCACCATCCCCGTGAAGGCGCCCGCCAAGCCGGTGGCGCGCAAGGCCTACGTCGCGCGCCGGATCACGAAGGCGCCCAAGCTCGACGGCAAGCTCGACGACGACGTCTGGAAGAGCGCGCCCTCGACGGGCGTGTTCACGAACACCCTCAACGGCTCGCCGGCCGAGCAGAAGACCGAGGCGAAGCTGCTCTGGGACGGCAAGTTCCTCTATGTCGCCTTCGACAACCAGGACACCGACATCTGGGCGACCCTCACCAAGCGCGACGACAAGCTTTGGACGCAGGAGGCGGACGAGGTGATGATCGACGCCGACGGTAACGGCAAGACGTACGTCGAGCTGCAGGTGGCGCCGAACGGCAACGTCTTCGACACCTACCTGCCCGAGTACCGCAAGTACGAGGACACGCTCGACCCGAAGAAGAAGCCCTACTCCTGGAACTCGAAGCTGCAGGCCAAGGTCTCGATCGACGGCACGCTCAACAAGCGCGAGGACAAGGACAAGGTCTGGACGGTCGAGATGGCGATCCCGCTCGAGGACGTCAAGGGCCTCGACAAGGCGTCGACCGTGAAGATCCCGCCCGCGGTCGGCGACAAGTGGCGCATCAACATGTTCCGCATGGACCAGCCGCAGGGCAAGCCGCAGCAGGCCTCCGGGTGGTCGCCGCCGATGGTGGGTGACTTCCACGCCCTCGACAAGTTCGGCGATCTCGTCTTCGGCGACGAGAAGGGCAACGTCCCGCCGCCCGCGCCGGCCGTCGCCGTCGGCCACGGCCCGGCCGTCGCGGCCCCCGCCGAGAAGAAGGCCCCGGCCGCCGTCAAGGAGGCGCCCGGCGCCGACAAGAAGGCCGCCGTCAAGGGCGACGGCGCCAAGTCGAAGAAGTAACGGGCCGGTTTTTGATAAGGTGGGGCGGCGCGGCGCGCCGCGCCCTCCGAATGGCTGGATTCGCTCGACCTCTCCGCTTCGGGCTCACGCTCGCGATGGTGGCGTCGGCGTGCGCAGCGAGCGCGCCGCCGGCCAGGAGCGCGCGCGAGGCGGACGAGGCCCCGCCCGGCAAGCCGGCGAAGGCGGAGCCGGCGCCGGGCCCGAAGATCGCGCCGCCGGAGCCCGCGGCGGCCAGGGCGCCGGTCGTCGCGAAGGAGCCCCCGCCGAGCTCGAAGGAGGCGCCGCTGCGGCCGGCGGGCCGCGGGGCGCGGGTGTACGCCGCGGCGCCGACCAAGAAGGACGCGCGCGGCGTGCCGAAGGACCGGCTGCGCGCCGGGATCCTCAAGGATGTGACCGCGCTGGCGAGGCGGAGCAAGCGGCCGCGGCCCAAGGCCGACGCGCGGCTCGACGCGGCGATGAACGATCTCGCCCACAACCTGCGCGGCGACGACCTGCCGGCGCTCGAGGTGGTCGACTACCTGCTCACGCACTACGGGATCGCCGAGCCGTCGCCGCACCTCTTGCTGTCGCGCGCGACGGCCGGGGCCGATCGCGAGATCCGGCAGCAGGCCCTCAAGGAGATCGCCGCCGTCTACAAGACCGACCCCGTCGCGCGGGTGGGGATCGGCATCGACCGCACGGGCGACCTCATGTACGTCGTCGTCGGGCTGCAGGAGACGCACCTCGCGCTCGAGCCCGTGCCGCGCAAGCTCCCGCACGGCGGCGGGGCGGCGATCACCGGCAAGCTCATCGGGCGCTACCGCCAGGCGCGCGTCGTCGTGACGTCGCCCGACGGGAAGGTGGCCGAGCAGGAGCCGTCGCCGCGCGAGGGCTGGGTGCGGGGCAACGTCGCCTGCGCCGCCGACGGCCGCTACCAGGTCGAGGTCACGGCCGACGACGCCTCGGGCACGGCCGTGCTGGCGAACTTCCCGGTCTTCTGCGGCGTCGAGCCCCCGGCCGTCGCGCCGCGCGGCGCGGGCACGCGGCAGGCGCGCGTCTCGGCCGAGGCCGCCGAGCAGGACGTGCTCGCGCTCGTCAACCGCGATCGCGCGGCGGCCGGCCTCGGCGCCGTGACCTGGGACGCGAAGCTCGCCGACATCGCGCGCGCCCACAGCCGCGACATGGCCGAGCACGACTTCGTGGGCCACGTCTCACCGCGCACCGGGACGGCGCTGGACCGCGTCCACAAGGGCGGCCTCACGCCGGAGCTCATCCTCGAGAACGTGGGGCGCGCCTACTCGGCCCAGGAGGTCGAGTCCGGGTTCATGGCCAGCCCCGGCCACCGCGCGAACGTCGTCGAGCCGCGCGCGACCAAGCTCGGGGTCGGGGTCGTCCTCGGCGCGCCGGTGACGGGCACGATCCCGCTCTACGTCACGCAGATCCTGACGAACTGAGCGGGCCGGGCAGGGGCGCGACGAGCCAGACGGGGCCGCCCTCCGTGCGGGCGAAGTGCGTGAGCGGCAGGTCGGGGTGGCGCGCGCGGGCGGCGTCGAGGCGGTCGCGCTCGCGGGGCGTGGCGGCGGCGGCGGGCAGGGGCTCGCCCTCGAGGGCCTCGTACCACACCTCGCGGCGGTCTTCGGAGAGGCACAGGACGCGCTGGACGCAGGGCCCGCCGGCGGCGGCGCGCCGGCGCACCTCGGCGAGCGCGGGCTCGTCGAGGGGCTCCGCGCCGCGCTCGACGAGGACGAGCCGCGCCGTGCGCGGATCGCGGCGGAGCAGGAGCCGGCCGCGCGGCGTGGCGCCCACCTC
>DASZWW010000084.1:0-2151 GCA_035546175.1 Polyangia bacterium
CGACCGGGCAAGGCGGCTCGTCGGGCGCGGGCGGCGCGGCCGCGGGCAGCAACAAGATCCTCATCTACGGCGTGACCACGGGCTTTCGGCACGGCTCGATCCCGCCGGCCGCGAACGCCATCGCCGCGGCGGCGATGACCCATGGCCTCACGAGCGAGCAGGTCGGGTGCACGGACGCCACGAACAAGGCGGACCCCACGAAGTTCACGGCCGCCGCGCTCGCGCAGTACGGCGCGGTCGTCCTGCTCGCGAACTCGGGCGAGCCGTTCGGCTACCCGGCGACGATGGAGATCCAGAACCTCGTCGACTACGTCCACAACGGCGGCGCCCTCGTGGCGATCGAGGACGCGGACCACTGCTACGACGGCCAGTTCAACGGCCACCCCGCCTCGCAGCCCTACGTCAACCTCATCGGCAACGACTTCGTCGGGCACCCGGGCGGCGTCGCGCCCGCCACGTGCAAGACCGTGGGGACGCAGGCGTCGATCATGCAGCTGCCCGCGACGTTCACGACCACCGACGAGATCTACGCGACCACGATGTTCCGCATGGACAACCAGACCGTCCTCAGCTGCGTCTCGAGCGGCGACGGCACGGGCACGATGCGCCCCGTCTCCTACGTGCGCGAGGAGGGCATGGGCCGCATGTTCTACACGGCGCTCGGCCACGACGACGCGCGCTGGACGGCGCCCATGGACGCCAAGCAGGCGAACTCGCGCCTCGTCGAGGATCACGTCATCCCCGCGCTCCTCTGGGCCATGCGCCGCTGAGCGGCGTTTTGCCGCAGGACGGCGGCAGACCCAAAGCGTGGCGCGCAATTGACGGCACTCCACCCGCCGTTGCATCATTGCGCCATGATCAAAAAGATTAGCTTAGCGGCCCTCCTCCTCCTCGGGGGCGCGCTCGCTCCCCTGGCCTGCGGCGGCGGCTCGTCCAGCCCCGGCAGCGACTTTTGCGCGAAGTACGCGACCGCGGTCTGTCAGAGGGACTTCGCCTGTCCGGATCCTGCCAACCCGCTCCCGTTCACCATGAGCCAGTGCGTGCAGGGCTTCACGCAGGAGTGCACCAACAAGCCTCCCGCCGGGCAGGTGCCGGACGTCAACTGTTACGGCGCGACGCAGGTCAACGCGACGGCCCAGACGATGTGCTTGCAGGCCATCCCCGCCGCGACCTGCGACGAGATCAACAACGGGACGTTCACGTACGACGACGTCTGCGGCCAGGTCTGCACGACGGCCACGACGGGCGCCGCCGGCTCGACCAGCGGCGCCGGGGGCGCGACGGGCGCCGCCGGCTCCACGACCGGGGCGGCCGGCTCGGCGACGGGCGCCGCGGGCGCGGGCGGCGCGGGCGCGGTGCCGCCGGACGGCATGTCGTTCTGCCTCCAGCTCTCGATGGTCGACTGCGACCGGGCCTACGACTGCGTGCCGGCCGCCATGCGCGACGCCGACTTCGTGGCGAGCGAGGGCAACAACATCACCGAGTGCAAGGGCACGCTCACGACGCAGGCCTGCGACGGCTTCGGCGCGATGTGCGGGACGTACAGCACGACGTTCGCGCAGGCGTGCCTGAGCAAGTACGCGACCGAGACCTGCGACCAGATCTTGGCCGACATGGGGCCGCCGGCCGAGTGCTTCTTCGCCTGCCAGTGAGGCGGGCGGCGGGCAGGCCCGGTATGCTGCCGGGTCGAGATGCAAGAACGCGAGGCGCTCGATGAGCTCTTCGGCGCGTCGCTCGACGCGTTCGTCGAGACGCGCGCGCGCCTCGCGGCGGCGCTGAGCGCGGCCGGGCACAAGGCCGAGGCGCAGGCCCTCAAGAAGGTCCGCCGCCCCTCGCCCTCGTCGTGGGCGACCAACCAGGTCGTGCGGCGGGCGCGCGCCGAGATCGACGCGTTCCTCGAGGCGAGCGATCGCCTGCGCGGCAGCCAGGGCGCGATCGTCGCCGGCCGCGGTGACCGGGGCGTCTTCCAGGCCGACGCCGAGGACCTGCGGCGCGCGACGGCCGCCCTCGCCGAGGCGGCGCGCCGGCTGCTCGCCGAGCTCGGCCGCCCCGACGACCGCGCCCTCGTCGACCGCGTCCTCGCGAACGCGCGCGCGGCGGCGCTCACCGAGGCGGCCCGCGCCTCGCTCCTCGGCGGCGCGCTCGGGGCCG
>DASZWW010000085.1:0-8162 GCA_035546175.1 Polyangia bacterium
GGGTGCGCCGCGACGAGGCGCGCCGTCTCCATCCCCGAGGACCCGGAGACGCCGACGATGCCCACGCGAAAGGTCTTATTCATTTCGTGAATAGTTATTCACGAGTCGCGGCGGCGATCAAGTGCCGATTGTGCGACGGGAGGGCTCAGCGCCCCGTGTGGCCGAAGCCGCCGTCGCCCCGCGCCGTGTCCCCGAGCGCGTCGACCTCCTCGAGCTCGGCGAGCACGACGGGCGCGATGACGAGCTGGGCGATGCGGTCGCCCGGCTGCACGACGTGGGGCGCGTCGCCCAGGTTCACGAGCAGCACCTGGACCTCGCCGCGGTAGTCGCTGTCGATTGTCCCGGGCGCGTTCGTGAGCGTGACGCCGTGCTTGCGGGCGAGGCCCGAGCGCGGCCGCACCTGCCCCTCGAACCCGTGCGGGATCTCGAAGGCGAGCCCCGTGGGCACGGCGACGCGCCCGCCCGGGGCCAGCGTGATGGGCTCGTCGGCGGCGCTCGCGAGGTCGAGCCCCGCCGCGCCCGCCGACATGTACTTCGGCGCGAGCGCGCCCGGCCTCACCTTCTGGAAGCGGACCTTGGGCGCGCCCGGCGTCGGCGTCGGCTTGGACATGCCGACGCTTTTACACCACCTACGACGCCGCGGCGGCGCGGAAGTTGTGGACGACGTCCGGCGTCTTGCCGAGCGTCTCCTTGCGCGAGAGGCGGATCTTGCCGGTGGCGCGGTCGATGGCGATGACCTTGACCAGCATCTCGTCGCCCTCCTTGCAGATGTCCTGCACGGTCTGCACGCGCTTGCTGTCGAGCTCGCTGATGTGCACGAGCCCGTCCGTCCCCGGGAGGATCTCGACGAAGGCGCCGAACTCGGCCAGCCGCTTGACGACGCCCAGGTAGTACTCGCCCACCTCGGGCTCGGTCGTGAGGCCCTTGATGATGTCGATGGCCTTCTTGACGGCGATGCCGTCGGGCGACGCGATCAGCACCGTGCCGTCGTCCTGGACCTCGATGGCCACGCCCGTCTGCGCCGTGATGCCGCGGATGGTCTTGCCGCCGGGGCCGATGATCTCGCGGATCTGGTCGGGCTTGACGCGCAGGGTGTGGATGCGCGGCGCGTAGATCGACATCTCCTCGCGCGGGGCCGCCAGCGCCTCCGCCATCTTGCCGAGGATGTGGAAGCGGCCCTCCTTGGCCTGCCGGAGCGCCGTGTCGAGGATCTCGCGCGTGAGGCCGTCGATCTTGATGTCCATCTGGACGGCCGTGACGCCGTTCTTCGTCCCGCAGATCTTGAAGTCCATGTCGCCGAGGTGGTCCTCGTCGCCGAGGATGTCGGACAGCACGGCGATGCGGTCGCCCTCCTTGATGAGGCCCATGGCGATGCCCGCGACGGGCGTCTTGATGGGGATGCCGGCGTCCATGAGGGACAGCGTCCCGCCGCAGACCGAGGCCATCGACGAGGAGCCGTTCGACTCGAGGATCTCCGAGACGATGCGGATGACGTAGGGGAAGTCCTTCTCCGCGGGCAGGATGCGCGCTAGGGCGCGCTCGGCGAGGTGGCCGTGGCCGGTCTCGCGCCGGCTCGCGCCGCGCAGCGGCTTCGTCTCGCCCGTCGAGAAGGGCGGGAAGTTGTAGTGCAAGAGGAAGCGCTTCTCGACGTCGCCCGTGAGGCCCTCGATGTGCTGCGTGTCCTGGCTCGTGCCGAGCGTCACCGTGACGAGGGCCTGCGTCTCGCCGCGCGTGAAGAGCGACGAGCCGTGCGGGCGCGGCAGCACGCCGACCTCGCAGGTGATGGCGCGGATGTCGGCCGTGGCGCGGCCGTCGATGCGGCGCTGCGTGTCGAGCACGAGCTCGCGCAGGTGCTTCTTCTTGGCCGACTCGTAGGCCTCCTTGATCTCGGCGCCCCGCTCGGGGAACTCGGGCGTGAGCGCCTCGACGGTCTGCGCGCCCGCGGCGTCGAGCGCGCCGTAGCGCTCGTGCTTGTCGCGGATGGCCATGGCGGCCGAGATCTTCTGGCCCGCCACCTCGCTCACCCGCGCGACGATGGCCGGATCCTTCTGCGGCGGCGTGAACTCGCGCTTGGCCTTGCCCACGGCGGCGCGCAGCTTCTCCTGCAGATCGAGCAGGGCCTGCGCCTCCTTGTGGGCGAACATGAGGGCGTCGACGATGACGTCCTCGCTCACCTCGGCGCAGGAGCCCTCGACCATGACGATGGCGTCGCGGTTGGCGGCGACGACCAGGTCGAGCTCCGCCTCCGCGCGCTGCGAGAAGGTGGGGTTGACCACGAACTGGCCGCCGATGCGGCCGACGCGCACGCCCGCGTAGGGGCCGGCCCACGGGATGTCGCTGATGTGGAGCGCGCACGAGGCGCCCACCATGGCGAGGACGTCCGAGCAGTTCTCGCGGTCCGTCGAGACGACCATGGCGATGACCTGCGTGTCGAAGCGCCAGCCCTTGGGGAACAGCGGGCGGCTCGGCCGGTCGATGATGCGCGAGGTGAGCACCTCGATCTCGGTCATGCGGCCTTCGCGCTTGAAGTAGCCGCCGGGGATGCGCCCCGCCGCCGAGGTCTTCTCGAGGTAGTCGACCGTGAGCGGCATGAAGTCGACGCCCGGGCGGATGTTGCCGGCGGCGACGGCGGTGACGAGCACCATCGTGTCGCCGTAGCGGACGACGACGGCGCCGTCGGCCTGCTTGGCCATGCGGCCGGTCTCGATGGTGAGCTCCTTGCCGCCGAAAATGACTCCTTCACGTACGAACATTGGCTGTCTCCTTCTTCAGAGGAGGCCGCGGCGCTGTCCGCTTTGTCCCTTGTCCCAGCGCTCGAGGTGCAGCCTGGAGCGAAGAGAGAAAGGATAAAGACCGGACCCGCAGCCCGAATGGCGGCGCGTTCGAGGACGCGCGCGCCGGTTGTTTGCGCGGCGTCGACCGAGGGCTGACGCCGCCGTCCTGCGGTGCTACTTGCGAATCCCGAGCGTCTGGATGACCGATCGGTACTTGTCGAGGTTCTGCGCCTTCAGGTAGTCCAGCATCCGGCGCCGCTTGCCGACGAGCATCAGGAGGCCGCGGCGCGAGTGGTGATCCTTCGCGTGGGCCTTGAAGTGCTCGGTCAGGTAGGTGATGCGCTCGGAGAGGAGCGCGATCTGGACCTCGGGGGAGCCGGTGTCGCCGGGCTTGCGGGCGAACTTCTGGACGACTGCGGTCTTGCGTTCTGCTGCGAGAGGCATTGGCGTTGGTTCTTTCTTGGCTTTGTCGGTCGGTTTTTGAGTCCGCGAAACATCCCAGAAAAGGTGCGCGGAGTCAATGAATCCGCGCGGATTCAATGCATTTCTTCCGCTCCGGAGGGCGCTGCGGCCGGATGGGCGACCCCGAAGACGCGCAGCGTCCTCACGGTGCCGTCGCCCCGGGGCTCGGCGACCGCCAGCAAGGTGCCATCGGGCCGCAGGACCCTCACACGCGGCGCTCCCGCCGGGTCGGGCGCGCCGGCGAGGTCAAGCCAGGGCAGCCGCTTGCCCTGCTCGAGCGTCCTGACGCCGGCCGGGTCGACCCCGCAACGCGGGAGGTGGGCCAGCGCCTCGGCGGGCGAGATGACCGGGAGCGGCGAGTCGAGGCCCGGGGCGAGGGCCGCGAGGAGGACGTCGAGGGCGCGGGCGTCCGCGAGCGCGAACGGGCCCGAGCGGGTGCGGCGGAGGGCGGCGACGTGGGCGCCCAGGCCCAGGGCGCGCCCGAGGTCGTGGGCCAGCGAGCGGACGTAGGTGCCCTTCGAGCACCGGACGCGGAGCGCCACCGCCTCCGGCCCGCCGAAGCCGGCGAGCGCCAGCTCGTGCACGGTGACCGCGCGCGGCCGCAGCTCGACCGCCTCGCCGGCGCGCGCGTAGTCGTAGAGCGGCCGGCCGTCCCGCTTGAGCGCCGAGTAGGCGGGCGGCGTCTGCTCGAGGGGGCCCGTGAACGCCGGGAGCGCGGCGCGCACCCGCGCCTCGTCGAGGCCCGAGGCATCGGCGCGCGCCGTGACGGCGCCCTGCGCGTCGTAGGTGTCGGTCTCGACGCCGAAGCAGACGGTGACGTCGTACTCCTTGTCGGCGTCGAGCAGGAAGGCGGCGAGCTTGGTGCCCTCCCCCACGCAGATCGGCAGGACGCCGGAGGCGAGCGGATCGAGCGTGCCGCCGTGGCCCACGCGCCTGACGCCGGAGGCGCGCTTGATGCGGCGGACGACGTCGAACGAGGTGGGCCCCGAGGGCTTGTCGACGACGAGCACGCCGTCGGGCAGGCGCGCCGGCACGGTCAGCCCTTCTCGTCGTCGCGGCCGGGCGCCTCGGCCTCGGCCGCGGCGGGCTCCGGCTTCGTCTCGATCTCCCGGAGCAGCGACTCGACGCGCGTCGCCTGCTCGAAGACGTGGTCGATCTCGAAGGTCACGGCGGGCGCCACCTTCGTGCGCAGGCGGCGCGCGATGGCGTGGCGGAAGTACCCGCTCGCGTGGTCGAGCCCGGCGCGGACGCGCTCGAGCGCGGCCTCCTCGAGGCCGTGGACGGTGAACATCGCCCGCGCGTGGCGCAGATCGCCCGAGACGCGCACGTGCGTCACCGTGATGAGCCCGACGCCCCGCACGCGCGGGTCCTTGATCTCGTCGCGCGCCAGCACCTCGCCGAGCACGGCGCGCACCTCGCCCGCGATGCGCTCGAGGCGCAGGCTCACGACTCGGGCTCCCAGTGCTTGTACGGGGGCTCGCCCACCGACAGCGGGTCGGCGTCGCTGAAGGATTGCAGCTCCTTCGTCTCGTCGAGCACCTCGGCCTTCGAGCGCACGAAGGAGAGGATCTCGTCGAGCTGAGCCTCGACGAACCGGCGCTCGTTCCCGACGAGGGCGAGCCCGACGACGGCCCGTTGCCAGACGTCGTTGGCGCCCACCTCGGCGATGGAGACGTTGAACCTCTGCGTGACCAGGTCCTTGAGCCTGCGGACCACCGACCGCTTCTCCTTGAGCGAGTGGCTGCCCGCCACGAAGAGCGTGACGCGCGCGAGACCGACCGTCATGCGGCCCCCGAGGCGTTACTTCCCGGTCGGGTTCTCGAGCGTCGGCGCGACCTGCTCGATCTCGAAGGCCTCGATGATGTCGCCCTCGCGGACGTCGTTGTAGCCCTCGATCGATACGCCGCACTCGTAGCCCTGGGCGACCTCGCTGGCGTCGTCCTTGAACCGACGCAGCGAGCCGACCTTGCCCGTGTAGATGACGACCGAGTCGCGCACGAGGCGCAGCTGCGCCTTGCGCGTGATCTTGCCCTCGGTGACGAACGAGCCCGCGATCGTGCCCGCCTTCGGGATGTTGAAGATCTGGCGGATCTCGACCTTGCCCAGGATCTTCTCGCGCGCGATGGGCGCCAGCATGCCCACCATGGCCTTCTTGACGTCGTCGATGGCGTCGTAGATGACCTGGTAGAGCTTGATGTCGACGCCCTCCTGCTCGGCGAGCTGGGCGGCCTTGCCCGCGGGGCGGACGTTGAAGCCGATGATGATGGCGGCCGAGGCCTTGGCGAGGCTGACGTCCGACTCGGTGATGCCGCCGACGCCCGACGAGATGACGTTGACGCCCACGGCGTCCGTCGACAGCTTCGTGAGCGCGTTGGCGATGGCCTCGATCGAGCCCTGGACGTCGGCCTTGAGGACGACCTTGACCTCCTTGACGTCACCCGACTTGATCTTGTCGAGGATGTTCTCGAGGGAGACGCGGCTGCCCGAGCCCGCGAGCTCCTTCTTGCGCCGCTGGTCGTGACGGTGCTCGACGAGCGCCTTGGCGGCCTTCTCGTCCTCGACGACGTTGAAGATCTCTCCCGCGTCCGGCACGCCGTCGAGGCCCAGCACCTCGACGGGCGTCGAGGGGCCGGCCTCGGTGACGGCCTGACCCTTGTCGCCCAGCATGGCCCGGATCTTCCCCGAGTACTCGCCGGCGACGAGCAGGTCGCCGACCTTGAGCGTGCCCTCCTCGACGAGGATCGTCGAGACCGGGCCGCGCGCGCGATCGAGCCGCGCCTCGACGACGTGGCCCTTGGCGGCCTTGTTGGGGTTGGCCTTGAGCTCGAGCACCTCGGCCTGCAAGGCCAGCATCTCGAGCAGCTTGTCGATGCCCTCCTTCGTCTTCGCCGAGACGGGGACGAAGATCGTGTCGCCGCCCCACTCCTCGGACACGAGGCCGTGCTCGGAGAGCTTGTTGCGGATGGCGTCGGGGTTGGCGCCGGGCTTGTCGATCTTGTTGATGGCGACGACGATAGGGACGTCCGCCTCCTTGGCGTGGTTGATGGCCTCGATCGTCTGGGGCATGGGGCCGTCGTCGGCGGCGACGACGAGCACCACGATGTCGGTCATCTGCGCGCCGCGCGCGCGCATGGCCGTGAAGGCCTCGTGGCCGGGCGTGTCGAGGAAGACGACGTCGCCGCGGTCGCTCGACACCTTGTAGGCGCCGATGTGCTGGGTGATGCCGCCCGCCTCGCCCGCGGCCACGTTCGCCTTGCGGATGGCGTCGAGGAGCGACGTCTTGCCGTGGTCGACGTGGCCCATGATGGTGACGACGGGCGCCCGCGGCACCAGGTCCTCGGGGTTGTCGGCCTGCGCCTCGCCGCCCGCGAGGATCTCCTCCTCGTTGAACGCCGTCGACTCGACCTGATAGCCGAACTCGGTGGCGATGAGGGTCGCGGTGTCGAGGTCGACGTCCTGGTTGATGTTGACGCCCATCATGCCGAGGGCCCAGAGCTTCTTGATGATCTCCTTGCCCTTGATGGCCATCTTCTGCGCGAGATCGGAGACGGCGATCGTGTCGCCCATGCGGATGACGCGCTTGTGCTCGGCGGGCGTCGTGATCTGGGTCTGCTTGAGCTTCTTGCCGGCCGCGGCGACCTTCTTGCGCGGCGGTCCGCTGAAGCGCTGGCCAGGCCCGCCGCCGGGGCCGCCGCCGCCGGGCCGCTGGAAGCGGTCGCGGCCGGCGGGCGCGCGGCTCACGAGGCCGCCGCGGGCCCGCTGCTCGGCGTCGCGGTCGCGGATCTCGATGCGGGGCGTGCCCGCCTCTCCGCGCGGCCCGATGCCGGGCAGCTGGATGAACGCGCCCGTCGCGGCCGACCCGGTGATCTGCTGCTGCGGGATGGTCCGGATCACGGGCTGCGGCGCGGCGGGCGGCGCCTCCGGAGCCCTCGCGGGCGCGGGGGGCGCCTCTTCGACCTTGGGCGGCGCCTTGGCCTCGACGGCGGGCGGGGGCGTGGGCGCGACGGGCGCGGGCGCCTTGTCGATCGCGGGCTCCGCCTCCGGCGCCGACGCGCGCTTCAAGGGGCGGGGCGCCTCTTCTTCCGGCTCGACCTCGACGACGCGCGGGCGCGCGGGCGGCGGCTCGGGCGCGGGCTCCCGGGCCGGCTCCCGAGCGACGACGGGCTCCGGCGCCGGCTTCGGGGCGGGCGCGGCCGCGGGCTTGGCGACCACGGGCGGCGCGCCGGGCGCGATGGACTTCGAGCGGCGGCGGATGACCGTGTCGTTGAGCCGCTCCTCGGTCGTGCTCTCCTTGCGCTCGCGCGTGACGGCGCGGCGCACGCGGTCGACGTCCGCGGGCTCGAGGTGCGACATGTGATTGGCGACCTCGATCCCGAGCGAGCGCACCTTGGCGACCATCTCGCGGTGTCCGAGGGAGAGCTCCTTGGCGAGCTCGTAGATGCGAACACGCGGTCCCGCGGGAGCGTCGATGGTGTTTCCCGATCCGATCATGAGCTCTTATCCTCTGTCCGCTGGAGCTGTTGCAAGAGATCCGCTTCGTTCCCCACCTTGACCGCCCCGCGAAAGGCCCGGGCGAAGGCCCCGGACCTGAGGGCGGCGCCCAGACAGCTGGCCTCGCGGTGAAGCGAGGCCCCCCTGCCGGCCGGCCGCGCCCGGCCCGCTCCCCACACGCGCAGCGTGCCGTCCTCGAGGGCCAGCCGCGCGAGCGAGCCGGTCGGCGCGCGCCGGCGACAGCCGACGCACGTGCGCTCAGACTCCCGCGCGGGCGGCGTCCTCGTCGTGATGGGGGGGGCGGGCTCGTTCATTCGGTCAGCGCGCCTCCGTGCTTCGCGGCGCGCCCGCGTCGGCCGCGGGGGCCGCGGCCGCCGAGGCCTCGGCGAGCGCCGCCGCCTCGCGGGCCGCGCGAGCGGCCTCCTCGGCGAGGCG
>DASZWW010000086.1:0-2972 GCA_035546175.1 Polyangia bacterium
CGGCCGCCGCCGCCCGTCCGGCTGCGCACGCGCGCAAGCACCACGGATCGCAGACGCCGGCCCACGCGCCGGCGCTCCAGCCCGCCGCCGAGGCTCCCGCGTCGACGGCCGTGCGCGTGCCCGCGGCGGCCGCCGCGGTCACGCCGCCGCCCGAGGCCGCGCCCCCGCCTCGCGGCGGCCGCGAGGTCCTCGGCGAGGCCGAGAAGCTCCTCGGCCAGGGCGAGGTCGGCGACGCGTGCACGCGCGGCGAGGAGGCCAAGCGCCTGAGCCCCAAGGTGCCCGCCGTCTACAAGTTCCTCGGCAAGTGCTACATGCGCGCCGGCCGCGCCGCCCAGGCCAACGACAACTACAAGAAGTACCTCGAGCTCTCCCCCACCGCCTCCGACGCCCCCTTCATCAAGAGCATGATCAAGTGAAAGCATGATCCAGTGAGCCCCTCCGACCGCTCCTCCCACCTCCCCGCCAGCCCCTCCGACCGTCTCCCCGCCCCCCGTGGCGTCGGCCTCGCCTCGCTCCTCCTGCTCGCGCCCCTGGCCCTCTCCGCGGGCGCGTGCAAGGTCGACAAGGCGGCCTTCGAGGCGCGCATCTTCAAGTGCGACACGACGGCGCCCGATCCGCTGTGCGGCACCGACGCCGACGGCAAGGCCATGACCTGCTTCGCGGCCCGCCAGATCGGCGGCACGGACTTCTGCACGAAGGCCTGCGACATGCCCATGTCGCTGCCCGACGAGGACGCCGTGTGCGTGCAGGGCGGCGCCGAGCTGAAGTTCTGCAACCCGGCCGACGACGGCACCGACGCGCACCCCCTCGGCGCCTGCGACCGCTCGGACCTCGGCTGCCTGCGCACCGACGTCGAGCAAGGCGCGGCCGAGGGCGTCTGCATCACCGGCAGCCCCTGCCTCGCCGACACCGACTGCAAGGACCCCGTGCGCTCGACGTGCGCGGCGACCTTCCTCGACCAGCTCTACTCGGGCTGGGGCGGCACCCTGCCCTCCGACCACCTCTACTGCCTGCAGGAGGGCTGCGTCAGCGGCGATACGGCGTGCTCGCCCGGCGAGACGTGCTTGCCCAAGGTCATCCCCGCCGCCGCCAACCCGCCCGACATCTGCGTGCCCAACTGCGACTCGCAGGAACAGTGCCCGCCCAACCACTTCTGCCTGTCCAAGATCTCCGGCCCCGCGAACCCGAAGGTGTGCATCCCGGGCCTGCTGGGCTTCGTCTGCGAGACCGACGTCGACTGCCTGGTCGGCAAGTGCCACAGCGACAACCCCGACGACACGAGCACGGCGCTCAACCTCTGCACGGTCTCGTGCACGAGCGACGACGACTGCTCGAAGTACGACAGCCTCCAGGGCGACTTCTTCTGCTCCGCGGGCTCCGACCGCCACTGCGTGACCCCGAACGCATACACGGGCGCCCTCTGCCGGACCGACGCGGACTGTGACGCGGGCATGCGCGACAAGGGCACGAAGTGCTTCCGCCAGGCGCCCGACGACCCCACGGGCACCTGCCTCTACGCCTGCGACCCGACGATGCCCGGCATGTGCAAGCCGCGCGACGGCGTCGGCCACACGTGCATCCCGCTCCTCAACCCCGAGGAGCCGGGCGCCTGCTTCCCCGCGACCTTCGGCTTCCCGTGCTTCGCCGACACGGACTGCGCCGTGCCCGACCTCAAGTGCGCCGGCGTGGACCCCGCGCGCGGCCTGCCCGGCCTCTGCACGCGCCTGTGCACGGCGGACGTGGACTGCACGGGCGACCGCTGGGTCGGCGCCGGGACCTACTGCGGCCCGCCCGACACCCCGATCTGCCTGCCGCTCGGCAAGGATGGCGACGCCTGCGCCGCCGACAAGCAGTGCGCGTCGGGGACCTGCGCCGCGCCCGCGATGAGCGGCTCCCCCGTGGCGGACGGCGGCGCCGACGACGGCGGCGCCGAGGCCGGCGCTCCCATGAAGACCTGCGGAGGCAAGTGATGACGACGACCCGCCCCCTCTGCGCCGCCCTCCTGCCGGCCCTCGTCTGCGCGGGCCTGGCCGCCGCGCCCCGCCCCGCCCTCGCGGGCGAGAAGCTGGCCGTGCTCGTCCTCGGCACCTCGGACAAGGACGCCGAGCTCGCCGACAACATCACCGAGGTGATCATCGCGCGCGTCGCCCAGCGCGGCGGCGCCGAGATCGCCGGCAAGGAGGAGTTCCGGGCCCGCGTCGGCGTCGAGAGCGACCAGCGCGCCCAGACCTGCCTCGACGACCTCGCCTGCCTCGGCCGCGCCGCCGTGTCGCTGGGCGTGCGCCGCATCGTCGCCGGGAGCGTCGGCACGCGCGGCAAGCAGTACCTCTTCAGCCTCAACCTCAACGACGTCGAGACGGGCAAGACCGACGCGCGCGTCTTCCGCCTCGTCGAGGGCGGCGTCGAGGACCTCATCCGCGCCGTGCAGGAGGGCGCGGACGAGCTCTTCAAGCCGCGCGTCGAGCCGGGCAAGATCCAGGTCGAGACCGAGCCCGCCGGCGCGCGCGTCTCGATCGACAACGCCTACCTGGGCGTCACGCCGCTCATCTCGGGGACGCTGCTCGCCGGCAAGCACAACGTGCGCGTCGAGGCCGACGAGCGCTTCCCCTGGACGTCGAAGGTCGAGGTGCGGCCCGGACAGGAGCTCCAGATCAAGCTCAAGCCCGACAACCTGCCCGTGCGCCGGTCGTGGCCGCCCACCGTCGCCTACGGGACGGCGGGCCTGGCCGTGGCGTCGTTCGCGGCCGCGGGCTTCCTGGGCGTGCTCTCACAGCTCCAGCCGACCGGCACGACGCGCGCCGACGCGCAGGAGGACTTCGATCAGAAGCGGCGCTTCGCGCTCTACGCCAACATCGGCTTCGGCGCGGGCGCGGCCCTGGCCATCGTCTCGACGTTCTTCTTCGTGCACTACCGCGACGACGTCTTCGGCCGCGCGGAGCGGTACGACGAGGCGCCGCAGTAGCGGCGCCGCC
>DASZWW010000087.1:0-5530 GCA_035546175.1 Polyangia bacterium
CGCCCGCGTCCGCCGCCCCCGCGTCGGCGCCGCCCGCGTCGGGCGCGCCGCCGTCCGCCCCCGCGGCGGCCGTCGCCGGCACGCACCAGGGCATGTCCTGGATCGGCGAGCCGTCGGACGCCGTGAGCACGCGCGTGTCCCAGGTGGGCGCGCCGTTCGTCGTCGCGCCGCGCACGCACTCGGCGACCTTGAGCGAGTTGAGCACGTCGAAGTAGAGGATGTCGTTGACCTCGACGCGGTTGCCCGTGCGCTGGATGCGGATGAGGAGCCGGTTCATGTGCGGCCCCCCGCACGGACCGGGCGGCGGGCAGACGTCCTCGATGGGGTCGCCCGCGAAGAACGAGGGATCGAGGGAGAACGGCTTGGCGGTCATGAGCGTGTTGTCGGAGTTGCAGCCCACGTCCATGAGCGCGCCCACCGCGAAGCCGGAGCCCTCGCCCACGGTGCAGCCGCCCGCGAGGAGCGCGCCGGCGAGCACCGGCACGGCGGCGGCGGCCGCGCGCCCGCTCACGACGAGGCCACCCGCACGATCGAGCCCCGCTCGGCGCCGACGTGCTTGGCCGCCGAGCCGTTGCGGCGCGCGATCTCGAGCTGGCCGCCGCTGCCGAAGTACGCCACGAGCGCGCCGGGGTCGACGTCCGAGAACGTCCGCGCGAGCACGGGGTGGTAGACGCCGCCCGTGCCCTCGACCTCGATCGAGCCCTCGGGCGGCACGTGCTCGGCGCCCAGCGAGGTGATGAGGTTGCCGAAGCCGTCGACGTGGATGACGCGCCCTTCGACGCGGCCCGCCCGCCGCGAGACCACCGGGGCCGAGAGGTCCGTCATCGCGTCGACGCGCGGCCCCGCCTCGTCGGGCGGCGCGCCCGCCGCGAGTCGGCCCGCCGTGGGCGCGAAGACGTCGCGGCCGTGGAAGGTCGGGCTCACGGGCTCGCGCCGGAAGGCCGGCGCCTCGATGCGCCAGATGCGCCGGTTGGCGCGCGCGGCGAGCGAGAGCACGCCGTTGTCGGGCCCGACGAAGAAGAGCCCGCCCGACTCGACGAGCAGGTCGGCCCGCGCGCCGCCCACCTCGGGATCGACGACGGCGACGTGGATCGTGCCCGGCGGGTAGAGCGGCGCCGCCTGGGCGAGCGCGACCGCGCCCGCGACGACGTCCTGGGGCGGCACGCCGTGCGTGATGTCGACGACCGTCGCGCCGGGCGCCAGCGACAGGACGACCCCCTTCATGGCGCCAGCGTAGCCGTCGCGGTAGCCGAAGTCGGTGGTCAGGGTCACGATGGGCACGGCGAGCTCCGTATTTCGGGCGGCCTCGGTCGAGGGCGGCGAAATTATCGCACAGCGGCGTTAAGATATCCCGGTCATGGACAAAACCGTCGCCAGCGCCGACGAGGCCGTGGCCGACCTGCCCGAGGGCGCGACGCTCATGGCGGGCGGCTTCGGCCTCTGCGGGATCCCCGAGAACCTCATCGCCGCCATCGCCAGGAAGGGCACGCGCGGCCTCACGATCATCTCGAACAACTGCGGCATCGACGGCAAGGGCCTCGGCATCTTGCTGGCCGCCGGGCAGGTCAAGAAGATGATCTCGAGCTACGTGGGCGAGAACAAGACGTTCGAGCGCCTCTACCTCGACGGCAAGCTCGAGGTCGAGCTCACGCCGCAGGGCACGCTCGCCGAGCGCATCCGCGCGGGCGGCGCCGGCATCCCCGCCTTCTTCACGGCGACGGGCTACGGCACCGTCGTCGCCGAGGGCAAGGAGACGCGCGAGTTCGACGGGCGCCACTACGTCATGGAGCGCGCGCTCAAGGCGGACTTCGCGATCGTCAAGGCCTGGAAGGGCGATCGCTTCGGGAACCTCGTCTTCAGGAAGACGACCCGCAACTTCAACCCGATGATGGCCGCCGCCGGCGACGTCACGATCGCCGAGGTGGAGCAGCTCGTCGAGCCGGGCCAGCTCGACCCCGACCAGGTCCACACGCCCGGCATCTACGTGCAGCGGATCGTCGCGGGCGCGCGGTTCGAGAAGCCCATCGAGCAGCGGACGGTCCGGAAGCGAAGCCCCGGGGAAAAGGAGCGCGCGTGATGCCCCTCTTGACGCGTGAGCAGATCGCCCAGCGCGCGGCGCGCGAGCTCTCCGACGGCATGTACGTCAACCTCGGCATCGGCATGCCGACGCTCGTCGCCAACTTCGTCCCCCGCGGGACGCACATCGTCCTGCAGTCCGAGAACGGCATGCTCGGCATCGGCCCCTTCCCCTTCGAGGGCGACGAGGACCCCGATCTCATCAACGCCGGCAAGCAGACCATCACCGAGCTGCCGGGCAGCGCCTACTTCTCGTCGGCCGAGTCGTTCGCCATGATCCGCGGCGGGCACATCGACTGCGCGATCCTGGGCGCCATGCAGGTCGGCGAGCGCGGCGATCTCGCGAACTGGATGATCCCCGGCAAGATGGTCAAGGGCATGGGCGGCGCCATGGACCTCGTCGCGGCGGCCAAGCGCGTGATCGTCATGATGGAGCACGTCGCCAGGCCCAAGGGCGGCGGCCCGGACGAGAAGAAGATCCTGAAGCAGTGCACGCTGCCGCTCACGGCCCTGGCCTGCGTTCACAAGATCATCACCGACCTCGCCGTGCTCGACGTGACGCCGCAGGGCCTCGCCCTCGTCGAGCGCGCGCCCGGCGTGAGCGTCGAGGAGATCCAGGCCAAGACCGAGCCCAGGCTCCTCCACGGCGCGAGCGTCCCCGAGATGACGTTCGCCTGAAGATGGCGGACGAGCGCGAGAAGGCCGGCGGGCCCGCCGAGCGGTCGACGAGCGCGGGGATCCCGCTGGCCGTCGTCTACGAGCCGGCGGGCGGCGCGCCGCCCGAGCTGGGGCGCCCCGGCGAGGCGCCGTTCACGCGCGGCATCCACCCCACGATGCACCGCGGGCGTCCCTGGACGATGCGGCAGTACGCCGGCTTCGGCACGGCGGCCGAGTCGAACCGCCGCTACAAGTTCCTGCTCGCCTCGGGGCAGACGGGCCTGTCGGTGGCCTTCGACCTGCCGACGCAGATGGGCCGCGACAGCGACCACCCGCTCGCGCGCGGCGAGGTCGGGCGCTCGGGCGTGGCCATCTCGTCGCTCGAGGACATGCACGTCCTGCTCGACGGCCTGCCGCTCGACCGCGTCTCGACGTCCATGACCATCAACGCGACGGCCGCGACGCTGCTCTGCCTCTACGTCGCCGTCGCCGACGAGCGCGGCCTGCCGCGCGCCGCCCTCTCGGGCACGATCCAGAACGACATCCTCAAGGAGTACATCGCGCGCGGGACGTACATCTACCCGCCCGCGCCCTCGATGCGCCTCGTCGCCGACACCTTCGCCTGGTGCCGCGACGAGGTGCCGAGGTGGAACACGATCAGCATCAGCGGCTACCACATCCGCGAGGCGGGCAGCGACGCCGTGCAGGAGGTGGCCTTCACGCTCGCCGACGGCATCGCCTACGTCGAGGCGGCGCGGGCGCGCGGGCTCGACGTCGACGCCTTCGCGCCGCGGCTGTCGTTCTTCTTCAACGCGCACTCGCACCTGCTCGAGGAGGTGGCGAAGTTCCGGGCCGCGCGCCGGCTCTGGGCGCGCCTCATGCGCGAGCGCTTCGGCGCGCGCGATCCCCGGTCGCTCATGCTGCGCTTCCACGCCCAGACGGCGGGGTCGACGCTCACGGCGCAGCAGCCGCTCAACAACGTCGTGCGGACGACCGTCGAGGCGCTGGCCGCCGTGCTGGGCGGCGCGCAGTCGATCCACACCAACGCCTACGACGAGGCGCTCGCGCTGCCCACCGAGGAGTCGGCGCGCGTCGCCCTGCGCACGCAGCAGATCCTCGCCTCGGAGTCGGGCGCCGCCGACGTCGTCGACCCGCTCGGGGGCTCGTACGCCGTCGAGGCGCTCACCTCCGAGATCGAGGCGCGCGCGGCCGCGCTCATCGCCGAGATCGACGCCAAGGGCGGGATGGTCGCGGCCATCGAGGCCGGCGTCCCGCAGCGGGCCATCGAGCGCCGCGCCTTCGAGCACCAGCGCGCCGTCGAGAGCGGCGCGCGCGTCATCGTGGGCGTCAACCGCTTCGCCGGCGCCGACGACGCCCAGGGCGCCGAGACGCCGCTCCACCGCCTCGACCCGGCCCTCGAGGCGGCCCAGGTCGAGCGCCTCGGGCGCTTCCGGGCCGCGCGCGACGGCGCCGCCGCCGCGGCGGCCACCCGGGCCCTCGGGGAGGCGGCCCGGGGCACGGCGAACCTCCTGCCCTACATCTTGCAGGCCGTCAAGGCGCGCGCGACGCTGGGGGAGATCGCCGACGTGCTGCGCGCCGTGTTCGGGGAATACACCCCGGCCTGATCGTTTCTGATTGCGTGGCGGGCGCGACTGAGGTTACCGTTACTCCTCGCGTTTTTGGGTCCGTCAGCAGGGGATGACGACACGATGACGAAGTCGGATCTCATCGACGTTTTGTGCGAGACGCAGAAGATGCCGAAAGGCCGGGCCGAGCTCCTGGTCAACGTCATCTTCGACGCCATGGAGGGCTCCCTGCGGCGCGGCGAGCGCATCGAGATCCGTGGCTTCGGCAGCTTCGAGATCCGCTCCTACCGCGCCTACGAGGGCCGCAACCCCCGGACGGGGTCGGCCGTGGCGGTCAAGCCGAAGCGCCTCCCCTTCTTCAAGGTCGGCAAGGAGCTCAAGGAGCGCGTCAACGCCGGCGCGCGCCGGGGCGCCAAGCCCGCCGCCGCGGAGGTGGCCGCCGCCTCGCAGGCCCAGGCCGAAGAGGCCGAGGTCGTCCCCGTCAACACCCGCGTCTCGGCGTAGCGCCCGCCCGCGGCCTGCCGCTACGGCGCCGTCGTGGCGAGCGCGCGCATGCGGCTCCTCGCGCGGAGCGCGTGGCGGCCGAGCGCCGCCAGGAGCTCGCCCTTGCGGTCGGCGAGCACCTCGGAGCCGGAGACGCGCGCCGCGTAGAGCGCCTGCATGCGCTCGTCGAACATGATGAGCGACAGCCACAGGCCGAAGGCGCGGGGCGCGTAGAGCATCGCCGCCAGCCGCCCGTCGAGCGCCAGCTCTCGGCCCACGACGGCGCGGCGGACGTCGCGCGCGTAGCGCCGGAACGCGAAGTCGTCCGCGGCGAGCGCGCCGGCGACGGCGCGCGCCGCGATGGGGCCCTCCTCGAGGCCCACGGCGATGCCCTCGCCCGTGAGTGCGTCGATGCCGGCGGCGTCCCCGACGCTGAGCACGTGCGGCGCGGCGATGCGCGCGCCGCGGCGGTACGGCCAGGCCGGCCAGCCGCGTGCGCCGTCCGCGAGCTCGACGCCGTGCCGCCGGAGCGCGCGGCGCAGCACGGCCTCGATGGCCGCGCCCGAGAGGTCCCGCGCCGGCGTGTGCATCGCGCCGACGTTGACCCGCCCGCCCGCGACGGGGAAGAGCCAGACGTAGCCGCGCAGCCCCTCGTCCATGGGCGAGAAGTCGTAGACCATGCGCTCTCCGAGGGAGAGGCCCGGCGGCGCCGGGACCTCGGCCTGGAA
>DASZWW010000088.1:0-2069 GCA_035546175.1 Polyangia bacterium
GGCGCGGGTGGACGAAGCGGAGGCGCGCGGGGGCGAGGTCGCGCGCGCGCAGCGCCGCGCCGAGCTCGAGGGCGCGCGACGCCGGGAAGATCGCGGCCACGCGGCCGCCCGGGCGCACGACGCGCGCCGCGACGTCGGCCCAGTCGCCCAGCGTGAGCGCCACCTCGTGGCTCGAGAGGGCGCGCGACGGGTCGGGGGAGAGGGGCCCGCCCTCGACGGGGCGGAAGGGCGGGTTGGTGACGACGAGGTCGTAGCGCGCGGCGCCGAGGCCGGGCGCGAGGCGGCGCACGTCGCCCGCGCGGATCTCGAGGCGGCCGCCGAAGGCGTTGCGCGCGCGGCCTTGCTCGGCGAGGGCCACGAGCGGGCCCTGGAGCTCCACGGCGACGCCCGTCGCGGCGGCGTCCCGCGCCAGCATCAGGAACGACAGCGCGCCCGTGCCGCAGCCGATGTCGAGGAAGGTCCCGAAGGGCGGCGCGACGAACGCCGACAGCAGCACGGGATCGAGGCTCGCCCGGAAGCCGCGCGCGGGCTGGAGCAGCGTGACGCGCCCGCCGAGGAGCGCGTCGACCGTGATCTCGCCCGCCGACAGGCCGCCCGCCGCCATGCGCCGCCCTAACGCAGCGACGTGAGCGTCTCGCGCTCGACGGCGTACATGACCAGGCCGGTCGCGAGCTTGGGCTGGAAGTAGGTCGACTTCTGGGGCAGCACGTGGCCCTGCTCGCAGGCGTCGAGCACCTGCGCGACCGAGGTCGCGTTCATGAGGAAGGCGGCCTGCGCCTCGCCCGCGTCGACGCGCGCGAGCGCCTCGGAGGTGTCGTGCGTGTAGGCGAGGTTCGTCTGCTTGGCCATGGCGGCGGCGTCGATGCCGAGCAGCGGCCCGAGCAGCACGCCGTGGAGCACGGTGACGTCGAGCGAACGGAGGGCGGGCGGGCCGAGCGCCGAGAGATCGACGATCGGCTTGAGCACGAGCCAGATGGGCCCGCGCTTGCCGGCCGTGCGGACGCCGAACGCGACGCGCGGCTGACCGTCGTCGCCGAGGGAGAGCTGGCGGAGGCGCGCCTCGACGGCCTGGGCCGTCGTCTCGTCGCCCGGCACGACGTCGAAGGCGGCGCCGGCCGCCGCGAGCAGCGCCGACTGGCTGAAGCCCTCGAGCCCCTTGACGAGCCGGTGCGTCGGCAGCACGAGCAGGCCCGGGTCCTCGGCGCGCGCCAGGAACATCGCGCCGTAGTCGGCGGGCT
Source organism: Polyangia bacterium (assembly GCA_035546175.1). Classification (GTDB taxonomy): domain Bacteria; phylum Myxococcota_A; class Polyangia; order Fen-1088; family Fen-1088; genus DASZFV01. The sequence goes on from DASZWW010000088.1 coordinate 1,239, forward strand.
CGCGCGCGCCCGCCCCGCCCTGCCCGCGCAGCTCGCCGCGCAGCGAGAGCATCGTCTCGTAGCGGTGGTGGCCGTCGGCGATGAGGATCTGCTTGTCGCGCAGGATGCCGGCCAGGCGGTTGAGCCGCTTGGCCTCGTCGATCACCCACAGGCGGTGGCGCGTGCCGTCGGGCGTCGTCCCGTCGAGCGCGGGCGTGCCGGCCGCGACCGCGGAGAGCTCGCCCAGGGCCGCGCCGTCGGGGTCGCGGTAGAGCCCGAAGACCTGCGAGATCTGCGCGCGCGTCGCCACGAGGAGCTTGCGCCGATCCGCCTTCGGCCCCGTGAGCGTGTGCTCGTGCGGCAGCACGACGCGCTTGTCGAAGGGCTCGAGCTTGACGCCCGCGATGAAGCCCTGGCGCGTGTAGCGCTTGCCGGCCCACGAGAACTGCTGCTCGTAGAGGTACATCGAGGGCATGGGATCTCGCTTGAGGACGCCCTCGGCGCGCCAGGCGCGCAGGAGGTTGGCGGCCACGCCGTAGCGCGCGTCGCCCTCGCCGCGCGGCAGCTCGAGCCGCACGACGTTGTGCGGGTGGCGGGCCTCGAGATCGGCGCGCTCGGCCTCGCCGATGACGTCGTAGGGCGGCGCGAGGACGCGCGCGGCGTCGTCCACGCGCGCGAGGTCGTAGCGGAGCCCTGCGAACGGAACGATCTCGGCCATGGCCATCCTCCTTAGGCGAGGAGCTCGGGCGCGATGTCCACGGCGCCCGGTCTCAACACCTCGATACGATTACCACGAACCCGCGCCAGCGTGCTCGGCGCCCCCCCGGCCGTCGTGCCGCCCGGCAGCACGAC
>DASZWW010000089.1:0-2469 GCA_035546175.1 Polyangia bacterium
CGCCGCGCGTCTCGCCCTCGCACACGAGGCGCGCCAGGCGCGGGTGCACGGGCAGCCGCGACATGCGCCGGCCGAGCGGCGTCAGGCGGTCGGCGGCGTCGAGCGCGCCCAGCGCGCGCAGGAGATCGCGCGCGGCCCCGAGCGCGGCCGCGGGCGGCGCCTCGAACCACTCGAAGTCGGCGAGGGGCCCGACGTCGAGGGCGGCGAGCGTGAGCAGCGTGTCGGCGAGGTCGGCGCGCGCGATCTCGGGCAGGTCGAAGGCGCGGCGGGCGTCGTGGTCGTGACGGGTGTAGAGGCGCAGGGCGCGCCCCGGCCGCGTGCGCCCCGCGCGGCCCGCGCGCTGGGTGGCCGCCGCCTGGCTCACCTTGGCGATGGCGAGCGTCGGCAAGCCCGTCCAGGGCGAGTGGGACGCGACGCGCGCCAGGCCCGAGTCGACGACGGCCACGACGCCCTCGACGGTGATCGACGACTCGGCGACGTTGGTCGAGAGGATGACCTTGCGGCGGCCGGGCTCCGGCCGCACGGCGCGCGTCTGCTCCTCGAGGGGCAGCTCGCCGTGCAGCGGCAGCACGAGGAGCTCGCTCGCACCCGGCGCCGCGGCGAGCGCCTCCTGCGCGCGGCGGATCTCGGCGGCGCCGGGCAGAAAGACGAGCACGTCGCCCTCGAGCCCCTCGCGCAGCAGGCGACGGACGGCGCCCGTGACCTGCTCGTGGAGCGGGCGCTCGTCGGGCGCCGCCAGGTGCTCGATCTCGATGGGGTGGAGGCGCCCCTCGCTGCGCACACCCGCGCAGCCGTCGAGGAACTCCCGGAGCGGCTCCGCCTGCAGCGTCGCCGACATCGCGCAGACCCGCAGGTCCGGCCGCGCCCCGCGCTGCAGCCGCCGCAACAGGGCGAGCGCGAGATCCGTCTGGACGTGCCGCTCGTGGATCTCGTCGAGCACGACGGCGCCGATGCCGCCGAGCCGCGGGTCCGAGACGAGCCGCCGCGTGAGGAGCCCCTCGGTGACGAAGCGCAGCCGCGTGCGCGGCGACGAGACGTCCTCGAAGCGCACCGTGTAGCCGACCGTCTCTCCCACGCGCTCGCCGAGCTCGCGCGCGACGCGCTCGGCGGCCAGCCGCGCCGGCAGCCGCCGCGGCTCGAGGATCCAGATCTCGCCCTCGACGACGCGCGCCTCGAGCAGCGCGCGGGGCACGCGCGTCGTCTTGCCCGCGCCCGCAGGCGCCTCGACGACCACGGCGCGTCCTTCGCGCAGGGCGCGCGTGACGTCCGGCAAGGCCGCGTCGACGGGCAGGGCGAGCTTCGAGGTCACGAGCAATCTCGGGGGCGCAACGTCAAGCCTCGGCGGGGAGGCGCCGATGGGGACAGTCTAGATGGGGGGAGGCTCCCGTGCGGAGTACGCAATGTGGGCCCGTGGCCGACACCTCGGCCGGACGGGGAGGGGGAGGTCTTTCATGCCTCGACGCGTGATAAGGTACTGGCGGCCATGATCCGCTGTCCGAGCTGCGGCAAGCGCCTGCGAGACGGCGCGCCCAACTGCGCGACGCACGGCGCGCCTCCGCCGGCGCCGCCCGCGACCGAGGAGCCGCCCGCGCCGTTCGTGGTCCCGAACCCGGACCTGCCGGCCTTCCGCGTCACGAAGCTGCTCGGGCAGGGCGGCTTCGGCGCGGTCTTCCTCGCCGAGCGCGTCTCCGACGGCCACGTCTGCGCCATCAAGGTGGCTCGCTCCGACAACGCGTCGGCCGGCGAGAGCCTCGTGCGCGAGGTCGACGCGCTCAAGGCCGTGGGCGCGCCGCACGTCCCGGCCGTGTACGACAGCGGCCGGCTGCCCGACGGCTCGGTCTACGTCGTCATGGACTTCGTCAAGGCGCCCATCCTCGCCGACGTCATGACGGCCCTCGACGGGCCCATGCCGCTCGAGGACTTCGCGCGCGCCGCGCTGCCGATCCTCGAGGTCATGGAGGTCGCGCACGGCAAGGGGCTCGTGCACTGCGACCTAAAGCCCGAGAACGTCTTCGTGCACGAGAGCTTCGGCGCGAAGCTCTTCGACTTCGGGCTCGTTCGAAAGGTGGGGGCGGGCGCCAAGGAGTCGACGAAGGAGGAGGGCCCCGCGGGCACGCCCGAGTACATGTCGCCCGAGCAGTGCGAGGGGCGCGCGGACATCGACGTGCGCAGCGATCTCTACGCGCTCGGCGTGATCTTCTACGAGATGCTCGCGGGCGGTCCGCCGTTCTGGGGCAAGCCCGCCGAGGTGCAGAACAGCCACCGCAGCCGCCGGCCGCCGGCGCTCGGGCGGCGCGTGCCCCTGGCGGTGCCGCTCGAGGAGCCCATCATGCGCTGCCTCGCCAAGGATCCCGAGCGGCGGCCCGCGAGCGCGGCCGAGCTGCGCAAGGCGCTGCAGGCCGGGATCATCGCCGAGCGGTCGCGCCGCGAGGAGGCGGCGGGCGCCGCGCCGGCCGCCGGCGCTCGGGC
>DASZWW010000090.1:0-2522 GCA_035546175.1 Polyangia bacterium
GACGAGCTTCTTGGTCGCATCCGCGGCGGGGCTCCACCGCTCGTCGAGGTAGCGGTCGAGCGCGGCGTGGAGCTCGGCGCGCGGCGCTTCCTGCGCCACGGAGCGCTCCGCGCGAGCGCCGAGCGCCCCCGCCACGCCGAGCGCGAGGACCAGCGCCCGCGACGCGCGCCTCATGGCACGAGCACGGCCGCGCCTTCGAGGCGCCCCTCCCGCAGATCGGCGAGGGCCGCGTTCGCGTCAGTGAGCGGGTAGGTCCGCGTCGTCGTCGCGACCGGCACGCGCGGCGCGAGCGCGAGGAGCTCCGCGGCGTCTCGCCGCGTGAGGTTCGCCACGGAGCGGACCACGCGCTCCCCCCAGAGGCGCTCGTAAGGGAACGCCGGGATGTCGCTCATGTGGATGCCCGCGCAGACGACGACGCCTCCCTTGACGACGCTCGCCAGCGCCGCCGGCACGAGCGCGCCCACGGGCGCGAAGATGATCGCGGCGTCGAGGGGCGCCGGGCCGCGCTCGTTCGAGCCGCCCGCCCACGCGGCGCCGAGCTCGCGCGCGAACCGCGCCGACGCGTCGTCGCCCGGCCGCGTGAAGGCATACACCTCGCGCCCCTCGTGGCGCGCCACCTGGATGATGATGTGCGCGGCGGCGCCGAACCCGTAGAGCCCGAGCCGGCGCGCGTCGCCGGCCATGCGCAGCGCGCGGTACCCGATGAGGCCCGCGCACATCAGCGGCGCCGCGGCGACGTCCGAGTACGCGTCGGGCAGCGCGAAGCAGTACCGCTCGTCGGCGACGGCCAGCTCCGCGAAGCCGCCGTCGAGGTCGTAGCCCGTGAAGCGCGCCCGGTCGCAGAGGTTCTCGCGCCCCGAGCGGCAGTACGCGCACACGCCGCACGTCCACCCCAGCCACGGCACGCCCACCCGATCGCCGACCGCGAGCTTCGTCGCGCGCACGCCCTTGTCCACGACGACGCCCACGATCTCGTGGCCCGGCACGAGGGGCACCTTCGGCCGCGGCAGCTCGCCGTCGACGACGTGCAGGTCGGTGCGGCACACGGCGCAGGCCGAGATCTGGATGAGCACGCCGCTCTCGCTCGGCTGGGGCTCGGCGACGTCGCGCAGGACGAGCGGCCGGCCCGGACCCTCCAGCACCATCGCGCGCATGGCGCTAGGCTAGCACCGCGCCCGCGCGCTCACGGCGTCAAGCGCAGCACCGACACGAAGTAGCCACCCACCTGATCGGGCGGCACGTCGGCGCTGTGCCAGCCCGCGGGCGGATCGGCGAAGGGCGGGAAGCCGGGCGGCGCGGGGTGGCTCGTGTCGGCGTTCGAGCCCGTGAACACGGCGTCGACGTCGCCCACGCGCGCGGCCAGGGGATCCCACACCACCAGGCTCGTCGTCAGCGTGTCGCGCCGGAGGTCGTACGAGTGGCCGGCGTTCATGACCGTCTGCGGGGGGCCGAGCATCGCGGCCGTCACGTGGTGAACGAGGACGGCGTGGAAGCTCGCGCCCGCGCCGATGGTGATGCCGGCGCCCCCCGCGGCGAGGAGGTCGGGGCCGGCCGGCTTGCCCGCGCCGTCGTCGGCGAAGAGGCGCGCGGCGCCGAGGCCGCCGTCGGAGCCCACCGCGGCTTGCAGGTTGTCGACGGCGCTGACGTCGTCGGCGTCGTGGGTCGCGACCTCGATCGTCTGCCGGTCGAGCCCGATGACGCTCGAGACGAACGCGTGGTACGAGCGCGCCTGGCTCGTCGGGTTCGTGATGACCACGGGCACGACGACGTCGCCTCCCGACGCGGGCACGCTCGCGGCGTACGAGGGCGGGCAGACGGCGGCCGTCGGCGGCAGCGTCACGAGGCTGAGCTCGTCGAGATCGACCGTCGGCGCGCCCGTGCGGGGGGCCAGGAAGACGGGCTGGAACTGGCGCAGGGTCCCGAAGAAGGTCTTGTCCTCGGCGACGGCCTGCGCCGCGTAGAAGTGGTAGTTGCCGCGCGAGTGATCGAAGGCGCTCGCGCTCATGACGACGCGGATCCACCTGTCGGCGGCGTCGGGATCGAAGCGCATCGGCCCGTAGCCGTGCATCTGCGAGTCCGTGAGGTTCGCGCCGCCCGCGTTCGTGCCCACCCAGGGATCGCCCGGCCTCCAGTGATACGTGTAGATGGAGAAGGTCAGCCCCCCCGACGCGGCGAGGAGCGGGCTCCCTGCGGGGATGCGCATCCAGAGCTGCAGCGCGTTCGCGAGATCGGCGTCGTAGGTCGCCGAGCCGCCGAGGTACATCGGCCGCGTGGCGCTCTGATAGAAGAGCGAGTCGTCGGTCGCGAACGAGAAGCGCGCCGCCTTGGCCGTCCCGTTCGCGCCCGGCATGATGATCGTGCCGCGCGCGACGTCGGAGCCGCGGAAGCCCTTCGGCGCCGAGTCGGAGGTCGGGATCGCGCCCTGCTCGAAGTCGGCGAGCGGGACGGCGGGCGCGCTCGCGACCGGCGCCGCGCACGCGCCCGACGCGCTCGCGCCGCCAGCGCCCGCGAGCGCCCCACCC
>DASZWW010000091.1:0-12228 GCA_035546175.1 Polyangia bacterium
GGCCGCGCAGAGCCGGGCCGCCTCCGCGCCCGGCGCCACCGCGCGCGCGTCGACGAGGGCGCCCACCGTGCGGGTGGCGGCGTCGAGCGCCGCGAGGCCGCGCCAGGTCGGATCCGCCGAGGCCGCCGCCACGAGCGCCGCGCCTCCATCGGGCAGCCCGAGGCGCGCGAGGCGCGTCCCCAGCGCCAGCAGGAACCCCTCCGAGCCCGCCCACTCGCGGAAGCTCTCGGCGGGGATCCGCATCGTGTGCTCGTGGACGTCGCGCAGGAAGGTCTCGCGGCGCACCCAACGCCGCCCGCGCGCCGGATCCATGACCTGCACCCACGCGCCGTGCGCGCGCCACACGACGACGAAGTGCATGAGGCCCGACGGGAGGCGGACCACGACGATCGCGGGCAGGGCCGCGGACTCGGGCAGGAGCAGGTGGTCGACGGGCATCATGACCTGCTCGGCGTCGAGGCCGAGCGTGCGCGCGAGGGCCTCGAGCGTGTCGATCGACGTGCCGTCGACCGAGGTCTGGCAGGCCTCGCGCAAGCGCCCGTAGCTCACGGGCACGCCGAAGCCTTCGAGGAGGCACTTGAGCGCCGCGGGGCCGCAGTCCATCGCCGAGGTCTGGATGACCTCGGGGGCGAGCCATCGCCTCGAGGGCCCGGCGGACGGCGACGACATGTCCGCTAGAAGCTACAATGACCGGCCCGGAGGCTGCCATATCTCGACACCCCCCTCGCCCTCGCCGCCGCGATCCGCTCACGCTGGCCATCGCCGCGCACGAGAGGGCCATCGCGCTGCGGGCCGCGACGCGGCTGCCGGCGGCCGAGGCGGCCTGCCGCCGCGCCCTCGCGGCGTACGTCGAGGCGGAGGGCGCCGCGCACCCCGACGTCGCGAACGCGCTCGTCGAGCTGGGGCAGATCCTCGAGGCGCGTGACCGCCTGCGCGAGGCGCGCCGCTGCCAGGCGCGCGCGCTGGCCATCCTGTCGGCGCACGCGCGCGCCACGCCCCGCGGCGAGCTCGACCCCGACGTCACGCGGCTCGCCGTCCGCGCGCGCCTCTTCGTCGCGGGGCTCGATCGGGCGCTCGGCGCCTACGCGGCGGCCGAGCGCGGCTTCAGGGCCGCGCTCGGCGAGGCGACGCGCGCGTTCGGGCCGCGCGATCCCGACGTGGCGAGCATCCTCAACAACCTCGGCGTACTGCGCAAGGCGCAGGGGCGCTACGCGGACGCCGCGCGCTTCTACAGGCGCGCCCTGCCCATCCTCCGCGCGGCGCGCGACCGGTCGGCGCTCGCGACGCTGTACCACAACATGGGCGGCATCGAGCACGCCCGCGGGCGCTACGCCGCGGCCGAGGCGCCCGCGCGCCGCTCGGTGGCGCTGCGCGAGGCGCTGCTCGGGCGCGATCACGTCGCCGTCGCCGCCGACGTGGCCGCCCTGGCCGCCGTCGTCGAGGGCCGCGGCCGGCTCGCCGAGGCGGCGCGCCTCTACGAGCGCGCGCTCGCCGTCTTCCGGCGCAAGCTCGGCGAGGAGAGCACCGAGGTGGCGCTCAACCTCAGCAGCCTCGCGACCCTCCGCCAGCAACAGGGCCGCGGCGCCGAGGCCGGGCGCCTCTTCGCGCGCGCGCTGGCGCTCCAGGAGCGGCTCTTCGGGCGCCACCACCCGGAGGTCGCGATGACGGTGCACAACCTCGCCTACCACGAGCGCGCCGAGGGACGGCTGGCGCGCGCCGCTTCCCTGTACGGGCGGGCGCTGCGGGTCTTCCGACGGAAGCTCGGCGCCCGGCACCCGCACACGCGGCTCTGCGCGTCGAACCTCCGCGCCGTCGAGGCCGAGCGCGCCCGCGCCGGGCGGCTCAAGCCACCCCGGGCGACCCACCGATGACGAAGGTCCCATGAGCGCCCGGCCGCCCGGCCCCTGCGATCTCGTCGTCCGCGGCGGCACCGTCGTGACGGCCGAGGGGCGCGCCCGCGTCGACGTGGGCGTGCGCGACGGACGCGTCGTCCAGCTCGGCGGCGAGATGACGGGCGCCCGCGAGCTCGACGCGCGCGAGCGGTTCGTGCTGCCCGGCGGCGTCGATCCTCACGTGCACATCAACGTCGAGAAGCTCGACGACGACCCAGGCTTCGTCGACGACTTCGCGAGCGGGTCGGCGGCCGCGCTCGCGGGCGGCGTGACGACCCTGGGGAACATGTCGTGGGTCATGCCCCGGGAGACCATCGCTGACCGCGTGCGGCTCGAGGCGGCCGAGGTCGCGCGGCGGGCCATCGCCGACGTCTTCTTTCACACCGTCATCGCCACGCCGACGCCGGCCTTGCTCGCCGAGGTCGGCGGCGCGGTGTCCGGCGGCCAGGTCAGCATGAAGATCTTCATGTCGATGCCGACGTTCGAGGCCGCGGCCGCCGAGTACGCGCTCCTCATGCGCGCGACGGGCGAGGCGGGCGGCATCACCCTCATCCACTGCGAGGACCGGGCGACGATCGAGTGCTGCACGGCGATGCTCGCGCGCGACGCGCGCACGCACTGCCGCCACTACGCCGAGTCCCGGCCCGTCGCGGCCGAGGTGGTGGCCACCGAGCGCGCCATCGCCATGTGCCGCGCCACGAGGGCGCCCACGTACATCGTGCACCTGTCGTCGGCGGCGGCGCTCGCGGCCTGCCGCGCCGCGCGCGCCGAGGGGCTGCCGCTCTTCGTCGAGACGCGGCCCCTCTACCTCTACCTCACGGCCGAGCGCTACGGAGACGACGACGGCGCGATCTACGTCGCGCAGCCGCCGCTGCGCGCGGGCGACGACGCCGAGGCGCTGTGGCGCGGGCTCGCCGACGGCTCGATCGACACCGTCGGCAGCGATCACGCGCCCTGGACGCGGGCCCTCAAGCTCGACGTCGCGCACGACGTCCGGCGCGCGCGTCCCGGCGTCGCCGAGCTCGACACGATGCTTCCCCTCCTCTACACGGAGGGCGTGGCCGCGGGCCGGCTCACCCTCGAGCGCTTCGTCGCGCTGACGGCCACCAACGCCGCGCGCCTGTTCGGCGTGTACCCGAGCAAGGGGACCATCGCCGTCGGGTCGGACGCCGACCTCGTCGTCTGGGAGACCGGCGGGCGGCGCCTCATCCGCGACGAGGACCTCCTCTCGCGCGCGGGCCACTCGGTCTATCGCGGGCGCGAGATCTGCGCCTGGCCGGCGGCGACGGTGCGCCGGGGCGAGGTCGTCTTCCAGGACGGCAAGCTCGCGGGCGCGCCTGGCTCGGGCCGCGCCGTCCCGCGCGGACGGACGCGCGCGCCGCTGCCCGGGCGTAAGCCCATCCCGAGTTGACGTCCCGGGGAATTTCGGGAAACTCTCGCCGAACCGCCGCGTTGTATACCTGGGCGGCTCCGGCTCCGCGCCCCCGAGCATCCGGATGAGCGACGACGTCAAATCCATCAGTCAGACCGTCCGGAGGACAGCGACCGGAAGCCGCGAGGCGACGCGGCTCCCGCTCGTGCAGGTCCTCGGCAGCGGCGGGTCGCGCGCCTCGCTGGCAGCGCCGCGCGCGGTGACTTTCGGGGATACCCTGCAAATCGGCCGCCGCGCCGTGACGGGCGAGGACCCCCGCGGCTCGCTCGTCATCTCGGACGCCACCGTCTCCGGCGCCCACGCGCGCCTCTCGCGCGTGCCCCAGGGCGACGGCGAGTTCGTGATCGAGGACCTCGGGAGCACGAACGGCACGTTCGTCGACGGGCGGCGGGTCGTGGGTCCGACGCGGCTCCGCCAGGGCGCCCTGCTGTTCCTGGGCTCGCAGGTGCTGCTCTTCCGCGCCATCACGCCCGTCGAGCTGGTGGCGCTGCGCGAGGACGAGGCGCGCCCGTTCGCGCCCGTGACGACGATGTCGCCGCTGCTCGCGCTCACGGCCACGAAGCTCCGCCTCCTCGCCCGCTCGAGCGCGGAGATCCTGCTCGTGGGCGAGACGGGCGCCGGCAAGGAGGTGTTCGCGAGCGCCGTGCACGCGGCGAGCGGCCGCGCCGGCAAGCTCGTCGCCGTCAACTGCGCCGCCATCCCCAAGGAGCTCGTCGAGAGCGAGCTCTTCGGCTACGAGAGGGGCGCGCACTCGACGGCGCAGCAGCGCAAGACGGGCCTCGTCGAGGCCGCCAACGGCGGGACGCTGTTCCTCGACGAGATCGGCGACATGCCGCTCGAGCTGCAGTCGAAGCTGCTGCGCTTCCTGCAGGACAAGCGCTTCTCGCCGCTGGGCTCGACGCGCGTCATCGAGGCCGACGTGCGCTTCGTCGCGGCCACGAGCCGCCCCGTCGAGAAGGGCCGTCACGTCCAGGACGCGCTCCTCGGCCGCCTGGGCGCGCAGCCGATCGTGCTGCCGCCGCTGCGCGACCGTATCGAGGACGTCGGCCGCCTGGCGGCGCACTTCCTCGCCCAGGCGGGCGACGAGCGCGGCTTCGAGCCGGAAGCCTTCCACGCGCTCGTCCTGCACACCTGGCCGCTCAACGTACGCGAGCTCGCCAAGGTCGTGGGCGAGGCCTCCGTGCTCTCGCGCGGCGCGGCGGCCATCGGGCTCGAGCACCTGCCCGACGCCGTGACGGCGCAGCTGCAGATCGAGACGGACGAGCTCGACGACGGCAAGCCGGGGCCGCGCGAGCCGGACGACGACACGCACATCGACCTCGCGCCGCCGGCGGGCGCCGACCTCGACTCGAGCCGCGTGCGCGAGTTCGCGAGCACCGCGCGGACCTCTCGCCTCGAGAGGCGCACGCGCCGGCCCGCGCCCACGCCGGCGGAGCTGACGACGCTGCTCGCGCGCTTCTCGGGCAGCGTCGCGCAGGTGGCGCGCCACCTCGACCGCCAGTACGCCGTCGTCTGGCGCTGCATCCAGCGCTACGGCATCGACGCCAACGCCTACCGCCCCGGCGCGAGCCCCAAGGACGGCTGAGGACAGCCGAAGAATCGGAAACAATGGCCAAGACCGTCAAGACAGAGGCGCCGCCCCCGCGGGGCGAGCCGCGCGACACGAAGGCGCGCGTCATCCTGCACAAGGGGCGGGCGCGGCCGCTCTGGTTCGGGCACCCGTGGGTCTACGCGAACGCCGTCGATCGGGTCGAAGGCGAGGCCGCGCCGGGCGACGCCGTCTCGCTCTGCGACCACGACGGCCGGTTCATCGGCCGCGGATTTTACAACCCGCGCTCGCAGATCCCCGTGCGCCTGTGCACGCGGGCCGACGAGGCGCTCGACGCGGGGTTCTTCCGCGCCCGCATCGCGCGGGCACGCTCCCTGCGCGCCCGGCTGGGGTTGCCGTCGGAGCGCACGACGATCTACCGCCTCGTCAACAGCGAGGGCGACGATCTGCCGGGGCTCGTCGTCGACGTCTACGGCGACGCGGCGGTCGTGCAGATCACGACGCTCGGCATGTCGGAGCGCCGCGCCGCGATCTTCGACGCGCTCGAGGCCGAGCTCGGCAGCGCGACGATCTTCGAGGTGTCGCCCGCCGCCTACGCCGAGCTCGAGGGCTTCGCCGCCGGCTCGCGCGTCGCGCGCGGCGCCTCGCGGGCCACGGTGGGCGGCCTCGAGGACGGCATCCGGCTCGAGGTCGAGCCGCTGTCGGGCCAGAAGACCGGCATGTTCATCGACCAGCGCGAGACCCGCATGCGCGTGGGCGCCCTCGCCAAGGGCGCGCGCGCGCTCGACTGCTACGCGTACGCCGGGGGCTTCGGCCTGCAGGCCGCGCGCGGCGGCGCCGCCTCCGTCACGGCCGTCGACAGCTCGGCGCGCGCCGTCGCCCGCATCGAGGCGCACGCCGCCGCCAACGGCGCCGCCATCGACGCCGTCGAGGCCGACGTCTTCCGGTACCTCGAGACGGCGACGCCGCGCGCGTTCGACCTCGTCGTCATCGACCCGCCGAAGTTCGCGCGCGCGCGCAAGGACCTCGAGGCCGCGCGCAAGGGCTACGAGCGCCTGAACGCCCTGGCCATGCAGGCCTGCGCGCCCGGCGCCGTGCTCGTCACCTGCTCGTGCTCGCAGAACGTCGACGCCGAGACGTTCGAGCGCATCGTCGCCGCGGGCGCGAAGCAGGCCGGCCGCCAGGTCCAGCTCTTCGAGCGCCGCGGCGCCGCCTCCGACCACCCGCTCCCGCCCGCCTTCCCCGAGGGCCAGTACCTGAAGGTGCTCCTCGGGTACGTGTACTGACCGTCGGGGATCCGCTGGACGGCCCCCGGGCGCGACTTATGTTGTCGCCGGGTCGCCATGCCGGACGTCGAAGCACCACCGCCGCGAGACGGCGACCCCGCGCGTCCGCCTCCGTTCGTCGACGCGCCGCCGCGGCCCTCGCCCGGCGCCGAGCCGGACGCCGAGCAGGCCAAGGGGCGCGCCCGCAAGCGCAAGCGCCTGCGGATCGCCGGCGCGGCCGGGGCCGTCGTCCTCCTCGGGATCATCGGCTACTGGCTCTACGCGCACCAGTTCGAGTCCACCGACGATGCGCAGGTCGACGCCAACATCAGCAACGTCGGCGCGCGCGTGGGCGGCACCGTCGTGCGCGTCAACGTCGTCGAGAACCAGCGCGTCAAGGCCAACGACGACCTCGTCGACATCGATCCCACCGATCTCGGCGTCGCGCTCGCGCAGGCGAAGGCGCAGGTCGCGCAGGCCACCGCCCAGCTCGCCGCCGAGGACCCCGGCGTGGCCATCACCGAGACGTCGAACGCGGCGGCGCTGACGAACGCCGCCGCGAACATCTCGTCGGCCTCGGCGGGGCTCGCGGGCGCGCAGCGCGACGTCGATCAGGCCGTGGCCCGCCTCGCCGAGGTGCGCGCCAACCAGCGCACCGCCGACCTCGAGCTCCAGCGCGGCCAGGAGCTCGTCGCGCACGACGCCATCCCCCGCGCCGAGTACGACAGGCGCGAGAGCGCCGCCAAGGCCGCCGCCGCCGTCGTCGAGGGCGCGCAGAAGTCCGTCCTCGGGGCGCGCGCCCGGGTCGCGCAGCAGGAGGCGCTCATGTCGGGCATCAAGAGCCGCCTCACGGAGGTGCGCCAGAACTCCCCGCGCCAGGTCGAGTCGCGCCAGGCGACCCTCGCCTATCGTCAGGCCAACCTCGAGCTCGCCAAGGCGCAGCAGCGCCAGGCCGAGCTGAACCTCGGCTACGCGACGGTCCGCACGCCCGTCGCGGGCATCGTCGCGCGCAAGTCGGTCAACGTCGGCGACGCCGTGACGGTCGGTCAGGCGCTCGCGGCGATCACGCAGACCGACGACGTCTGGGTGACGGCGAACTTCCGCGAGACGCAGCTGCGCCGCATGCGCCCCGGCCAGCGCGCGACGATCCACGTCGACGCGCTCGCGCGCGACTTCGGCGGCTGGGTCGAGAGCACGGGCGGCGCGACCGGCTCGCGGACGAGCCTCTTCCCGCCCGAGAACGCCACGGACAACTACGTGAAGGTCGTCCAGCGCATCCCGGTGCGCATCCGCTTCGACGCCGGCCAGGAGGGCCTCGATCTCTTGCGGCCGGGCATGTCCGTCGAGCCCAAGGTCCGCGTGATCGAATGAGCGCCGAGGGCGCGCGGAGCGCCGGCGGAGCGTCCGGCGGCGGCCCGCCCTCGTACTTCGAGACGGGCTGGACCGGGGGTCACAACCCGTGGGTCATCGCGTTCGTCGTGACGCTCGCGACCTTCATGGAGGTCCTCGACACGAGCATCGCCAACGTGTCGCTGCCGCACATCGCCGGCAACCTCTCGGTGACCCAGGACGAAGGCACGTGGGTGCTGACGTCGTACCTCGTGTCGAACGCCGTCGTGCTCCCCATGAGCGGCTGGTTCGCGAGCCGCATCGGCCGCAAGCGCTTCTACATGATCTGCGTCGCCCTCTTCACGGTCAGCTCGCTGCTCTGCGGCCTCGCGCCCTCGCTCGGCACGCTCGTGTTCTTCCGCGTGCTCCAGGGCGCGGGCGGCGGCGGCCTCGCGCCCAGCGAGCAGTCGATCCTCGCCGACACCTTCCCGCCGAGGAAGCGCGGGATCGCCTTCGCCGTCTACGGCATGGCCGTCGTGCTCGCGCCCGCCATCGGCCCCACGCTCGGCGGGTACATCACCGACACCTACTCGTGGCGCTGGGTCTTCCTCATCAACGTGCCCGTCGGCGTCGCATCGCTGCTGCTCACGGCGCGCTTCGTCACCGATCCGCCCCACCTGCAGCGCGCCAAGGACCGCCCCGCCGACCCCATCGACTTCGTGGGCTTCGGCCTCCTCGCCGTCGGCCTCGGCACGCTCGAGGTCGTGTTCGACAAGGGTCAGGAGGAGAACTGGTTCGCCTCGTCGATGATCACCGGCTTCTCGCTGACGGCCGTCGTGAGCCTCGTGACCTTCGTCGTGTGGGAGCTGCGCCAGAAGCACCCCGTCGTCGAGGTGAACCTCTTCCGCAACCGAAACTTCGCCTCCGCGAACGTCATGATGATGACCCTCGGCGTCGCGCTCTACGGCTCGACGGTGCTGCTGCCGCAGTTCCTGCAGGTGCTCATGGGCTGGAGCGCGCAGCAGGCCGGCATGGCGCTCTCGCCGGGCGGGTTCGTCGTCATCGCGTTCCTGCCGCTCGTCGGCACGCTCATCAACCGCGTCGACGCGCGGCTCCTCGTGGGCTTCGGCTTCGTCGTCCTGTCCGCCTCGATGTTCTACATGGCCAGGCACCTCTACACGGGCATCGACTTCCGCACCGCCGTCGAGCTGCGCGCCTTCCAGTCCGTCGGCCTCGCGTTCCTCTTCGTGCCCATCAACACCCTCGTCTTCGCGGGGATGCCGCCGCAGAAGAGCAACGCCATCTCCGGCATCGTCAACCTCTCGCGCAACATGGGCGGCGACATCGGCATCGCCTTCGTGACGACCTTCGTCGCGCGCCGCTCCCAGCTCCACCAGTCGCGCCTCGCGAGCCACACGAGCCTCTACGATCCGAGCTTCGCCGCCGCCGCCAAGAGCGCGGCGCGCACCTTCGCGCGCCTCGGCGCCGCCTCCGCCGACGCCACGCACCGCGGCCTCGCCCTGCTCTATCGGCAGCTGCAGCAGCAGGCCGCGACGCTCGCCTACCTCGACGCCATCAAGGCCCTCGCGATCGCGACCGCGGCGATGCTCCTGCTGTTGCCGTTCACCCGCCGCCCGCCCGCGGGCGCGGCCCCCGGCGGCCACTGAGCGCGCGGGTCTCGTCTCGTCTGGTCTCGTCTAGGGCGCCGGCTTCACGCCGCCTGGCGTGCCGTGCAGCATGGCGATGTAATAGATGAGCATCGCGATGATCGTCGCCAGCGAGACCCACTCGAAGGGGATGCGCCCGAAGAGCTTCCAGCGACGCGAGAAGAACCGCCCGCGCGAGCGCTGGTAGATCTGCTGCTGGATGTCGGGCAGGAAGCGCGGCGGCGCGCCGTGCTTGAGCTTGCCCAGGGAGCCGACGGCGCGCCGGAGCGACTCGAGGCTGGTGCGGCACTGGATGCAGGCCGAGAGGTGCTGCTCGAGCGCGGCCTTGTCGCGCGGCGCGAGGGTGCCGTCGATGAAATCGGAGAAGAGCTCCGCTGCTTGCTCGTGGTCCAAGGTGGCTGACTCTAGCGCGTGTGCCTGTCCAACCATTCTTTGAGAGCCATCCGCGCCCGGTGCAAGCGCGATTTGATCGTGCCCTCAGGCAGGCCCGTGACCTCGCCGATCTCCTCGTAGGACATCTCCTCGACGTCGCGCAGGATGACGAGCAGGCGCTGCTCCTCGTCGAGCGCGGCGATGCCCCGTTGCAGGAGCCCGTCGAGCTCGGCGGCCTCGGCCAGGACGTCGGGCCCGTCGACCTGCCCCGACAGCGGCAGCCCGTGCGGCGCCGCCGCGACGTCGAGCGCGCCGCCGCCCTCGAGCCCCTCCGGGTCCGTCGCCCGCCGCGCCAGGTACTTGAGGCGGTTCTTGCTCTGGTTCGCGGCGATGCGCAGCAGCCACGTCGAGAACTTCGCCTCGCCGCGGAAGGTGTCGATGGTCTTGAACACCGTGATGAAGACTTCCTGCGCGATGTCGTCGGCCTCGGCGCGGCTGCCGAGCATGCGGTACACGAGGTTGAACACCTTGTCGCCGTAGAGGCGCACGATCTCGCCGAAGGCGTCCTCGTCACGGTCCTTGAGCCTCCCGATGAGCAGCCGCTCCGCGACGCTCATGACGTAGGGCCCCCGGCGCGCGCGCACCTTGGCCAGGCGACCGAGGCGCAGCGCTCCCTCCACGTCGATCCAGACATCCGTCCGGCGCCGAGGTTCCCGCGCATCAGGGCGACTGGCCGGACCCCGCGGCGGCGGAGGCGACGGCCGCCGGCACGAAGAGACGGAGGCTGATCCCGAGGAAGACGTTGCGGGCGCTCCCCGTGCCGTAGGGAAAGAGGTCACCGCGCGCCCCGACGTCGATGGCTCCCATCTCCGAGAGCAACGACGCCCCCAGCGAGAGGTACCCGGCGCCGGCCGCCGGGTCCGTGCCGCCCCCCGCCCGCAGCGCTACGCGCTGCGCCAGAGCCACCTCGACGCCGGCGCGGACGCCCGTGCCGCGCGCCCCGGTGAGGTCGTCCCGCGTGAGGGTCGTGAGGCCGTCGAGGGCGATGACGAGGTCGTGGAGCGGCAAGAAGGCGGCGCCGTAGCCGATCGCGCGCGGCGCCTGCCCGTGGTGGCGGTCGACCAGGTTGGCGCCCACGACGGCGAACGACAGGTTCTCGGTGGGCCGGACCGTCGTGCCCACGTCGAAGGTGAGCCCGCTCGACGTCGTCGCCGGCGTCCCGGCGGGGGCGGTCGGCGCGTCGTCGGCGCCCTCGAAGCGGAACCACTTGAGCGTCGCGCCGAGGGCGAGGAACTGGCTGAACGGCAGGGAGAGCGCCGCGCCGACCTCGTGCGAGTGGCCCGAGATCTGGGCCGGCTCGTCGAGCCGGTACGTGTAGTAGACCCCGCCCGCGAGCGTCGAGGCCGACGTCGAGTCGACGATGGAGGCATGGAAGAGGTTCTCCGAGGCGCGGCTCCCGTAGCCGTACGCCGCCTCGAGGTTGTAGATCTTGGCGATAGACATCCCCGAAGGGTTGAGCAGCAACGCCGAGTCGCCGAGGGCCCAGGCGCGCGTCGCGCCGCCCATCCCGAGCGCGCGCGTGCCCTCGAAGTCCTCGAACGCCCGCGCGGGCCGCGCCCCCAGAGCGGCCACGGCGGCAAACGTGAAGACGGCCAGGGAGACGACCCGCAGGACGACGGCCGCCGCGCGCATGGGGCGGATTGTAGGAACATGCGCGAGAAACCGCCACGTTCTCCGTCGCCGATCTCGGCCGCGCCGGCGGGCCGCTCAGGTGCCGCTCGGGCTCGAGCCGTCGGGCGAGGTCGTCGTCGCGGGCGTCGTCTCGAGCGGCTGACCCGTCGAGAGGCCGAACTTGAAGTTGTGGCTGTGGCCGTCGACGATCGACGTCGCCTTGTTCAAGGTCGCCCCCGCGGCGATGCTCGTGAGGTCCTGCTGCGTGAGGCGGACGACGTGCTTGTGGCCGAGCGTGACGGTCGTCGGCCCTTGGACCTCGACCGGCGTCGAGAGATCGTCCATCGCCAGCAAGAAGTCGTGCGTGTGAATGCCCGCGACGTCCGAGGTGAACCGGAGGCCGTCCGTCGGCGGGTCCGTGGTCGCCGGGTCATCCTTCGACGAGGCGCCGCAGCCAGCCAGCCAGCCGGCCGGGAGGATCAGCGCCACCGACCCCGCCCGCGCCGTCGTCGCCAGGAACCTCCTTCTGTCCATCCCACAGAAAGGCTAAGGACTCCCGCGTGCCACGAAAGGGCCAGGCGCTCCCGCAAATCGCCGCGGCGTCAGCGCCAGCAGCGCTCGGCGAGGCTGGCGTACCCATCCCACCCCACGACGACGTGGTCGAGGACGGGGATGCCGACGAGCTCGCCCACCTCGCGCAGGCGGGTCGTGAGCTCGACGTCCTGCCGCGAGGGCATGGGATCGCCCGACGGATGGTTATGGCAGAAGATGACGGCCGCCGCCGCGCACCGGATGAGGGGACGGAAAACGTCGCGCGGGTGCACCTCGACGCCCGTGAGCGATCCCCGCGCCAGGCAGAACTCGCCGTCGACGCGGTGGCGGACGTCGAGGGCGACGGCCCAGAACTCCTCGACGCGCAGGGGCGCGAGGCGCGCGCGGAAGTACGTCCAGACCTCGGACGCGCCGGCCAGCCGCTGGCCGCGCGGCGGGCGCGCCGCGCCCGCGCGGCGGCCGAGCTCGAGCGCCGCGCGCACCACGGCCGCGCGCACCG
>DASZWW010000092.1:0-6461 GCA_035546175.1 Polyangia bacterium
GGCCGGCCGCGCCGATCGAGCCGCCCGCGCCCGACGGGTGCACGTTGCTCGGCGTCCCGCCGTCGCACGCGCCGGCGAGCGCGACCAGCAGAGACGCCAGGGACACCTTGGACAGGAGGGGGTGCCGTCGCATGTGATCTAGTGGCCCGCCGCGTGGCGGGGCGATCACCGCCTCCGTTCGTTCATGACGAGGCGCGACAGCTACTGATACCAGGTCCCGCCGCAGTGGACGGTCCAGCCCGCGGGGGCGCGGGCGGCGGTGCAGTCGCGGCTGTTCGTCGCGGCCGGATCGCGGGGGTCGGTCCAGTCGACCTGGATCGTGCCGGCGGCGGCGTCGGGGGCGAGGTGCACCGTCACGAGCTGCGCGGAGGTGTGCTGCTCGTCGGGGAGGGCGACGGGAAGACGCGGGTCGAGGCGGCACGACGACGCGGAGGCGACGAGGCGCCAGGGGCGGGCCAGGCGCTGGACGAGCTCGGGCGGCGCGCCGCGCACGACGGGCGGGCGCGGGAGCTCGGACGCCGGCACGGCGGCGGGCTTCCGCGTGCCGCGGTGCTTGGCCTTGGGCGCCGGCGGCGGAGGCGCGTCCTCGTCGATCGCGTCGCCGATCTGGATGTCGAGGCAGAGCGCGAGGGTCAGGGGGGCGCGCTTGGGGAGCGGGAAGGTCTGGTTCACGATCTGCGCGATGACGAGCTGCTGGTCGGCCGTGGGCGCCGGCGGCGGCGTGGGCGTCGGCTTGCGGGCGTCGGCGCGCGCCGGCGCGAGCGCCGTCACGAGGACGGCGGCCGCGAGGAGGGGGTTCGTGCACGCGCGCGGCATCGACGGCAGGCGGAGCATACCGCGGGGACGGGGCGCGTTGACACCGCCGCGGGCGCGGCCCGATAGTCGGGTCGAGGAACGCGATGGGAGATCTGGCCGACACCGTGAACGAGGCCGTCGAGCGCGCGCGGGAGGACGGCGGCGCCCACCTCGGGCGCTTCAGCCTGAACACGATCGTGGCCATCAGCGCGGCGATCACCGCGACCTTCACGGCCGTCTGCAACGTCAAGGACGGGAACATCGTCCAGGCGATGCAGCAAGCGCAGGCGAGCGCCGTCGACACGTGGGCCGACTTCCAGGCCAAGGGGACGAAGCTCAACATCGCCGAGTCGGCGCGCGACGGGCTGCGCCTGCAGCAGCAGCTCTCGCCGCCCGCGACGGCCGAGGCGCGCGCGCTCGTCGACAAGACGCTCGCCGACTACGAGAGGAAGATCGCGCACTACGAGACCGAGAAGTCCGACCTGAAGGCGAAGGCCGAGGGCTTCCAGGCCGAGTACGATCGCCTCAACAACCACGACGACCAGTTCGACATGTCGGAGGCGTCGAACTCGATCGCCATCGCGCTCTTCGCGCTGACGGCGCTGACGCAGAAGCGCCGCCTGCTCTACGTCGCGCTCGTGTTCGCGGGGTTTGGCATCGTGCTCGGCGCCGCGGGCCTCTTCGGCCTCGGGCTGCACCCCGACCTCCTGGCGCGGCTCCTCGGCTAGCGCAGCCGCGCAACCTTTCGGCGATGCGACCGATGACCTCGTCGCCTCCGAATCGGAGGCGCCTGGACGAGGAGCGATCGTGGTCCCGACGGTCTGGCCAGATTGGTGGGAGTGGGAGCTCAGGCTCACGCGTCACCTCGAAGTGCGGATGGAACAGCGCGGCCTCCCCGAGGACGGCCTTCGGGAGATCATGGAGGCCGCGACGGGGTTCTCGCCCGCGGTCGAGGAGGGGCGCTTCGCCGTGTTCGGGTATCGCCGCGGCCGTCTCTGGAAGCTCATCGTCGAGCCTGACCCTGACGGGCGCGTCCTCGTCGCGGTGACGGTCTTCGGGGAGGAGTGACATGAAAACGAGAGCGATGAGGCCAGACCTGGAGGTGACGTTCCGCAAGGGGAGGGCCTTCGCCGCGTACCTCTATCTGGCTCCCGCGAAGGGTGTGAGGGTGGCGCGCAGCAGCGAGCGGGCCCACGGGTTGGTCGTCGACTATGCGACCGACGGAGAGCCGCTCGGCATCGAGATCATCGCGCCTTCGCGCGTCGAGCTCGAGGAGCTCAACGCGATCCTTCGCGAGCTCCACGCCGAGGAGCTCGCGACGAAGGATCTCGCGCCGCTGATCGCCGCCCGCGCCTAGGCCAGGAAGCTCGTCATCTTCGGCGTGCCGCCGAGGCCCATGGCGGACTTCACGCTGCCGAGGAAGTCGAGCAGGAAGCCCTGCACGTCGTAGAGGCCGGGCTTGAACTTCCCGTTCGCCTGGCTGACGCCGTAGAACACGCTCTTGCCACTGTGGTTGGTGCCGAGATCGGTGCCCAGCATCGTCAGCGAGTTCTGCAGGATGCTCTGGCCGTTCGGGTCCATGTACTTGTCGAGCTGGAGCATCACGTACGCGCAGCACTCGAGGAAGAGGTGCGTGTGCCAGCCCTGGTGCGTGACGGCGGTGTTGACGGTCGTCGGGGCGTCGCCCATGGCGTGGTTGGTGTCGTGCGTGTCGCCCACGCCCGTGAAGTCGATCTGCTGGCCCGCGACCGTGTACGGCCCCGTGGGCGAGAAGCCGTCGCCGGCGCAGCACGCGACCGTGAAGCCGAAGCGGAAGAGGTCGCAGCCCGCGCCCATCGCGAAGATGTCGGCCATGACCTTGAACGAGGAGACGAAGTCGGTGGCGGCGACCGTGGGGCCGTTCGCGGCGCCGTTGTGGTGGGCGGAGACGTAGATGTTGGCGGCCGGCGCCGCCGGCGTGCCGCACGACGCCGACTGCATGCCGCCCGACTGGGTGACGAGCGCGGCGCCCGTGATGCGGTTCTCGAGCTCGCGGACGGCGTCGAGGTGGTCGGAGATCTTCGAGCGCGAGGCCATGGAGAGGTTCCCGGCGTCGCTCATGTAGAACTGGTACTGGCCGACGACGGTGTCGAGGATGCTCTTGGCGAGCTTCTGATCCGGCGTGGGGCCCGCCGGCGCCGCCATGCCCATCGGCGCTCCGCCGGGCGCGGCGCCGAAGAACGTCGAGAAGAGCTGGCGCGGATCGTCGACGAGCCCGCCCATCGGGTGGCCGTTCTGGTCCCAGCTTTTCACCCAGCGGCTCGGGTTGTCGAGGAACTTGTAGTAGTAGCCGACGCCCTGCACGTCGATGGGCGTGGGCGGCTTGCCCGACGGGTACGCGAAGCGCATGACCTCGTTGTCGACGGAGGGGCCGCCCGCCGTCGTGTCGTTGACGAGGTTCGCGCCCGTGAAGGCCGCGCCCGCCGCGGCCGGGTGGCCGCCGGGGCCCTCGATGCCGCGCAGGAAGGCCATCTTGCTGGCGAGCGGCGCGAGGGGCGCGAGCGGGCCCACGAGCCCGTTCATCTGGAAGATCTGCGGCGCGCCGCCGCCGAAGAAGATGTTGAACGCGCGCACGGGCGGCGCCGCGGGCGCGGCCCAGACGCTGCGGCTCCGCATCTCGTCGAGGAAGGGCACCGCGATGGCGATGCCGCCCGCGCCCCGCAGGAACGTCCGCCGGCTGAGCTTGCGCATGTACTTCATGTCGAGCTTCCTCCGCGCGGCGCTCATTGGGTCGCCGTGTAGCCGAAGTAGGGGCTGGTCGCGACCGCCGTGACCAGATCAGCGAACGTCTGTGACTTCGCGGCGCTCATGCGCGCGCGCACGTCCTCGAGCATGCACGCGTCGCCCGCGTCCATCGCGCGGCCCCAGGCGAACTCGGCGGCCTTCGAGGCGAAGCAGTCGCCGACGCGCGGGTCGGCGGCGAGCGCCGCCATGTAGTCCGAGACGCCCGTGTAGCTCACCTTCGTGCCGTCCGGGTGCGTGACCCACCCGTCGCTGCGCACGGCGTTGCCGTTCGCGTCCTTCGCCTGCAGCCGGCCCATGTTGTCGAACGGCTCGAAGGCGTAGGCGAGCGGATCGAACTGCCCGTGGCACGACTGACAGGGCTCGTGCATGAGGCGCGCGTCCGACTTCTGCCGCTCGCTCGCGGTGTCGGGCGCGAGCATGACCGACGTCGCGCCCGGGGGCGGCGCCGGCACGTCCTGGCAGAGCACCTTGCGGAAGACGTAGAGCCCGCGCAGCACGATCGAGGCGTCGGCGTCGCCGTTGACGGTGAGGACGCTCGCGTGCGTGAGGAGGCCCTCGCGGCCCGGCAGCGCGTCCGTCGCGTAGCGGCCCGCGGCGTCCGGCGCGCCGAGGCCGTAGTACTTGGCGAGGGCGGGCGTCGCTTTGGTCGTCTTGGTCGTGAACATCGTCGTCAGCGGCTGGGCCCCGTCCCAGAGCTGATCGGCGACGTCGTCCAGCGTCTCCTGCTTCATGTCGGCGGCGAGGGCCGGCGTGAAGTCGGGGCCGCGGTTCGCGTCGTCGAGGTCGTCGAGCGAGAGCCACTCGCGGAAGTAGCGCTGGATCATCTCGCGCGCGTGCGGGCCGGCGAGCATGCGCGTGATCTGCGCCTTGACGCCGTCCGCGGTGGCGAGCGAGCCGGCCTTCGCCGCCGCGAGCAGCGTCGGATCGGGCGCCGAGCTCCAGAGGAAGTACGAGAGCCGGCTGGCCATCTCGTAGCCGTCGAGGGGACGGGCGACGGCGCCGGGCGCGGGCGGCGCCTGCGACTCGAGCCGGTAGAGGAACTGCGGCGCCTGCAGCATCGCGCGCACCACGACGGTCGCCGCCGCGGTCGCCGTCGTCATGCCGCTCGCGACGGAGGAGTCGAAGAGCGCGCCGAACGCCGTCGCCTCGGCGGCCGTCACGGGTCGGCGGAAGAGGCGCAGGCCGAGCCCGCTCACGATGGCGTCACGGCAGCTCGCCGCCGTCGTCGTGCACGTCGCGAAGGGGGCGAGCCAGGTCGGGGACTTCGCCAGCGACGCGCCCACGGCGTCCGCCGCCGCCTGGTAGCCCGTCGTGTGATCGAGGCTGACCAGCTGCCCGCCGGAGTCGTTCGAGAAGCCGTTGGCCCGGATGTCCGGGGGCAGCAGATCGCCGAGCCCCGTGCCAGCCGCCGCGCCGAGCACGTCGCTCACGGAGTTGACGTACTCCCAGATCGTGAGGCGGCGGATCACCGTCCCCGCGTGCGCGAGCGGCGCCGACGCGCACGCGGGCGTCGTGGTCATGGTCGTGCCGGGCGGCAACGACGACACCGTGCCGGTCGTCGTCGTCCCCGTCGCGCCGGGCGCGCCCGTTCCCGTCGTGCCGACGCCGCCCGTCTGCGTGCCCGCTCCGTTCGGCCCGCGGCTCCCGCCCGAGATCCGCCCGGAGCAGCCGCTCATCAGGGCCAGGACCACGGCGCCGCCGAGCGCCAGGGCGCAAGCCAGCTGCCCTGCGCGACGTAGTCGTCTTCCGCTCGGCATCGAAATCCTCCCCCGCGGTCGGAGGCCCAAGCCGCCGCGGACCTGTCAGGTCGGACCGTCGCCCTTCCCTTCTAGGTGGGATTGGGGAGCCGGGCGTGCACGGCCGACCCCCTCGATGCACGGCGGCGGAGACGGCGCCGAGGCGCGAGACGGGCTACTGCGTCGGGCAGCCGAGCCTGGCCGTGCCGATCGCGAACATGTCGTACTGCGCCCCCCGACCCCCGGCGTCGTTGCCGTTGATCTCCCAGCCGAGGTCGGTCTCGGTGAAGTGCTCGGGACCCGTCCAGGTCGCCGCCGTCCCGGCCGAGCACGTGCCGCCGCCGCCCGTCACGTCGAGCGCCGACTGCGTCGCTCCGTCGAGCCACACATGCAGCTCCGGCTTCGTGCGATCGAACATCCACTCGACGCACACCCACTTGTTGGGGGCGATCGTGGCGGCCGTCGCCGTGACCGTGCAGTAGGTCGTGGGCGCCTCCGAGGCGTTCTCCCAGTTGCCGCCGATGCGTTTCGTCGGCGTGGCGACGTCGTTCTTGAAGGGACGCTTGCGCTGCATGTACGAGAGCGACAGCTTCCCGTCCGTGCCGCCGAGCGTGTACTGCGCCGTGTCCGTCGTCGAGCCGGGCAGGAGCCCGCTCTCGGTCATGATGCCGGCCGACCCGGCGGCGGGCAGCCCCGTCGCCGCCAGCTTGACCATGACGCGGCCGTAGTGCGCGGCGGGCCACAGGTCGGTGCCGTCGGGCGCCTCCTTGATGATGTCGGCGGCCACCGGGTGGCCCCCCTCGGTGTCGAGCTGGTAGACCTGCTTGCCGCCGAAGACGCTGGCGGCGACGACATAGGGCGGACCGTGGAAGTGGTACGAGAGCCAGGTCGGCGTCGTCGAGCCCATCGGGATGAAGTCGCACAGCGTGGGCGGGTTGGCAGGGCAGCTGAACGCTCCCTGGATCTTGTACTCCTCGAAATCGTCGGAGAACATCGTCATCCCGCCGCCGGCGCCGGTCGCGCCCGCGGCGCCGCCCGCTCCGCCAGTGCCCGCGGCGCCGCCCGCGCCTGACGATCCACCCTGGCCGGACGCACCCGCGGTCCCCGTCGAGCCGCCGCCCGAGCCCGCGCCGCCCCCGCCCGCCG
>DASZWW010000093.1:0-22644 GCA_035546175.1 Polyangia bacterium
GCCCGACCCGCCCGACGAGCCCGCCGTGCCGCCGGCGCTGCCGCCCGCCTTCCCGCCGCCGCCGTGCCCTCCGCTGCCCGTCCCGCCCGACGAGCCGCCGCATCCCACCGCCCCGGCCCAAGCCGCCCACGACAGCGCCAGTGCCAATCCCGCGAGTCTCGATCTCATGTTGCCTCCTGTTTGGGTGCCCGGGTGGCGAATGCCGTGGGCTCTCGTGGGAGGCGTTACGGGCGCGGGCCCTCGGGGTTTCTCCGGAGGACGCGGATTCTTCGGCGCGGAGCGTTTACGCGGGGCGGCTCGGAGTCCTGCTGGGGGCTCCTACTGGGAATCAATCTCGCGCTTCATGAAGATCGCCCCGTCGGTGACGATCTTCTCGCCGGGGCGAAGGCCGGAGAGCAGCCGGACCTTGCCCTCGATCTCGGGCCCGACCTCGACGCGGCGGGCGCGGTACACGTTGCCCTCGCTGGCGACGATGACGATCGACTTGTCGCCGTCGTTGAGGACCGCCTGCGCCGGCACGAGGATGAGCTTGTGGCCCGCGGCGTTCATGACGTCGACCTTGGCGAACATCTCGGGCTTGAGCTTGTGGGCCTTGTTGTCGGCGAGGCAGCGGATCTTCACGGTGCGCGTCGCCGGATCGACGACGTCTCCGACGTGCCCGACCTTGCCGGCGAACGTCTCGGCCGGATAGGCGGGGACGCGGATCGTCACCGCGTCGCCCTCGGAGACGAGCGAGAGGTCCTGCTCGTACGCGTCGGCGAGCACCCAGACGGTGTCGAGGCTGCTGATGGTCACGAGCGGCGCGGTCTGGTCGGCGCGGACCTCCTGGCCCACGAGCACGTTGCGCTCCACGACCACCCCGCCGATCTGCGCGCGCAGGGCGACGTTGACGGCCGGGTCGGTGGGCGAGACGCCGAGGGCCTTGAGCTGGGCCGTCGTGCGCGCGGAGTCGGACTTGGCCTTGTGGAAGTCGTTCTCGGCCTGCGCGACGTCCTTCTCGGCGACCGCGCCCTCGCCCTGCAGCTTGTGCACGCGCTCCAGGGCCTTCTCGGCGAGCGCCAGGTCGGACATGGCCTTCTGCGCGTCGGCCTGGAGCTGGCCGACGTTGGGCGACGACAGCTCGATGAGCGGCTGGCCCGGCTTCACCTTGTCGCCGAGCTTCGCGAGGATGGAGACGGCGCGCCCGTCGATGGGCGAGGCCACGCGCTGCGTGTGCTCCTCGTCGAAGCTCACGCGGCCCGGCAGCGTCACCGAGGTGGCCCCCGAGGTCTCGGCGACCGTCTCGACCTTGATGAAGTCGAGCGGCGCGCTGCCCGGGTTGTAGCGCACGAAGTCCTTCGTGCCCTCGGCGCCCTCCGCCTTCTCGCCGCCCTCCTCGCCGTGGTTCTTGGAGCAGGCGGGCGCGAGCGCGAGGAGGCAGATGGCGATCGTTCGGATTCCGGCTTGCTTGTTCACGGGGATCCCTCTCCCACGGCGTGGGTCACGTCGATGGCGGCCTGACGAAAGTCGTAGAGGACGCGCAGGTAGTCGGCGCGCGTCTCGAGGAAGGTGCGCTGCGCCTCGAGCAGGTCGAGCAGCGTCGTCGCGCCCGCCTTGTAGGACTTCTCGGCGACGCCGAGCGCGATCTCCGCGCGCCTGAGCATGCCGCCCTTGTCGGCGGTCGCGCTCGTGGCGAGCGGCGCGGGCACGGGCGTCACCGGCCCGGCCCCGATGTCGCCCTCGTAGATGCGGAGCAGCTCCTGGGCGCGCGCCGCCTTCCGCACGGCCTCGGCGACGTCGTGCTCGACGCCGAGGCGCAGCCGCGCCTTGTCGTTGTCGGCGCGCCGCACGTCGAGCTCGGCGCGGCCGATGCCCGCCTTGTTGCGGTCGAAGATGGGGATGGGCAGCGACAGCGAGAGGCCGAGCGTGTTGGGGTTGTCGCCCGAGACCGTGAAGTCGCTGTGCGTGTACTGCGCGCCGAGCTCGAAGTCCGGGTAGACCTCGCGCCGCGCCGCCGCGACCTCGGCCTCGGCGACGACGCGCGACGCGCCCGCGGCGCGCAGGTCGGGCCGGCGCTCGAGCGCGTCCGCGACGAGCCGGGCGGCGTCGAAGACCGGCCGCGCCTCGGGATCGGCGACGCGCTCCGGCAGCTCGCGCGCCGACGCGAGCCCCATGAGCGCGGCGAGCTTCCCGCGGCTCACGGCCCACTCGGCGTCGGCGTCGATGACGGCGTTCTGGTACTTCGTGCCCTCGAGCTCGATCTTGCGCAGGTCGGCCTCGGAGATGTCGCCCGCGCGATAGCGCGACTGCGAGAGGCGCACCGTCTCGGCGTACCGCGTCGCCATCGTCATGGCCAGCTCGCGCTCGGACTGCTCGCGCGACAGATCCGCGAAGGCGGAGCGCACGGCGTAGACGATCTCGCGCAGCGCGTCCTCGGTGAGGAGGCGCCGCTTCGCGACGCCCTCCTCGGCCACCCGCGAGCGGGCGCCGCGCTTCGACCAGAGGTCGAGCACCTGCGAGACGCCCACGGACTGCACCGGCTGCCCGAAGAACCCCGGCGCCGGGATGGGGTTCCCGTTGTTGTCCGTCTGCGGGTTGGCCTTGCCGAGCACGAGGTTGCCGAGCGCGTACGAGAGCGTCGGGTTCGGGTACACGCGCGCCGCGACGACGTCGAGCTCCGCGCCCTCGATCTCGAGGCGCGCCGCGATGGCGTCGCGGTTGAGGCGGAGCGCGATGGCCACCGCCTGGTCCTGCGTGAGGGCGTCCGCGGCGCTGGCCGCGGGCGGCGCCAGGGCGGCGAGCGCGAAGGCGACGGAGGGGAGCCACGGGCGCCTCATCGGCCCATCCTCCGGCGCAGGCGCCGCCAGCCGAGGCCGCCCCCGAACCAGCTCTCGACGAGCTTGTAGAGCGTGGGCAGGAGCAGCATCGTCAGCAGCGTCGAGGAGATGAGGCCGCCGATGATGACGATGGCGAACGGCCGCTGCGTGTCCGACCCGATGGCGTGCGACATGGCCGCGGGCAGGAGGCCGAGCGACGCGAGCAGCGCCGTCATGAGCACGGGCCGCAAGCGCTGCGCGACCGCGTCGAGGATGGCCTCCTCGCTGTCGGGCGTGCGCTCGCGCGCCTGCCGCACGTACGTGATGAGCAAGACGCCGTCCATGACGGCCACGCCGAACAGCGTGATGAACCCGACCGCCGCCGAGACCGACAGCGGCGTGTGGGTCAGGTACAGGGCGAAGACGCCGCCCACCGTCGCGAAGGGGACGACCGAGAGCA
This sequence comes from Polyangia bacterium, assembly GCA_035546175.1. Lineage (GTDB taxonomy): Bacteria > Myxococcota_A > Polyangia > Fen-1088 > Fen-1088 > DASZFV01. The sequence continues at coordinate 3,256 of DASZWW010000093.1, forward strand.
CGACGAAGGCCGGCAGCGCCGCCGAGAACGTCATGTAGAGCAGCGCGAAGATCACGAGGATCGAGATGGGGACGATGACGCTGAGGCGCTTCATGGCCCGGCGCTGGTTCTCGAACTCCCCGCCCCAGGTCATGTAGTAGCCCTCGGGCAGCTTGACCTCCTTCTTCACGCGCGCCTGCGCCTCGTCGACGAAGGAGCCCATGTCGCGCCCCTCGATGTTGCACTTGATGGCCAGGAACCTCCCGCCCTGCTCGCGGTTGATCTGGGTCCGGCCGCGATCGACGTGGACGTTGGCGAGCGCGGCCAGCGGCACGCGCGCCTTGTCGACGGGGATCTCGAGCTTGCCGACCGTCGACGGGTCGCCCTCGACCGCCACGGGCAGCTTGACGCGCACGTCGACGCGCCGCTCGCCCTCCCACATGCTGGTGGCGACGCGCCCGCCGAAGCCCGTCTCCAGCACGTCCTCGACGTCGCGCACCGGCACGCCGTAGCGCGACGTCGCCTCGCGATCGATGTCGGCGACGATGTGCTGCGCGCTGCCGGCGCGGTAGATCTCGATGTCGCGCCCGCCCCGCATCGACGAGAGGATGCGGTCGACCTCCTCGAGCTTCTCGTGCATGAGGTTGAGGTCGTCGCCGTAGATCTTGACCACGATCTGCCCGCGGATGCCCGAGATCGACTCCTCGACGCGGTCCTTGATGGGCTGCGAGAAGTTGTAGACGACGCCGGGCCGCTTCTCGAGCACGGCCCGCATGGCGTCGACGATCTCGTCCTTCTTGCGCCCCGTGTGCCACTCGTCCTCGGGCTTCATGATGACGAACGTCTCGGCCTGGTTGGGCGCCTCGTCGTCGGTGCCGTCCTCCGGGTGCCCCTGCTCGGTGAGCACGTCCTTGACCTCGGGGAACTTGAGCAGGTCGAGGCGCGTGTCGCGCAGCACCTCGGCGCCGCGCTGGAGCGAGACGGCGCTCGGCATCGTCACCGTGATGTGGATGTCGCCCTCGTTCATCTGGGGCAGGAACTCGGCGCCCAGCCGCCCCAGCAGCGAGGCCGCGCCCACGAGCAGCGCGATGCCCACGAGCGGGGGCGCCCACGAGTGCCGCAGGACGACGCGCAGGGCGCGCAGGTAGTGCTCGCGCAGCCACACGAGGAACTCCGGCTCCGTCTCCGACACCTTGCGGTTCTTGAGCAGCACCGTCGTGAGGGCGGGCACGGCCGTCATCGTGAAGAAGAGCGCGCCGCCGAGGGCGAAGGCGTACGTCAGCGCGACCGGCCGGAAGATGCGCCCCTCGACGCGCTCGAGCGTGAAGATCGGCATCATGGCGGCCGCGATGATGGACATGGAGAACAGCGTCGGCCGCACGACCTCCTTGGCGGCGCGCGCCACGACGTCGGGCACGTACTGCGGCGGCGGCTGCTCCTCGGCCAGGTGGCGGTAGACGTTCTCGACGAGGATGACGGCCCCGTCGAGGAGGATGCCAAAGTCGACCGCGCCCATCGACAGCAGGTTGGCCGGCACGCCCGCGTAGTGCAGCCCCACGAACGCAGTGAGGAGCGCGAGCGGCATCGTGAGCGCGACGGCGAACGAACCCGACAGCGCGCGCAGGAACAGCCACAGCACGGCCGACACGAGGATGACGCCCTCGATCATATTGTGGCCGACGGTGTGCAGCGTGGTGTCGACGAGCCGCGTGCGATCGTAGAAGGGCACGATCTTCATGCCGGGCGGCAGGATGTCCTTGTTGATGCGGTCGACAGCCGCGTGGACGCCGTCGAGGACGTCCTTGGGGTTCTCGCCCCGCCGCAGGAGGATCGTCCCCTCGATGGAGTCGAGGGCGGCGCCGCGCGCGACCGCGCCCCGCCGCGGCGTGTAGGCCTCGACGACCTTGGCGACGTTGCGCACGAGCACGGGCGTGCCGTTCTGCGCGCGGATGACGGTGTTCTCGATGTCGCGCGCGCTCTTGAGGTACCCGCGCCCGCGCACGACGAACTCCGACTCGCCGTGGCTGAGGTAGCCGCCCGAGGTCGCGCCGTTCGAGCCGGCCACGGCGTCGGTGAGGTCGCGCAGCGCGAGGCCGTTGTTGCGCAGCAACGAGGGATCGGCGAGGACGTGGTACTCCTTCTGGAAGCCGCCGAAGCTCACGACGTCGGCGACGCCGGGCGCGCGCATGAGCTGCTTCGAGACCACCCAGTCCTGCCAGCTCCGCAGCTCGCTCGGCGAGTGGTGGTCGCTCTCCAGCGGGGACTGGTAGACCTGCCCGACGGGCGTGTCGTTGGGCCCGAGCTGCGGCTCGATGCCCTGCGGAACGTCCGCCTCCGGCAGCCGCTCGGCCACCTGCTGCCGCGCCCAGTAGATGTCGACGTCGTCCTCGAAGGTGAGGATGACCTGCGAGAGGCCGAACGAGGTGATCGACCGCTGGATGAGGACGCGCGGCGTGCCCGTGAGCGCGCGCTCGACGGGGATCGTGACCTGCTTCTCCACCTCCTCGGCGGCCTGGCCAGGGTAGAGCGTTATCACCATCACCTGGACGTTGGTGACGTCGGGGAACGCCTCGATCTTGAGCTTCGTGAAGGTGACGATCCCGAAGACGACGAAGGCGAACGTCGCGATCAGCGTGAAGGCCCGCTTGTGGACCGCGAAGTCGATGAGGCGATTGAGCATGGAGCCGACGTTCCGGACAGCAACCCGCGTGCCGCAGTTGACGCCCAGGAAACCCGGCCTTGACTGCTCCTTGACCGGCCCGTTCCCCGAAAGAAACTTTCGGGCGCCTCGAAGAATCTTTCGGGCTGCGGCCCTCTGCCTCGGGGCCCTAACCTAGGCCGTAGTCAGCGATCTTCTTGGCGACCGTCGGATAGGACACGCCGAGCAGCCGCGCCACCTGGGTCTTGTTGCCCCCGGTGAACTGCAAGAGCCGGGCGATGTATTCCCGCTCGAGGTCGTCGAGGGACGGCGGTCGGCCGTCGGCCAGCTCGACCGAGAAGAAGGCCGGCGCGGCCGGGCCGGCGGCCGCCCCCAGCCCGGGCCCGCTGATGACGATCGCGCCCGGCTCGATGATCGGCCCCGTGGAGAGGATCACGGCGCGCTCGACGAGGTTGCGGAGCTCGCGCACGTTCCCCGGGTAGTCGTAGGCGAGGAGCACGCGCTCGGTCTCGGGCGCGAACCGGGACGCCGCCTTCCGCTGGCGGGCCGCGAAGCGCCCGAGGAAGTGGGCCGCCAGCGGCAGGATGTCCTCGCGCCGGTCGCGCAGCGGAGGGACGCGGATGTGGAACACGTCGAGCCGGTGGTAGAGGTCGAGGCGGAAGGCTCCGCGCTGGACCTCGACGGCGAGGTCCTTGTTGGTCGCGGCGACGACGCGCACGCTCACCGAGAGGTCGCGCGTGCCGCCCAGCCGGCGGAAGGTCATCTCCTCGAGCACCTTGAGGAGCTTGGCCTGCGTGCCCACCGGCATCTCTCCCACCTCGTCGAGGAAGAGCGTGCCGCCGTCCGCCTCCTCGAAGAGGCCGCGCTTGGTCCCCTTGGCGTCGGTGAAGGCGCCGCGCTCGTGGCCGAAGAGCTCGCTCTCGAGCAGGCTCTCGGGCAAGGACGCGCAGTTGATCTCGACGAAGGGGCCGTCGCCGCGGCCGGGCGTGCGACGGTGGATGAGATCGGCGATGTGCTCCTTGCCCGTGCCCGACTCCCCCTGGACGAGCACGGTGGTGTCGGTCGCCTGCGCGACCTTGTCGACCATGTCGACGACGGCCGCCATGGCCGGCGAGGCGCCGGCCACGAAGTGGCCGAGCGCGTCCGCCGTGCGGCCGGCGAGCTGGCCGGCCAGCTGGCGGACCTGCGCGCGCAGCCGCTTGGCCTCGAGGGCCTTGCGCACGGTGACGACCAGCTCGGGCAGCTGCAGCGGCTTCGACAGGTAGTCGAACGCGCCGAGCTTGACCGCCTGCACGGCGCTCGTGACGTCGGCGTACGCCGTCGCGATGACGACCAGCGTGTCGACGCCGCGCTCGGCCGCCTCCTTCTCGATCGCCTCGAGCACGGCGATGCCGTCGGTGTCGGGCAGGTGGCGGTCGAGGATCACGAGGTCGCACGGCTCGCGCTGCCAGGCGGCCAGCCCCGCCTGCCCGCTCGCCGCGGTCGTGACGGCGAAGCCCTCCGAGGAGAGCGCCTCCTCGGCGACGATGCGGAAGGTCTTCTCGTCGTCGACGACGAGGACGGTGGGCTTCACGCCAGGCCCTCCGCTTCCCGAGGCGCCGCGTCCCTCGCCGGCGCCTCTCTCGGCAACACGACGCGGAAGCGGGCCCCGCCGAGCGACACCGAGGTGCCGCCCTCGAGCGTGCCGCCGTGCGCCTCGACGTAGCGCCGCGACGTCGGCAGGCCGAGGCCCGTGCCGTTGGGCTTGGTCGTGAAGAAGGGCTCGAAGAGGTGCTCCCGCGCGGCCGCCGAGAGCCCGGGCCCGTCGTCCTCGACCTCGATGACCGCGTCGCCGCCCGCGGCCCGCGCCCGCACGCGCACCGTCTTGCCCGCCTCGACGGCGTTCTTGACGAGGTTGACGATGACGCCCTGGATCTTGTGCGCGTCGCAGACGGCCGGCAGCGACGCGGGGGCGTCGATGCTCACGGCGCCGCCGCGCTCGGCGACGAGGTCGGACAGCAGCTCGCCCGCGGCCCGCACCACCTCGGCGAGGTCGGCCCGCGCGCGCTCGATGCGCGGCACGCGCGAGAACGACAGCAGCGAGTCGACGACGTCGCGCAGGCGCGCGATCTCGCGCGCGACCTGGGGGTGCAGCCGCGCGACGCGCGCCGTGTTGGTCGGCTCCTGGACGATGAGCTCGACGGCCATCCCCAGGCCGTTGAGCGTGTTCTTGAGCTCGTGCGCGATCGCCGCCGACGTCTTGCCCATGGCCGCGAAGCGCTCCGCCTCGACGAGGGCCCGCTGCGCCGCCGTGAGCTCGCGCGTGCGGTCGGCCACGCGCTGCTCGAGCAGGCCCGCGGCGTCGCGCAGCTCCTGGTCGCGCTTCTGGATCGACGTCTCCATGTGCTCGAAGGCCGCGACGAGCGCCGCCACCTCCTCGGTGCCCGAGGCGCGCGGCAGTTGCGACGCCGGCACGCGCTCGCCGCGCGCGATGCGCGTCGCCCCCTCGCCGAGCACCTGGAGCGGCCGCGCCAGGTACGCCGACAGCGCGATGCTCGCCAGGCCCGCCAGCACGAGGCCGAAGAGCAGGAACCCGCCCAGCACGAAGGCCTGCTGCTTGAGGTTCCCCGTGAGCGCGCGCCACGGCCACGAGAACACGACGGCGAACTTCGTGCCCGCCTTGACGGGCGCGTACGCGAAGAGGGCCTCCTCGCCCTGCGCCGTCCCCGTCATCGTGCCGGAGGCGCCCGAGGCGGCGAGCTCGATGGCGCGGCTCCAGTCCGAGCCCTCGGCGGCGCGGGCGCGGTCGGTCGGGTAGATCACCTCGCCGCTGTCGTCGACGAGCACGGCGTCGGTCTCGCGCGGCAGGTTCTCCTTGAGGGACGGCGCGATGACGTTGTCGCCCGCGAAGGAGATGACGCCGACGAGCGCGCCCGAGAACCGCCCCCCGCGGCGCAGCGGCTGGACGATCTTGAGCGTGCGGCCGAGCCCCGGGTCGTCGGCGGTGCGATAGACCGGCTGCGCCGCGAGGTCCCGCGCCGCCCGGAACCAGGCGCGGTCGCCGAAGCGCTGCCCGCGATAGCCCGCGCTCTCGGGGACCGACCGCACGCAGGTCCCGTCGGCCGCGAGCTGCATGATCGCCGTGTTGTAGAGGACCGACGTCTGCACCCCACCGAGGAGGCTGCCGAGCTCGCCGGGCGCCGCCTCGTCCTGCCCGCCCCCCGCGCGCTCGGGCTCGGCGGCGAGCCGGGCCAGCTCCGCCTCGAGGATCTCGAAGTTGTCGCGCAGCGCGAAGGCGCGGTTCTCGGCGAAGAGCTGGTACTCCGTCGTCAGCTCGCGTCGCATGTTGCGCGCCGACTGGTAGACCGCCGTTCCGCCGCCCAGGCCGATGGACAGCACGAGCAGCGACGACAGGACGAGGGAGAGCTCGGTGCGGAGGGTCAGGCGGAGAACGCTACCACCGGCGCCCGTCCCTGTCCGTTCCGCGCGCCCAAAACCCTCGCAATTCGGTCAGATAGCCCCCGGCCGCGACATTGTGTCCTTTTACATACATTGTACAGCTGCGAAACACCTCCTTGACCGTTCCGGGAATAGCGTGATCCCCGTGGACATCGCACAGAGCACGAACTTGGAGGGAAGGATGATGTGGGATCTCGTGAGGCGCGTGGAGGGGACGGGGGTGTCGGTGGAGGAGTCGGAGCGTCCGCGCTCGAAGGAGTCGGTCGGGTTCGCGGCCAAGGTGATCGGGATCGGCGTCTTCGCCGGCCTCGTGCTCACCTATTGCAACGCGCTGATCGACGCCTGCTTCCGCGGGCTGCACTAGCCGCTCCCGCGCGAGGCGCGGCCGCGGCTCGCGCGGCGCTCACTTCGTGAGCGTCGAGCCCGTCGTGTCGGGCGTCTTGTTCGTCTTGACGAACACGCCGGGGTAGCCGTTGGTCTCATAGCCCGAGCTGGGGTTCGACTCGAGCGTCGAGTCCCGGATGATCAGCGAGCCGCTGAGGTCGTCGCTGACGTACGAGATGGCTCCGCCGCCCTGGGCGCTGTTGTGGCTCATGTCCACCCCGCAGAGCGTGAGCGTGTAGGTGTTCCCGTCGTTGGCGATGCCGCCGCCGTTGCCGCCGCCCGAGTCCTTGCCCGTCGCCTTGTTGTAGCTGAACAGGCTGTTGATGACGGTGTACGAGACGCCGATGCTGCCCAGCGCGCCGCCGCTCGCGCAGGCGTTGCCGAGGCCGTCGGCACCGCCGAACGTCGAGCCGACGATGTAGACCGGCTGGTTCATCGACTGGCTGAGCGTGCGGATGGCGCCGCCCGCGATGTCGGCGCCCGAGACCTCGCAGACGTTGTCGAAGAAGCGCGAGTTGAGCACCTTGAGCCGTCCGCCCCGCACGAAGATCGCGCCGCCCGCCCCGCCGTCGAAGTCCATCCCCGTCGAGTTGCCGTTCGCGAAGGTCAGGTTCTGCACCGTCAGCTGCGGCGTGTCCTGGTCCTGGCAGTGCGACGTCGTGAACTTCTGGGCCTGATCACAGGTGTCCTGGTAGAGGATGCGGACCTTGCCGCCGCCGTCGAGCGTGATCTTCCCGCCGCCGTCGATGACGATCTTGGGCCCGGTGTCGTTCACGATCTTGGCCGTCGCCGTCAGCTTGATGGTCGCGGGGTCCGCGCCGCAGTCGAAGGTGATGACGCCGCCCTTGGCAACGGCGTCGACGAAGGCCTGGCCCGTGCAGCTGTCCGCGGTCCCGGTCCCGACGACGGTCGTGGGATGAGAGCTGTCCTCCTGCTGCGCGTCGGCCGGCACGGCGCAGTGCCCGTTCGGGTTGCCGGCGGCCGGCCCCGCGCCCTGGAACATCGGGACGGAGGCCGCGCCCCCGCTCGCGCCTGCGCCTCCCCCGCTCGCGCCCGCGTCTCCGCTCGCGCCGGCCTTCCCCCCGCTCGCGCCCGCGTCTCCGCGCGTGCCCGCGTTTCCCCCGCTCGCGCCGGCGCTCCCGCCCGCGCCGCCGCCGCCGCACGAGCACACGCACAGCATCCACGCCCCGATGACGGTTCCCCTCGCTCTGGCTCTCACGAGCGCATTTTCGGAGGCCGCGCGCAATTCCGCAAGCCGCGCGTGGCGAGCCTCGTTGACAACCCGCGGGCCGCGCGCTACCAAAGACCCTCCCGGGCGTTTAACTCAGCGGAAGAGTGCGTCCTTCACACGGACGAAGTCGTAGGTTCAATCCCTACAACGCCCACCGACGACCAACGCCCCATCGAGACGTCAGCGCAGCCGCGTCATGATGACCGTCGCGGCGACGGCGGCGAACCCGATGAGCACCGAGTCGCGCGTGATCTTCGTGGCGACCTCGCGGCTCCGCGCGGCGTCGTCCTCGTCGGCCGGCGTCGTCGAGAAGTCCTCGCGCTCGAAGGTGCCCGCGGCGGCGCGCGCGACGCAGGTCTTCCGGCCCGCCTGCAGGAAGTACACGGCCGCGACCGCGGCGGGCACGAAGACGGTCAGGCTCCAGGGCCAGCGGGCGCGCGACGCGACGACGCTCGCGGCCAGGGCCACCGCGAGGACCGCGGCCACGGCGCCCAGCCGGAAGCGCCGCCGGATGCCTGCGCCCGAGATGTTGGGCTTGCAGAGCGAGCCGTCCGGCATCACCGTCGCGTTGCTCATCATTCCAAGCGTAGTACCACCCTTCTGATATACCAGCGCCCCCGGTATGAAGACCCAGCCCCCCGCGTTCGCCGACCTCGCCCTCCCCGCGCCGCTCGCCGAGGCCATCGCCGCCCGCGGCTACGAGCGGGCCACGGCCGTGCAGGCGGCGGTGGCCGGCGCCGAGCACGCGGGCCGCGACCTGCTCGTCTCGTCGGAGACCGGCTCGGGCAAGACGCTCGCGTTCGGGATCGCGCTCGCCGAGGGCCTCCTCGCGGGGCACGGCCACGGGCACGCGGAGCCCCGCGCGCTCGTCGTCACGCCGACCCGCGAGCTGGCCACTCAGGTCCAGGGCGAGCTGCAGTGGCTGTTCGCGCGCACCAAGGTGCGCCTCGGCGTCTTCACGGGCGGCACGGACGTGCGCGGGGACCTCGCGCGGCTCCGACCGGGCGTCGACCTCGTCGTCGGCACGCCGGGGCGGCTCGTCGATCTGCTCAAGCGCCGCAGCTTGCGCCTCGACGCCGTGCGAACCGTCGTCCTCGACGAGGCCGACGAGATGCTCGACATGGGCTTCCGGGAGGATCTCGAGACGCTGCTCGCGGCGCGACCGGCCGCCGCGGACGGGACCGGCTGCCGCACGCTCATGTTCTCGGCGACGCTGCCCGAGCCGATCCTGGCCCTGGCGGCGCGCTACCAGCGCGACGCCGTGCGGATCGACGCGCGCGCGCGGCACGCCGCGGGCGGGGCGGCCGGGCACCAGGACATCACGTACGTCGCCCACCTCGTGGCCATGGGCGAGAAGCTGCCCGCGCTCGTCAACGTGCTGCGCCGCCACCGGGGCGTGCGCGCCATCGTCTTCGGGACCACGCGCGACGGCGTCGCCGAGCTGCACCAGGAGCTCGTCAACCGGGGCTTCCGCGCCGTCGTGCTGTCGGGCGACCGCGCGCAGTCGGAGCGCACGCGGGCCCTCGCGGCCCTGCGCGCCGGCGAGGCCGACCTGCTCGTCGCGACGAACGTCGCCGCGCGCGGGCTGGATCTGCCCGAGCTCGATCTGGTCGTGCACGCCGACCTCCCGCTCAACGCGGAGGCCCTCACCCACCGGAGCGGGCGCACGGGGCGCGCCGGGCGGAAGGGCACGAGCGTCCTCCTGGCGACGCTCGCCGAGCGGCGCAAGGCCGAGCGCCTCCTGGGCGCGGCGCGCGTGGCGTTCACGTGGACGGCGGCGCCGAGCGCCCGCGACATCGCCCGCGCCGCCGAGGACGAGCTCTCCCGCGAGCTCAGCGAGGCCGCGCGCCGCAGCGAGGCGCCGGAGGCCGGCGACGCCCGCGAGCTCGCGGCGCGGCTCGGGGCCGACGTCGGGCGCGACGCCCTGCTCGTGGCCCTGCTCGAGCGCGAGCTCGCGCGCCTCCCCGCCGGGGAGCCGCTCGCCGAGGTCGACCTGCGCGCGCGCCCCACGACCGCGAAGGCCGGCCCGCGCCCCTCGCGCGGCGACTTCTCGCGCGGCGCGGCCCTCTTCGAGATCAACCTCGGCAAGGGCCAGAAGGCCGAGCCGGGGTGGCTGCTGCCGCTCATCTGTCGGCGTGGCGGCGTCACGCGCCACGAGGTGGGCGCCATCCGCGTGGGCCCGCAGTCCAGCCAGTTCGAGATCTCGGGCGAGGCCGCCGCCGACTTCGCCCTCGCGGCGGGGCAGAGCGATCCGCGCGCGCCGCACGTGCGCATCCGCCGCCTCGACGCGGACGTCCGCGGCGCGCACCGTCCGAGCGGCGCCGACGTCAGGTCGGACGGGCACGGCGCTTGGCGCCCGCCCGCTCGGCGGCCGCAGCCAGCACCTCGTAAGGCTGGCAGCCGACGACCGCCTCGTCACCGATGAAGAACGTCGGGATGCCCGTGACGCCGTCCTCGGCGGCCTCGGCGAGCTTGCGGTCGACCTCGGCCTGAAAGCGCGGCGAGTCCGCGGCCGCGAGCGCCTCGTCCCCGTCGAGGCCCACGCTCTCGGCGATGGCGCGCAGGTCTTCGTCGCTCTCGAGGGAGTTGCCGGCCCGCCAGTGCGCCTCGATGCCCGCCTTGCGGAAGGCCTCGAGCTTGCCCTCGGCGCGCGCGTGCTCGGCCATGGCGAGGACGCGCCGCGTGTTGGGCACGCGCTCCGGGTGGACGATCCCCGTGACGCCGAAGCGCGCCGCGAAGCGCTTCATGTGCTCCTTGGCCGCCGGGATGCGGGCCTCGCCGAGCAGCGCCGCGAGGGGCATGCCGCCCTTCGGCGTCCGCGGGTGCAGCGGGAACCCGCGCCAGTCGATCTCGAGATCGAACTCCTCGAGCAGGCGCAGCACCGTGCTCTGCTCGGCGACGAAGCAGAACGGACAGACGAAGTCCGAGTAGAGGCGCAGCGCGACCGGCACGACGCTCGCTACTTCTTGGGGCCGGGCGCCGGCGCCGCCGCCGGGAACGCCGCGCCCGCGCCGATGTGCAGGACGATGTCGAGCTGCAGCTTCGGGTCCTTCGCCTTCATCTTCGCCTCCAGCTCCTCGGCGGACCTGGACGACGCGACTGCCGCGTCGAAATCCGTGAGATATGACCGGGTTGCGGCGATACCACTCATGTCGTCCTTGAGCTTCGGATCCTTGTGGCCGGCGACCACGATCGCGGGGTTCAGCGCCGTCAGCTCGTCGAGCGTCTTGAGCCAGGCCTTGCGGCTCTCGGCCGTGGTCTCCGCCGTCCAGGGGAAGACGCCCTGGTACACGACGTCGCCCGTGACGACGGCCTTGATCGAGGGGATCCAGACGTAGGAGCAGTTCGCGGCGTCGCCCTGGACGGGGCCGTGGATCTCGAGGGTCTGGCCCTCGAGCGCGATGGTGTTGCCGGCGAGCGGCGCCGGGATGAGCGGCTTCGCCGGGAGGTTGTCGCCGAACATCGGCTGCCACTGCTTGACCTTCGCCTGCCAGGTCTTCTTGATCTCCGCGACCGTCGCCGGCTGCGCGACGATCTTCACCTTGGGGAAGGCCTGCTTGACGACGACCAGGCCGAAGTAGTGGTCCGGGTGCCAGTGCGTGACGTACACGGTCGTGAGGGTCTTCTTCGAGTCGAGGATCGCGCCGACGAGGCGGTGCGCGTCGGCGAGCGTGAGCTGGCCGTCGATGAGCACGGCGTCCTTCTCGCCCGTGACCAGCGCCGAATTGACGAGGAAGCCTTGAGGAGACGCCGTCACGACCTCGACGGAGAGCTTGGACTCGGCGCGGGCGGGGGCCGCAAACGCCCAGCAGGCGGCGAGGGTGAGCGCGAGGGCGAGGCGGTTCATGGGGTCCTTTCGGCGGTCGTGGACTGCGGAAGGTGAGGCGGCCCGTCTGGGATGCCAGGCGGGCAGGGGCGTCACACGCGATATGTCAGGGAGAACCGGGCTCGATCCGGAGAGTTGCGGCCTGACGCGCGACGGTGGTGAGAAATGTACGACATGTCCTCAAGTTTGCGCACCTTCCCGCCGATAGGGGTTCATCTCGCTACAACGGCAACAGGGCAGGAGGAACTCGATGCACGACAAGCTGAAGGGTCTCGCGCAGCGTCTCGACGGGCTCGCGACTCGCTTTCAACTCCAGGGACAGTTCGCCGCCGCCGACGACGTCCGGCGCGTCGCCGCGGAGCTCAAGGCCATGGCGGAGCCGGCGATCGCCCCCGCCGCCAAGCGCTGACGGCCACGCCCGCGCAAGAGCGCGGCAGCCCGGCTGCTCTGCTGGCGCTACGCGGTCGCGACGCGCCGGGGAAGCTCGGCGGGCGCGGGCGTGCCGTCCGCCGCCGACGGAGGGGCCCTCCGCGCCAGCTGCGCGAGCGCGCGCGGGGCGAGCGACTCGGGCCCGTCGTCGGGGCTCACGAGCAGCCTCGGGATGCGCGCCAGATCCGGGTAGTGCGCGAGCGCCTCGATGAGCTTCCAGCCGCTCATCAGGGGCAGCCCCACCCCGATGACGAGGAGCCGCGGCAGATCCTCCTCGAGGACCGCGAGCGCCTCCTGCCCCGTCGAGGCGGACAGGACCTTGTAGCCGTTCTGCTCCAGGACCTCGCCCAAACACCGCCTCACGCCCAGGTCGTCATGGACGATCAGGACCGAGCCGTTCATCGAGGGAACCTCCGTGGGATGGATGTGGTCGAACGTATTCCGGACGTCCACCAAAAGGCAAGCTCGCCGCGGCGTCCAACGACGTGCCGCGGCACGGGACGCCGCCGGAACCGTCAATAAGTGTCCCGGACCGTCATGATCCGTAGCTCGGACGAGAGGCGCGCCGCGTCGACGGGCGGCCCGCCGGCGGGCCCCTTCCACTCGACGGTCACGCTCTCGCCCGGCAGGAGATCGAAGAAGTTGTCGGAGAAGGCGCCCTCCCCGCCCGTCGTCGACAGGTAGACCGCGCGCGCGAACCGCCGCGCGGTCACGCGCACGGAGGCGTCGGGCCCGTGCGCTTCGACGGCGACCTGGACCTCGGGGGGAGGCAGCGCCAGATCGCGGACCTTCTCGAACGTGAGGAGGTTCCGCGACAGGACCACCGGTCCCTCGCGCAGCTCCGTCACGAGCACGACGCGCGCCGGATCGGCCCCGCGCAGGAGGTCGCGCTTCGACCCCGACCACAGCGCCGCGCTGGAGATGGGCTTGGCGACGACGTCCTGCTCGTGGCGCTGGAGCTCCCGGCCGTCGAAGTCGACGAGCCGGACCGTGAGCCGCCCGCGGACGTCGGCGCGACGATCGTTGACCACGAAGACCTGCACCTTGCCGCTCTCCTCGATGGGGCTCACGAGCACCGGCGCGAAGAAGCGGCGCGCGGCGTAGTGCAGCGCCTTCCAGCGGCCGAAGTAGTCGATGCCCGACCACGAGGCGACGGGCCAGCAGTCGTCGAGCTGCCAGTACAGGCTGCCGGCGTTGTACGGCCAGCGGCGGCGGTGCGCCTCGGCGCCGTACTGGATGACGGTGGCTTGAAGCACCTGGCTCAGGTACAGGAACGACGCGAAGTCCTTGGGCGCGCGGAAGTCGCGGTCCATGTACGTCTTGACGAGCTGGTTGCCGCGCGGGTGCCGCTGGTGCGAGAGCATCACGGGCGAGTCGATGCGCCACTCCCCTGGCGGCGCGTAGCGCGCCACGCTGTCGAGCGTGGGGAACGACTGGAAGCCGTACTCGCTCATGAAGCGCGAGGTGTGCGTGGCGTAGTCGGTGTACGGGGCCTCGGCGTGCCACACGCCCCAGTAGTGGTTGTCGCCCCACCCGAGCTTGTTGGGCGGCACGCCGTCCTCGTTGGCCGACGGGGAGCTCGGCGTGTAGAAGCGCCCCGGGTCCTCCTCGGCGACGACGCGCGGCAGGACCTCTTGGAAAATGCGCTTGTAGCCGCGCTCGATGGTCGCCTGGGCGGGCTTGCCGAGGTGGAACTTCCACTGCCAGCCCCACTGCTGCCACGCCGCCTCGATCTCGTTGTTGCCGGCCCAGAGGGCGAGGCTCGGGTGGTTGCGCAGGCGGCGCACGTTCTCCACGGCCTCGCGGCGCACGTTCTCCACGAACGCGTCGTCGCCCGGGTACATGCTGCAGGCGAACATGAAGTCCTGCCAGACGAGGAGGCCCAGCTCGTCGGCGAGGTCGTAGAAGCGATCGTCCTCGTACACGCCCCCGCCCCACACGCGCAGCATGTTCATCTGCGCGTCGGCGGCCGACCGCAGCAGCATCCGGTACCGCTCGGGCGTGACGCGATCGAGGAAGCTGTCCGACGGGATGTAGTTCGCGCCCTTCATGAAGACGGGCGCGCCGTTGACCTTGATCGTGAAGCTCTTGCCGTCCCTGTCGTGCTGATTCACGACCTCGAGCGTGCGCAGGCCGACGCGCGTGGCGCGCTCACCGCGCGGCTGGCCGTCGACGGCGAGCGTCGCCGTCAGCGTGTAGAGCTTCTGCGCGCCGAGGCCGTTCGGCCACCAGCGCTCCGGCTTGTCGATGATCACCTCGGCGCCGACGCGGTTCGGGCCCGGCACGAGGGCCGCCTCGACCGTCACGGGCGCGCCGCCCTCCGACGGCGCGACCGTGAGCGTGGCCTTCCCCGCGCGCGTCGCCTCGACGGAGGCCGTCACCTGCAGGCGCGCGCGCGCCTCGGTGAGCTCCCGCTGGAACGTCTGCACGTCGTCGAGCCGGGCGCCGTCCCAGGCCTCGATCGTCACGGGCCGCCAGATCCCGCTCGTCACGAAGCGCGGGCCCCAGTCCCACCCGTAGTGGTACGGCGCCTTGCGCGCGAACATGCTGACCATCTCCTCGGCCTGGTCGTTGATCGCCGGCAGCCGGTAGCCGAGCTTGTCGTACGCGGGCGTGACGGCCTTGATGGGCGACGTGAACCGCACGAGCACCTGGTTGTCGCCCTTGACGAGCCGGCTCTTCACGTCGACGCGCCACGAGCGGAACATGTTGTCGGCCCGCAGCACGGAGTGCCCGTTGACGAGCACCTCGGCGAACGTGTCCAGGCCGCGGAAGTGGAGCTCGACGCGCTCGTGCGCGAGGAGCGCGTCGTCCGCCGCGAACGACGATCGGTACTCCCAGCTCGTGCGCTCGATCCACTGCTGGTCCTTCTCGTTGGTGCCCCAGAACGGATCGGCGATCTTCTTGGCGCGCAAGAGGTCCGTGTGCACGCACCCGGGCACGACCGCCGGCATCCACTCGTACCCGCCCGGCGGCCCGCCCGTGGCGCGGAAGGACCACGGCCCGAGCTCCACGGCCGCGGCCGAACCCGAAGACAGCAAGCTCACCAGCGCAACTCCCAGCGAAGTCGCTCGCAGCACCGGTCCATCCTACCGCGCCGATCTTGGCCGCGTCGGCGATTTATCGTCGCGAGGCCCTCCGCGCGGGCTCAGAGCTCGATCTGGGTCCCGATCTCGACGACCCGGTTGGGCGGGATCGAGAAGAAGTCGGTCGCCGAGCGGGCGTTGCGCGAGAGGAAGCGGAAGAGGCGCTTGCGCCAGGGCGCCATGCCCTTGCCCTTGCCGGTGATGAGCGTCTCGCGGCCGAGGTAGAAGCTGGTCTCCTTCTCGTTGATGTAGAGGCCCTGCCCGGCGCAGGCGCGCAGGACCTGGAGGACGTCGGGCGTCTGCATGAAGCCGTAGTGCGCCGTCACGGCCCAGAAGCCGCGGTCGAAGAACTTGATGCGCACGAAGTCGGCGGGCGACACCTCGGGGACCGCGTCGGTGACGATCGAGAGGATGACCACCTGCTGGTGCAGCACCTTGTTGTGCTTGAAGTGGTGCAGGAGGACGGCGGGCGTCCCCCGGCGCGTCGAGGCGAGGAACACCGCCGTGCCGGACACCCGGTGCGGGTTCGTGCGGTCGATGTCCTCGAGGAAGACCTCCATGGGCAGCGAGTCCGCCGCGACCTTCTCGCCGAGCAGCCGGCGGCCGAGCTTCCAGGTCATCATGATGGTGAAGATCCCGACCGCCACGGTGAGCGGGAACCAGCCGCCGTGGGCGATCTTCGTCGAGCAGGCGATGAAGAACGACAGGTCGAAGGAGAGGAAGAGGCCGAGGAGCGCGCCCGCGCGCGCGAAGCTCCAGCCCCAGCGGTAGTGGGCGACGTAGAAGAACAGGAACGACGTCATGCCCATCGTCCCCGTGACGGCGATGCCGTAGGCGTCGGCGAGGGCGCTCGACTCCCGGAACCCGAGCACGAGCGCGACGCAGGCGAGCATCAGCATGGCGTTCACCTCGGGCACGTAGATCTGGCCCTCGGTCTTGCCCGACGTGTGGACGATCGTGACGCGCGGAAGGTAGCCGAGCTGGACGGCCTGGCGCGTGAGGGAGAACGCCCCCGAGATGAGCGCCTGCGAGGCGACGACGGTCGCGAGCGTCGCGAGCACGACCATCGGGTAGAGGAACTGCGGCGGCACCGTCGCGTAGAACGGGTTCGCCGACGCCTCGGGGTGCTCGAGCAGCATCGCGCCCTGGCCGAAGTAGTTGAGGAGCAGCGCCGGGAACACGCACGAGTACCAGGCGATGCGGATGGCGCGCGTGCCGAAGTGGCCCATGTCGGCGTAGAGCGCCTCGCCGCCCGTGATGCAGAGGACGACCGACCCGAGCACGAGGAAGCCGTGCCGCCCGTGGGCCAAGAAGAAGCGCACCCCGTAGATGGGGTTCGCCGCCGCCAGGATCTGCGGGTGGCGCAGGATCCACGGCAGGCCGCAGACGGCGATGCCGATGAACCACAGGAGCGTGACGGGGCCGAAGACGATGCCGATGCCGCCCGTGCCGCGCTTCTGCACGAGGAAGAGCGCGATGAGGATGACGCAGGTGATGGGCACGACGACGGGCGTGAACGCGTCCGTCGCCACCGTCAGGCCCTCGACGGCCGAGAGCACCGAGATCGCGGGCGTGATGACGCCGTCCCCGTAGAGGAGCGCGGCGCCGAAGAGGCCGAGCACGATGAGCCAGCGCGCCTTGGGGTGCGGCTTGGCGTCGTGCGGGCCGAGCGCGAGGGCCATGAGCGCGAGCACGCCGCCCTCGCCGTCGTTGTCGGCGCGCATGACGAAGAGCAGGTACTTGACCGAGACGACGAGGGTGATGGCCCAGAAGACGAGCGACAGCAGCCCCAGGATGTTGTCGTGCGTCGCGCCCACGCCGTGCGGCGGCGTGACGCACTCCTTGAGGGCGTAGAGCGGCGACGTGCCGATGTCCCCGTAGACGACGCCGAGGGCGCCGAGGGCGAGCTTCGTGAGATCGGCGCCGTGCGCGGCGTGCCCGTGGGCGGGCGCCGAGTGCATCGGCGGCGCGTGCAGGGGAGCGGCGGCGGGTGCGTCTGGGCTCGGCGCGGAGGCGGGCGCTGTCGAAGAGGAACCGGAGCTGTTGCTGCTGTCCAAGCGAGTCTCTCGCGGCCCGACACGCGAGCCTCCGCGCGCAGTATGCGCCTCCCGCGGCAGGGCGCAATCGTTCGCTGCGCACATGTGGAGACGTGTGTGAGAGCGTCCTCCGGAAGGCGCGGACCTGCTCTCCAGACGCTTGATTTTGCAGGGGGAAGCTGCTGCACTTACAGATACAGTGGCGCCGGATTCGTACACGGGCCAACACCCGGAGGCCCCGCGCGAAGCCGTGGGACCAGGGTCGGTTGGCCACCTCGGGCGGTACCAAGTCATCGGCCGCCTGGCGACCGGGGGCATGGCCGAGGTGTACCTCGCGCTGTCGGGCGAGCTGTCCGGATATCGCACGCTGGTGGTCGTCAAGCGCATCCTGCCGCACCTGGCGTCGAACCAGGAGTTCATCCGGATGTTCCTCGACGAGGCGCGCATCGCGGCGCTCCTCGATCACCCGAACGTCGTGCGCATCATCGAGGTGGGCCACGACGGCGACGAGTACTTCCTCGTGATGGAGCTCGTGCAAGGCAAGCCGCTGTCGGCCATCACGCGCAAGGCGGCCAAGGACATGAACCCGCTCACGCCGGCGCTGTCGGCGTACATCGTCGCGCAGGCGGCGAACGGGCTCGGCTACGCGCACAACCTCGCCGACGCCGAGGGACGGCCGCTCGGCGTCGTGCACCGCGACGTCTCGCCCCAGAACATCCTCGTCTCGTTCGAGGGCGCCGTGAAGGTGATCGACTTCGGGATCGTGCGCGCGCTCGGGCGCGTGTCGCAGACGAACCCGGGCGGCCTCAAGGGCAAGATCGAGTACATGGCGCCCGAGCAGGCGTCGTCGGAGGACGTCGACCAGCGCGCCGACGTGTTCGCGCTCGGCATCGTCCTGTGGGAGGCCGTGACGGGGCGCCACCTCTTCCGCCGCGACACCGAGCTCGCGACGATGCGCGCGATCGTCGACGAGCCGATCCCGCCGCCGTCGGACATCACGCCCGTGCACCCGCAGCTCGAGCAGATCATCGTGCGCGCGCTGCAGAAGCGGCGCGAGGACCGCTTCCAGACGGCGCAGGAGATGGCGATGGCGCTCGAGCGCTACGCCTTCTCGCAGGAGGGCTTCTCGCCGCTGCAGCTCGCGAACTACGTCAAGGAGCTGTTCGACACCGACCTCGCCCAGTGGAAGAAGACGGTGAGCTCGGCGCTCGACATCGAGGTCAAGCCGGGCGCGCTCGCGAAGGACAGCGGGCGCTTCCCCGTCATCAACCCCGACCTCCCGACGCGGGGCCCGACGGTCGCGCTCCGCCCCGGCTCGTCGTCGCAGGTGCGGCCGTACGCGCCCGGCAGCGACGGCTCGGGTCGCGAGCCGACGACCGACCTCGGCGCCGGCGCGCCCACGCGGCGCGACTGGATCTGGATCGGCAGCGGCGTCGCGGCCGTGGCGCTCATCGCGCTCGCCGGCTCGGTCGTGCTCTCGCGGCCGCGGGTGGCCCGGCCGGCGCTGCCGCCGCCCGCGCCGGCGCAGTGGCAGGGCACGCCGCCGCCCCCCACCCCGCCCTCGATGTCCCCGCCCGCCCCCGCCGTCGAGCCCGTCCCGAGGGCGGAGACGGCGAGCGCGGCCGAGGTCGCTCCGAAGCCCGTCGACCCGAAGCCGCCCGAGAAGACGCCCGACAGGGCCGAGAAGGCGCCCGAGCGGTCGGCCGTCGAGGCCCAGGCCCCCGCCCGTCCCCGCCCCGAGAAGAGCCGCTCCCGGGCGCACGCTCCGGCGAAGAAGGCGCCGGCTCAAGCGCCGGCCGTTCCCTCCGATCACAGACCGAACCCCTTCGACTAGTCGACCTTCATGCGCGCCGCGCTCGCCGTCATCGCGTTCATCGTCGCCGCGGGCCCGATCGCCGCGCGCGCCGCCGAGACCTGCCCCGACGTCCCCGACGAGGAGGTGGCGCTGCGCCGCTCCCTCGCCAAGGAGTGGTTCGCGAAGGCCGAGGAGGCCGAGGCGAGCGGGGACAAGCAGGGGGCCATCCGGCGCTACGCGTGCTCGCTCAGCCTCGCGCCCCACCCCTCGACCGCGTACAACCTCGGAACGGTCGCGGAGAAGAGCGGCGATCTCTCGATGGCGCTCGACGGGTTCCGGACCTATCTCAAGCTCGCGCCCGAGGCGACGGATCGGCCGGTCATCGAGGCCCGCATCGCGGCCATCGAGGCGCGCACCGCGGAGCTGCGCAAGGACATCGCGTCGAAAGCCGCGCCGAACGCGCCCGCCGCCGCGGCGCCGGCCGCCCTCGCGCCGCCGCCGGCGCCGCTCGCGACGCCGGCCCCCC
>DASZWW010000094.1:0-6778 GCA_035546175.1 Polyangia bacterium
CGGCGGGCGGCGCGGCCGGAAAGGGTGCGGCCGGGGCGGAAGGCGGCGCGGGCGCGGCTGGCGCGGCCGGCGCCGCAGGAATGATGGGCGCGGGCAGCCCGAGCCCGACGTACACCTGCGCGCGGGAGCTCCACGTCGCGACGACGGGCAGCGACGCGGGCGACGGCTCGATGGGCAAGCCCTTCAAGACGATCTCCAAGGTCACGCCCATGGCCAAGCCCGGCGACTGCGTCCAGGTGCACGCGGGCACGTACGCCGAGGGCTCGACGATCGCCTTCGCGACCGACGGCACGCTGGCGGCGCCCATCGTGCTGCGCTCGGCCGACGGCAAGCTCAAGGCCGTGATAGACGCCACGACGAACCGCACCGGCGAGACCGTCCTCGTGAGGAACGACTACGTCGTCGTCGACGGCTTCGAGTTCGTGGGGACCCCCATGGACACCGAGGAGCAGGTCGTGCACTTCGACGGCCTCAACGTGGGCAAGGGCACGGGCTCGGTGCTGCGCAACTGCAAGCTCACGGCGGGCTACGACACGATCAAGGTCAACGAGAACAGCTCCGGCATCACCGTCGAGGGGAACGAGATCTACGGCAGCTTCCAGCACCTGCCCGTGAGCCTCACGGGCGCGAGCAACTTCGTCTTCCGCGGCAACTTCGGCCACGACTGGACGCTGAACGGCGACGGCGCCATCCAGCTCAAGGGCGGCTCGCACGACGCGCTCTTCGAGGGCAACGTCTTCCAGGACGTCCACACCGTGGCCGGCACGCTCGCGCTCGGCGACAGCTGCGACTCCACCTGCGACATCGACCCGCAGCACTACGCCGCCGTGCGCGCGCGCGCCGTCGACAACGTCTTCGTGCGCGTCGGCCGCGCCTTCGACGCCCAGGGCTGCAAGGACTGCGCGATCCTCTCGAACACGATCGTCGACAGCGGCGTGGGCAACGTCATCTTCAAGCTGACGTCCGCGACGACGAACGGCGTCTCGACGACGACCTCGGGCGCCCGGATCCTCGACAACCTCGTCTCGAACGCCGCGGGCAACGCCGGCGGGCGCGTCGTCCAGATCAACACCGGCGCCGACGCCGGCCTGCAGATGGATTACAACCTCGTGTGGAACGGCGGGCAGGCCGTCACCTGGGGCGACGGCCACCCGAGCACGGCGGACGCGCACTCGGTGACAATGGACCCCGAGCTCGGGAGCGCGCCGAGCTTCACCCTCGGCGCGGGCAGCGCCGCCATCGGCGCCGGCACGAACCTCTTCTCCGACGTGCCCATCGACTTCATGGGCCTCGCGCGGCCCATGACGGGGCCGTTCGACATCGGGGCTTACGAGGCGAGGTGAGGGCCCCTCACCCTGCCCTCTCGCGCGGAGCGGGAGCGGGATCGAACAGCGAGAGGTAGCGCGCCGCGATCTTCGCGGGCGTCATGTCGGCGAGCTTGGCGGCGGCGCGGGTGGCGCGGGCGCGCGACTCGGCGGGGGCGCGGAGGGTCGCGAGGATGGCGTCGGCGATCGCGCGCCAGTCGCCGACGGCGGCGAGGTGGCCCAGGGCGCCGTCGTCGAGGAGCTCGGGGGCGGCGCCGGCGCGCGTGCTCACGAGGGGCACGCCGGCGGCCATCGACTCGACGACGAAGTTGGGCATGCCCTCGCGCAGCGAGGTCAGCACGGCGACGTCGAACCCGCTGATGACGTCCCGCGCGGCGAGCGTGCCCGGCAGGTGCACGTTCGCCGCGAGGCCGAGCTCGGCGCGGAGCCGCTCGAGGGCGGCCCGCTCGGGCCCCTCGCCTCCGAGGACGAACCGCGCCCCGGGGACGGCGTCGACGACGTGGCGCGCGGCCCGGACGAGCGTCGGCAGGTCCTTGACGTCGACGAGGCGCGCGAGCGTCCCGATGATCGGGCCAGGGTCGGCGCCCCCGATGAGGGCGGCCAGGCGCGCGCGCGCCTCCTCGCGCGGCGCGTGCGCCGCCGGCTCGACGGCGTTGGGGATGACGAGCATCTTGTCCCTGGCGACGATGCCGCGCGCGATCATGGCGTCCGCCGTGGCGCGCGAGTTCGCGACGACCCAGCGGCTGCGCGCGGCCAGCGCGCGCTCGGCGGCCTTCATGGCGGCGGCGACGGGGCCCGTCGAGCGCGGCAGGAAGGTCAGGTTGCGGATGCAGGTGACCGAGCGCGGCGCGCCCGCGGGCCACCCCGCGAGGCGCGCCCACAGGCTCGCCGAGTAGCCGAAGGTCAAGACGAGCCGCGTCGGATCGTCGCCGAGGAAGCGCCCCAGCCGCACGAGGAACCCGGGATCGAGGCCCCCGCGCTTGGCGACGAGCTCGACGCGGGCGCCGGCGGCCTCGAAGGTCGCCTGCATCTCCGCGTTGTCGGGGCGGAAGTAGGCGACCGTCACGGCGTGCCCGGCTTCCAGAAACGCGCGCGCCAGCACGAGGACCTGGCGCTGCGAGCCGCCGACCTCGAGCTCGTCGATGACGAAGAGGATGGCCCTCGGAGGCGCGGCCCGGCGTGTATAGATTAGTTCAGGCGTCATGATCGCGTGCGGGCGATGCGGTGTTCGCAGCTCCGACGACCTGTTCTTCTGCAAGGAGTGCGGGACACGGCTCGTGTCGCCCGAGCCGCTCGGCGAGGCGGCGAAGCAGGCCGGCATCGCCGAGCTGCGCGCCGCCGTCGAGCGCCTCGTCTTCGCGCGCCGCGCCGAGAGCGAGCCGCTCACGGCGCCGCCGCTCGCGCTCTTGCCCTCGCGCGCCGACCCGACCGACCGCCCCGAGCCGGCCGCCCCGGCCGCCCCGATCGGTCCGAGGCCGGGCTTCCGCCTCGTGCAGCTCAACGGCGACGGCTCCGACGGGCCCGTGCACGAGCTCGGCGCCGGCCCCGTCGACATCGGCCGCACCGCGGGCAACCTGGTCTTCGACGATCCCTTCCTGGCGAGCCGCCACGCCCGCATCACGTCGACCGCCGAAGGGCACATGCTCACGCCGCTCGAGCGCCGCAACGGCGTCTACCGCCGGCTGCGCGGCCCCGCCGACCTCGTCGCGGGCGACAAGATCCTCATCGGCACGCAGCTCCTCATGTTCGAGCTCTTGCCCGACCTCGAGCGGGCCGCCGCCGCCGGCACGGAGAACGGCCAGGCGGTGTTCGGCAGCCGCACGCGGCCCCCGTGGGGACGCCTGCTGCAGCTGACGCCGGCGGGCGTCCCGCGCGACGTCTACCACCTCGGCCGCCTCGAGGTCCTCGTCGGGCGCGAGCGGTCCGACGTCGTCTTCTCCGACGACGCGCTGATCTCGTCGAGGCACGCCAGGCTGACCTTCCACGGCGGGCGCACCACGCTCGAGGACCTGTCGAGCCTCAACGGGACGTTCCTCTCGCTGCGCGCGCCGCACGTGCTCGCCCCGGGCGACGTCTTCCGGATGGGCAACGAGGTCCTGCGCTTCGAGGCCGAGGCGCCACGCTAGCTCCTGCCCGCCGCCGCGAGCTCGACGTAGAGGTGCGGGAAGCCGAGGACGCTCGTCCAGCCGCGCACGTCGCGGCGCTTGCCGAGCCGCTTCTCGCCGTAGGCGAAGAGCGCGTCGGCCCACTGACCGAAGCGGGGGTCGTGCGAGATCGCGCCCGCGTAGGCCAGCGAGGAGAGCCAGAGGAAGAAGTAGTTCTCCTCGTCGGTCCACACCTTGCCGCAGCCCTTGTCGTCGTAGCAGTAGCGGACGTCGAAGCCGCCGTCGGGCCGCGCGCGGACGCCGTCGTGGAGGAGGTGCCGCATCTCGCCCACGATCACCGCCGCGACGTCGGCCCGGCCCGTGCGGCGGTGGTACTCGGCGAGGCCCTCGACGATCTGCCCCTCCCACACGGGCTGGCGCCCCGGCAGGCGGTGGTGCTCGCCGAAGTAGCTCACGAGCTGGCGCACGATCTCGTCGGCCGTCTTCTGGTAGTCGTGCTCGCGGTCGCCGGGGAACCACTCCGCGCCCGCGAGCGCGCCCCGCAGCATCCAGGCCGTGGGGCGGCCGCCCTCGAGCACGAAGCCCGGCCGCGTCGTCGCGTAGTAGACGAGGCGATCGATGTTCTGCTTGGCGAGGTCGCGCGCCCACTCCTCGCCCGTGAGCGCGTAGTAGAGCAGCAGCGAGCGCCAGGCGAAGCCCTGGTCGACGATGGGCTCGGCGGCGACGTGGCTGCGCGCCCGCGGCATCTCGCCCTTTCGGTAGACGAGGCCGTCGAGCTTGTCCATGAACGGGTGGAACTTCACGAGGTCGAGGTCCATGAGGTGCCGCACGCTCGCCTGCGCCCAGCGCCACAGGCGCTCGTCGCCCGTGCGCAGCCAGGCGACGAGCAGCCCCGTGGGCAGGTCGTACTGCAGGTTCGCCCAGTCCTCGACGGGCGTGCCCGTCTTCTTGTCGGTGTAGCTGTTGCCGATCTGGTAGTCGCCCCAGTTGCGCCAGCCGAAGTCGTCCATGCGATCGAGCTCGGCCGCGTAGCGCGGGACGAACTCGCGCACGAGCGCGTCGAAGCGCGCCCCCACGGGGCCGCGCGCGAGCGAGCCGTCGACGGGGTGCACGCGCGCCGGCAGCGCGCGCGGCGGCGGCGCGTAGAGCGCGTCCGTCGCGATTTTGGCGGGGCCGTCGAGCGCGATCATCGACTCGATCGTGACGCCCATGCCCCCCGTGTACTCGGCGGGCGTCTCGATGGCCTGCCAGCCGAGCGCGTCCGGCGTGCGCACGAGCGAGATCGGGTGGTGCTGCCAGAAGTCCTTCACGGCGAGCGTCACCGGCCCCGAGGCGAGGACGCCGTCGTCGCGCACGACGAGCGGGACGTCGAAGGGCGGGCGGCCGTCCTCGGGGACGACGGCGAGCGTGCCGGCGATCGCCGTCTCCTGACCGCTGCCCGTCGCCTCGAGGCGCACCACCGAGCTCTTCGAGAGCGGCCACGCGCCGAGCTCGATGCGCGCCAGCCGCTGGTCGCCCGTGATCGCGTGCGTCTGGCCCTGGGCGTCGACGACCTCGTAGGTGACGGCCTTGGCGGCGCGATAGACGGCGCCGCCCCGGAAGCCGGCCACGAGGGCCGCGAGGCGCGCCCGGCCCTCGAACATCGGGTGCCAGACGACCTGGTTGGCGTCGCTGCCCGCGGCGTGCGCGATCTGACCGCCCGCGTGGATGAGCGCCGGATCGGGGACCGCCCACTGGTACGGCGCGCCCGAGGCGCTCACCACGTCCACCCAGGGCGCGCCCGCCGCCGCGCCGCTCCAGCTGTTGTGCTGCGTGACCGTCGCGGGCGAGCCGCCCCGCGCGCCGAGCTCGAGGCGGAGCGCCGAGAGCTCGCGGCCCTTCCAGTACGCATCCGACGGCTCCTCGGCCGGCGAGGTGTCGTGCCGATCGGTGACCGTGAGGACGAGGCGCGCCAGCGGGTGGTCGGCGTAGAACTGGTAGCGCGCGACGTACCAGAGGTGCGACGGCGCGTCGACCCAGCCGCGCAGCTCGACCCAGTCGGCGCCGTGAGTGACGGCGCTGGGCGGACCGAACGCCAGCTGCTTGCCCAGCGCGCGCACGGTCGCGCGCCCCGGCCCGAGGCGCGGCCGGCCGTCGAGCGCCGCGGCGTGGACGACGTCGAAGGCGGTCGTCGACAGCGCCCACGTCGCCCGGCCCGCGCGCACCTCGACGCCGCCGGCGGCGGTGGCGATGGCGATGCCGGGCGCCGGCGCGACGGCCGCCGCGGGCGCCGCGAGGAGCGCCGCCCAGAGCGCTGCGCCCCACGCGTACATGAAGGAAGACTAGGGACGCCGGGGCTTCTCGCAAGCGGCCCGCGGACCCATGATGTCCCGCGGGACGCACGCGATGCCTGCCGACGTCTCCGTCATCATCCCCACCTACAACCGCGCGCACCTCCTTCCGCGGACCATCGACAGCGTGCTCGGTCAGACCCACCCCGGCTGCCACGTCATCCTCGTCGACGACGGCTCGACCGACGGCACCGAGGCCGCCGTGCGCGACCGCTACGGCGGCAGCCCCCGCGTGCGCGTCCTGCGCCAGGAAAACCGCGGCGTCTCCGCGGCCCGCAACGCCGGCCTCGCCGCCGCGACGGGGGAGTACGTCGCCTTCCTCGACTCGGACGACGTCTGGCGCCCCTGGAAGGTCGAGGTGCAGGTCGCCTGCCTCGAGCGCCTGCGCGCGCACGGCGTCGGCATGCTGTGGTCGGACATGGACCTCGCCGACGAGCGCGGCGCCGTCACGGTGCCGAACGCCAACCGCTCGCAGTACGCCGCCTACGGGCTCTTCCCGATGGACGAGATGTTCTCGAGCTCGGCGGCGCTCGAGGAGCTGGCGCCCGGCGTGGCCGCGCACGCGCCGGGCGCGCGCGTCCACTGGGGTGACGTCTACCGCTGCATCGCCCTCGGCAACCTCTGCCCGACCCCCTCGGTGATCCTCACGCGCGAGCGCGCGCGGGAGGTCGGCGGGTTCGACGAGAGCCTGCGCACGGGCGAGGACCACGCCTATCACCTGCGCACTTGCGCGCTCGGCCCGGCGGCGTTCCTCGACGTCGCGACGTTCACGTACCGCAAGGGCGCGGGCGACCAGCTCACGGCGCCGGCGCACCGGCTCGCCATCGCCGAGAGCTCGCTGAGGACGATCGAGGACGCGCTCGCCCGCGACGGCGCGCGACTCGCGCTGCCGCCCGCGCTCGTCGCGCGCAAGCTCGCGCGCGCGCACGCGTCGATCGGCGCGCTGCGCGTCGACGCCGGTCAGCACGCGTCGGCCCGCCGCCACCTCCTCGACGGGCTGCGACGCGACCCGCGGCAG
>DASZWW010000095.1:0-4370 GCA_035546175.1 Polyangia bacterium
CCGCCGGTCAGGCCCCTCGCGGCGGCGCCGCCGGCCGCCGCGCCCGCGACGAGCGAGCCCGCCGGGCCACCCTCCGGAGTGCCCCTCGCCATCGGCGCCTCGACGATCGCGGGCGCGACGCTCTTCCGCAACCTCGGCCTGACGGGCGGCCTGTCGAGCGTGACGCCGCAGCTCCTCCTCGGCTCGACGGGCGCCGTCATCGGCTTCGGGACCTCCTGGGGCCTCTCGCGCTTCGGCTTCCGTCCCACCGTCGAGCAGGCCGCGTGGTTCGCCAACTCGACCGCCTGGGGCACGCTCGCCGGCGTCGGCGCGTGGGCCGCGACGGGCTACTCCGACACGCCCCAGCTCAAGTACGGCCTGCCCGTGCTCGGCGAGCTCGCCGGCATGGGCGCGGGCGTGTGGAGCGCGGCGAAGTGGACGTGGACGGGCCCGCAGATCGTCTTCGCCGACAGCCTGCTCCTGGGCGCCGGCCTCGGCTCCTTCGGCGTCGGCTACATCCGCGACCCGAACGCGCGCCTCACCCTCGCCGACGCCATCGTGGGACCGATCGCCATGGTGGGCGCGGCCGTCGCCGCGCGCTACGTCGAGCCCTCCGAGCGCGACGTCGGCCTCATGACGGAGACCGCGCTCGCGGCCGGCTGGACGGGCGGCCTGCTCGGCTCGGGCCTGGGGAACGCGGACTTCCTCGGCAGCCACCAGTCGTGGGGCGGCGTGGCCGCGGGCCTCGGGCTCGGTTACCTCGGCGCGGCCGCCGCCAGCCCCTTCGTCGAGATCGCGCCGCGCACGCTGGGCCTCGGCGCGGCCGGCCTGCTCGCGGGCAACGTGCTGGGCCTGGGCCTGCACCTCACGATCCAGGGCTTCGCGCGCGACGACGTCCCGGGCGCGACGTTCACGCCCGCGGAGACGCACGCGCGCGCGACCTCGGCCGCCCTCGGCGGCGTGGCGCTCTCGGCGGCGGCCATCGCGGCCGCGCCGCACCTGCACCTCTCCGAGAGCACGGCGTCGATGACGATCACCGGGACGCTCTACGGCGCGGGCACCTGGTGGCTCGCCTCGGTCGCCTCGTCTCACGGACAGGAGAGCGACGTCTCCGACGCGCGCGTCGCGGGCGGCGTGCTCACGGGGGCCGCGCTCGGCGGCATCACGGGGCTCGTGACGTCGCGCTGGTTCGCGCCCGGCGCCCAGGCGCAGGCCACGGCGTTCCTCGGGGCGGGGCTGGGCCTCTCCGCCGGCCTCGGCGTCGCCAAGCTCACGAGCGACGCGAAGGGCACGCCCGACGCGCTCGGCGTCGTCCTGGGGACGGGCGTGGGGCTCGCGGGCGGCGCCGTCGCGGCGCACGCGCTCGAGCTGCGCGCGCCCGACGTGGGCGCGGGCGTGGTGGGCGGCGCGACGGGCGCGCTCGTCGGCACGCTCCTGCCGACGCTCCGCTGGGACGCCTGGCAGGACTCGCGCGTCACGGCGGGCGGGACGCTGCTCGGCCTCTCGCTGGGCGCGACGGCCGGCGTCGCCCTCGCGCACGCCACCGACGCGACGGGCGGCGAGGTGGGCGTGGCGACGACGGCCGGCCTCTTCGGCCTCGCCGCGGGCGCGGGGCTCGGCTGGGCGCAGCCGTGCCCCCTCTCGACCATCGGCGTCCGCACGTGCACGTCGCAGGCGCCGCGCGTGGGCGCGCTCGTCGGCACGCTCTCGCTCATGGGCGGCGCGATCGCGCTCGAGCCGACGCTGCACCTCGCGACGACGCTCGGCCCCGACGCCGGCAAGCTCGGCGTGCTCGGCGGCATGTTCGGCTTCGCCGACGGCCTGCTGCTCGCGGGCGCGCTCGCGCCCGACGGGGTCATCGACGGCACGACGCAGCGCCAGGCCTGGGGCGGCATCCTCTTCGGCGCGTCGCTCGAGACGGGCGCCGGCCTCGTCGCCTCGAAGTGGGTGCGCCTGCAGGACGGCGACCGGCTCTTCCTGGCGGGCGGCAAGGTCGCGGGCGGCCTCTTCGGCCTGGGCGCCGCCATGCTCGCCCGCGGCCAGACGGGCGGCACCGACACGCTGGCGACGCTCGCGGGCTCGTGGGGCGGCCTCGCGGCGGCCACGGCCGCGCAGATGTACACGCCGCTCGACGCGACCGACGGCGCCTCCGCCGCGCTCGGCGCCGCCTTCGGCGGCTTCGTCGGCGCGATCGTGCCCTCGCTCGACGAGCCGACGTGGAAGGGCATCGACCACCGCGACACGGGCGGCGGCCTGCTGCTCGGCCTGTCGGCGGGCGCGATCGGCGGCGCCGCCATCAGCCACGCGACGGACGCCTCGGAGCGCGCCGTGGGCCTCACGGCGCTCGGCGGGTTCGACGGGCTCGCCTCCGGCCTCGGCCTCGGCCTCCTCCTCTCCGACGACACGACGAGCCGCCCCACCCGCCTCGGCCTCGTCACGGGCACGAGCGCCGGCCTCGCCCTCGGCGGCCTCGTCTGGCCCCGGCTCGCCTACGGCCCCGACGACGGCGCCCTCATGGCCCTCGCCACGACCGTGGGCGGCTGGACGGGCGCCTGGCTGCCCACGCTCGGCCACGCGAGCTTCGCCGACGTCGATTCGCGAGAGCCCTGGGGCGGGCTGCTCGCCGGCGCGGGCCTGGCCTCGATCGGCGCCTCGCTCGCCGCGCCCGCCATCGACGCCGACGGCGATCTCCTCTTCGACGCCGCGACCGGCTACGCGCTCTTCACCGGCGCGGGCGCGGGCGCGGGCGCGCTCGCGAGCACGCGCGAGGACGCGCCCGTGTGGGGCATGCTCACGGCGGGCACGGTGGGCCTCGTCGCGGGCGGCGCGCTCCACCGCTCGATCGCCTTCGACGGCACGACGGCGCCCTTCCTCTCCTTCGCCGCGCTCGAGGGCGGGTGGCTCGGCGGGTGGATCCCCGAGCTCACCGACGACCCCACGGCGCGGCAGCGCACGGGCGCGCTCGCGCTCGGCGGCCTCGGCGGCCTCGGCGTCGCGACGCTCGCGACGGCCGTCGTGCGGCCGGACGGCGATCTCCTCGCCGACGCCGCGCTCTTCGACGCGCTCTTCACGGGCGCGGGCGCGGGCGCGGGCCTGCTCGCGAGCTCGAGCCACGAGGCGCCCGCCTGGGGCTTGCTCGCCGCGGGCACGGCCGGCCTCGTCGGCGGGGCGGTCTTCCACCGCTCCTTCGAGCTCGACGCCGCCGACGCGCCCCTCGTCACGCTCTCGACGGCAGAGGGCCTCTGGCTCGGCGCCTGGCTGCCCTTCGCGCTGCACGCGAGCGACGAGGTCACGGGCCGCCAGCGCGCGGGCGGGCTCCTCCTCGGCGGCTTCGGCGGCGCGGGCCTCTCGATGGCGGCGAGCGGCGGGCTCACGCTCGCGCCCGACCGGGCCGGCTACGGCGCGCTCGGCAGCGCGCTCGGCGCGTCGCTGGGCGGCGGCCTCGCCCTGCTCTCGCCGTCGCTGCAGAGCCGCGGCGGCGTCGGCGTCATGCTCGGCGGCACGGGCGTGGGCCTCGCCGCGGGCCTCGGCATCGCGCCGCTCCTGCGGGACGAGTCGGGCGCGCGGCTCGTGGGCGCCACGGCGGCGGGCGCGGGCCTCGGCGTCTCCGAGGGGCTGCTCTTCGCGTGGTCGGGCGGCGCCTCCGGCAACCGCCAGTACGGCGGCGCCGCGATCCTCGGCGGCGGCGTGGGCGCGTCGCTGGGGCTGGCGGCGACGGCCGTCCCCTTCGGCGAGCACGGCTCCGCCCCGGCGACCGCCGGCTTCGCGGCGTGGGGCGCGTTCTCCGGCTCGCTCGCGGGCTCGCTCGTCGGCTACGACGCGCACAACGTCGTCTTCGGCGGCCTCATCGGCGCGAACGTCGGCTTCGTCACGGGCTACGGCCTCCTGCACGCCCAGCTCGTCGACCCGCGCGACTTCGGCTGGCTGAGCCTCTTCGGCGCGCTCGGCACCGTCGCCGGCGCGGGCGCGACCGCGCCCTTCTCCGCCGGCAGCTCGGCGCCCATCCGCGCCGGCATGGCCGTGGGCCCGCCTGTCGGCATGATCGTCGGCGCCCTCGTGCTGCCGCGCCTGCGCCGCGCGCTCGAGCCTCACGCCACCGCCGCGCTCGCCGTCCCCGAGGCGAGCGACGCGACCGAAGCCGACCCCGCCGACGTCGACGGCCTCGCGACGTCCGCGCCCGGCCCGGCCAGGCCGCGCCTCGCCCTCGAGGGCACCTCGCTCTCGCGCAAGATCTCGCAGGTGGGCTCGGTCACCGACTGGCAGCCCCTCGTCGGCGCGCTGCCCGCCTCGCCCGACGGCGGCCCCGCGCCCGTCCTCTTCGGCGTCACGGGCCACTGGAAGTAGACTCAGGCATGGCCGCGGTTCAAACGCTCGTGCTCTCGGCGTGGGAG
>DASZWW010000096.1:0-15227 GCA_035546175.1 Polyangia bacterium
GACGCGGGCGCGGCGGGCGCCGGCTTGGCGGCGGCCACGGGCGCCGGCTCGGGCTTCGAGCCGCCGAGCAGGAAGAACGCGCCGCCGCCCAGCGCCGCGACGGCGACCAGGCCGGCCACGAGCTTGCCGCGCGAGCGCGGCGCCGGCACCGTCTCCTCGACCTCGCCCATGCCCGTGCGGAAGGTCGTGACCTGCGCCCGGGCGGGCCGGCCGCCGACCGCCGCCGCGGCGCCCACCGTGTCCGCCGCCTGCGTGGGCGCGTTCGCGAGGTCGGGCGACGAGCGGCTCACGGAGAACGGCGGCCCCGCGGCCAGCCGGATGGCGCTCGTCAGCGACGCCATGTCCGGGTAGCGGTCCTCGGGCGCCTTGGCCAGCATCTTGAGCACGATGGCGTCGAGCTGCTGGCTCACCTCCGGGCGCGACGCGCGCGGCGAGGGCGGCGGCACGTTGAGGTGCATGTTGACGAGCTCGCCGAACCCGTCCGACACGAACGGCGGCTGGCCGACGAGCATCTCGTAGAAGATGATGCCGAGCGAGTAGATGTCGCTGCGGTGGTCGACGGTCTTCGTGCCGCGGCACTGCTCCGGCGACATGTAGATCGGCGTGCCCATGAGCGTGCCCGTGCGCGTCTTCACGGAGTCGCCCGGCTGTGGCATGTGCAGCTTGGCGATGCCGAAGTCGAGCACCTTCATGCGCTCGGGCATGGGCTCGTCGGTGATGCGCCCCGACTCGTCGGTGTTCATGCCGACGATGTAGAGGTTGTCGGGCTTGAGATCGCGGTGGACGATGCCCTTCTTGTGCGCGGCCCCCAGGGCCGAGGCCGTCTGGAGCGTGAAGGCGATGGCCTCGGCGACCGGCAGCCGTCCCACGCGCCGGATGCGCTGGCCGAGGCTCTCGCCCTCGAGCAGCTCCATGACGAGGTACGGCGTGCCGTCCTCGCGCATGCCCGAGTCGAGGATCTCGATGATGTTCGGGTGCCGGATGGCGTTGGCGGCGCGCGCCTCGTTGAGCAGCCGCCCGAGGAGCTGCTCGTCCGCCGAGAACTGCTTGTGCAGCACCTTGACGGCGACGCGGCGGCCGATCCCGGGGTGCTCGGCCAGGTACACGGCCCCCATGCCTCCCTCGCCGAGGAGGGAGAGCACGCGGTAGTTCCCGAACTGCTGGCCGATCATGAGCCCGCCCCCATGGTAGCCGAAAGCGCCCCCAAAATCTTTGAAACGGCCGGATCGGTGTTTAGATCTGACTCGTGAAGCACCCTTGGCCCCGCGTCCCCCGCTCGGCGCTGGGCCAGCGGCTCGAGCGCTGGTCCCGGTACGTCACGAACTGGACGGGCAGCTCGTGGGCCTTCGCGATCGCCGTGCTCGTCGTCGTCGTGTGGCTCGCGACGGGGCCGATCTTCCACTACTCGGACACCTGGCAGCTCGTCATCAACACGGGCACGACGATCGTGACCTTCCTGATGGTGTTCCTCATCCAGCGCGCGCAGAACAAGGACGCCCTCGCCGTCCACCTCAAGCTCAACGAGATCGTCGCCGCCGTCCACGGCGCGAGCAACCGCCTCATCGACGTCGAGGACCTGTCCGAGGCCGACCTCGTGAGGCTGCACCGGTTCTACCGGCGCCTCGCCGAGATGGCGAAGCGGGACTTCGAGCTCGGCCAGTCGCACTCGGTGGAGGAGGCCGACGCGCTGCACCGGCGCAAGCGGAAGGCGCCCGCGCCGGACGGGGGGCCGGGCGACGACGCCGGCGGCTGACGGCCGGACGCGAACCGGGCGCTACCGTCCCTTGCGCAGCAGGAGCTCGACGCGCCTCGGCTTGATGAGGTCGGGCAGGCGGCCGACGCGCTCGAAGCCGAGCTTGCGGTAGAAGGCGAGCGCCCGCGCGTTCGACGAGTCGCACGACGTGAAGAGCCACGGGCGGCGCGCGAACACGTGCGTCGCGACGTGCGCCATGAGCGCGCGGCCCACGCCCTGACCGGTCGCCTCGGGGCGGATCGCGAGCAACGACACGAACGCGCCGAGCAGGAAGCCGTCCTGCACGACGACGAGGCCGAGCGGCGGCGCGGCGCGGGCGGCGCCCCGCGCCAGCCAGACCTCGCGCTCCCGCGCCATGCGCGCGAGGTAGCGCCCGAGCGGCGCCGCCGAATAGCCGAGGCTCCGCCACGGCTCGAGGCCGACGATCCACTCCGACTGGGCGCGCGCCACCGCGGGCGTCGCTCGACTGATGTTCATGGGGTCCTCTCCGAGGGGGGCGGCGCGAGCGCGAGGAGCTCGGCGAGCGACACGAACCGCAGGCCCTCCTCGCGCAGCGCCCGTAGGATCTCGGGCAAAGCCTGGGCGGTCTTGAGCCCGCGCCCGTTGATGTGAAAGATCACGATCGACCCGGCCCTGGCGCCGCCGACGACGTTGCGGATCATGCCGGCCTTCGTCGTGCGCTTGCTGGGATCTCCCGAGACGACGTCCCAGGTCACCGTGGGCAGGCCGCGCGCGCGCGCCACGTCGATGACGTGACGGTTCCAGTCGCCGAACGGCGGCCGGAAGGCGACGCTCTTCTTCCCGTAGCGCGCGAGGGCCGCCTCGGTCTGGTCGATCTCCTCGCCCATGCGGGCCGCCGACAGCCGGGACATGTGCGGGTGGTCGTAGGAGTGATCGCCGAAGGTCACGAGGGGGTCGCGCGCGAGCTCGGCCATCTCCGCGGGGTGAAACTCGACCCAGCGCCCCGAGACGAAGATCGTCGCCGGCACCCGCTCGGCCTTGAGGATGTCGTACACGTCGCGGCCGAAGCCGTAGCCGTGCGTGCGCGTCGCGCAGGCGTCGAAGGTGATGGCCACGGCGCGCGCCGCGGTCTCGACGCGGTGGATGGGGCGGACCTGCGCCGCGGAGGGCGCGACGACGCTCACCGCCGCGACGAGCACGCCGAGCGCCAGCACGTCGCCCGTTATCCGAGGTCCAGGAGCATGACGATGGCATCCTCCTGATCCTCGGCGTAGTAGTTCGGCCGCACGCCGACGGCGCGGAACGCGAAGCGGCGGTAGAGGCGGAGCGCGACGGCGTTCGAGCGGCGGACCTCGAGCGTGACGTACCGGCAGATCTCGCGGCGGGCGAAGTCGATCATGTGCGCGAGCATGCGCGAGGCGTGGCCCGCGCGCCGCGCCTGCGGGTGGGTCGCGATGTTGAGGACGTGGACCTCGTCGGCCACGAGCCAGTAGTTGCCGAAGCCGACGACGTCACCCGTCGCGGCGTCGCGCACGACGTCGACGTGGGCGAAGTCGCGGGCCATCTCCTCGAGGAAGACCTGGCGCGACCAGGGCGACTTGAACGACAGCCGCTCGATCTCCATGACGGCGTCGAGGTCGGACGCCTTCATCGGCTCGATCGTGAACGGCTGGGGAGCCTTGCTGAGCGCCATGCGCGAAAGCCCAGAGACGTTAAGCGGAGCGCGGCGGCTCCGCAAGCGACGGCCCCGTGACGGTGGCCGCCGAGAAGATGGCGCCCCAGAGCTCGGGCACGCCCTCGCCCGTCTCGGCCGACACGAGCAGCGGCGTGGCGCGGCGGCCCGCCTTGCCCGCGCCAAACATCTGACGCGTCCGCTCGCGCAGGAGCCCGCGCTCGCTCGCCGAGAGCTTGTCGACCTTCGTGAACACGATCTGCGCGGGCACGTTCTCGGACCCGAGCCACTCGTAGAGCTGGCGCTCCTCGTCCTCGACGCCCCGCCGCGCGTCGACGAGCACGACGAACAGCGCGAGGGTGGCGCGCCCGCGCGTGTAGCCCTCGATGAGCGGCTGCCACGAGTCGCGCTCGGTGCGGGAGACCTTGGCGTACCCGTAGCCCGGCAGATCGCAGAGCCGCAGCGACTCGAGGGGCGCGCCCTTGCCGAGCTTGAGCTCGAACAGCACGATGCCGCGCGTGCGGCCCGGCGTGCGCGAGGTGCGCGCCAGGCCCTTGCGGTTCGCCAGGCGGTTGAGCAGCGTCGACTTGCCCACGTTCGAGCGCCCGGCGATGGCGATCTCGACGGCGCCCGCGGGCGGCAGGCTGCCGGCGTCGCGCGCCTCGGCGAGGAACACGGCGTCGCGCACCTCGGGGGGCCGGGGGACGCGGTCGTTGTCGCGGGCCATGTCGCTCTAGGGTAGCATCGGGACGTGGGGCGAGGCCTCAAGGTGCTCGGGTTGACCGGCGGGATCGGGTCCGGCAAGTCGACGGTCGCCAAGCTCATCGCCGAGCTGGGCGTGCCCGTCCTCGACGCCGACCTGCTCGCGCGAGAGGTCGTCGAGCCCGGCCGACCCGCGCTGGCCGAGGTGGCCGCCACCTGGCCCGAGGCCATCGGCCCCGACGGCAAGGTCGCCCGCAAGAAGCTCGCCGACATCGTCTTCGCCGATCCGGCGCAGCGCCTGCGCCTCGAGGCCATCATGCACCCGCGCATCCAGGCCCTCGCGGACGAGCGGCTGGCGGAGCTCGCGCGCAAGGGGCAGCCCCTGGCCTTCTACGAGGCGTCGCTGCTGGTCGAGAGCGGGCGCTACAAGGACTTCGACGGCCTCGTCGTCGTGACGGCCTCCCCCGAGACGCAGCTCGAGCGCGTGCTCGCCCGGGGCGGCCTCAGCCAGGCCGAGGCCGAGGCGCGCATCGAGGCCCAGCTGCCGCTGCTCGCCAAGGTTCGCGTGGCCACCCACCTCGTCGACAACGACGGCGACCTCGAGGCGACCAAGCAGCAGGTCGAGCGCCTCCTGGCCACGCTGCGGTAGCTCACGCCCGGCGCGCGGCCTTGAAGACGCGGAAGAGGACGGCCAGGCTCGGCACGAGCACGGGGGCGCCCACGGCGAGGGCGACGAGCAGCAGGACGCGCGTCTGGGGATTGGCGGCGGCCGAGGCGAGCGTCACGTCCGGGACGACGAGGAACGGGTACTGGCTCGCCGCCCAGCCGCCGAGGACGAGGAGGGTCTGGGCGACGGCGGCGGCGCGGGCCCGCCGGTAGCGTCGGCGGACGAGCGAGGCCAGCGCGAGCAGGGCGGCGAGGCCCGTCGCGGCGTGGAAGGGCCAGCGCCACGCGCGCGCGGCGAGCCCCTCGCGGACGCGCGGCGCGCCCTGGCCGGCGAGCGCCAGGGCCGCGAACGCCGCGACGCCGACGAGCACGCCCGCGCCCAGCGCGCGGCGGCGGAAGTCCTCGGCGAGCTCGGGGTCGGCGCGCTCCAGCTCGACGGTGAGATAGGTGGCCGCGAGGAAGGCGCAGAGCGCGAGCGCGAAGACGCCGAGCGCGAGGGAGAACGGCGTGAGCCACGGCGCGAAGAAGCCGCCCGAGACGAGCCCGTCGCGCGCCACCCGGATGCGCCCCGAGGCGAGCGCCCCCACCACCATGCCGAGCAGCAGGGGCGAGATCGTGCTCGCCACGGAGAACAGGCGGCCCCAGCGCAGCTGGGCGCGGTCGCCCGTGGCGTCGAAGCCGCGGAAGGCGAAGGCGGCGCCGCGCAGGACGACGCCCAGCAGGAACAGCGTCAGCGGCACGTGCAGCGCGACCGACAGGGCGGCGAACGCCGGGGGGAAGCCGGAGAACAGGAGGACGACGACGAGGATGAGCCAGACGTGGTTGGCCTCCCAGACGGGGCCGATGGCGTGGGCGACGGCGGCCCGCTGGCGCTCGGCGCGCGGGCCCCTGGCCAGCAGGTCCCACACGCCGCCGCCGAAGTCCGCGCCCGCGAGCACGAAGTAGAGGCACAGCGCCGCGAAGATCGCGGCGGCGAGCGCGAGCTCAGTGGCCACGGGCGCCTCCCGCGGCGCGGTGGGCGGCGACGATCTGCTTGCCGAGGAGGTACGCCACGGCCGCGCCGAGGAACAGGTAGACGACGGTGAACAGCCAGAACGGCGCCGCCTTGTACGGGAACGACGTCACCGCCTCGGCCGTGCGCAGGTAGCCGCGCACGACCCACGGCTGCCGCCCCCACTCGGTGACGAGCCACCCCGCCTCGAGCGCGACGAAGCCGAGCGGGCTCGCGGCCACGAGCGCCACGAGGAGCCCGCGCGGCCACGGAGCCTCCTCGCCGCGCGCCCGGCGCCGCCGGCGGCGGAGCGCGCACGCGCCCGCGAGCGCCGCGACGCCCGCCATCGCCGTCCCCGAGCCCACCATGACCTGGAAGGCCTCGCGCGTCGCCACGACGGGCGGCCGATCCGCGGGCGGCGTCTGGTCGAGCCCGATGACCATCGCCTGGGGGTCCCCGTGCGCGAGGAACGAGAGGCCGCCCGGGATGCTCAGGGCGCCCCGGATCTCGCCGGTGGCCGGATCGGGCCAGCCGCCGAGGCGCAGCGGGGCGGCGCGCGTCGTGCGCGCGAGCCCCTCGGCCGCGGCGAGCTTCACGGGCTGCGCGAGCGCGACGTGCTTAGCCGAGCGATCGCCCGAGAGCGGCTGCACGAGCGCCGCGACGCACGCGAGGGGCAGCGCGATGCCGAGCGCCTTCCGGTGCAGCGCGCGCCGCGGGTCGCGCAGCAGGAAGAAGGCGTGGATGCCCACCATCGCCCACGCCGTCGCCTGATACGAGGCGAGCAGCACGTGGACCGTCTGGTAGGGCCACGACGGGCTCCACATGGCGCGCAGCGGCTCGAGCTCCAGCGCGGCCGAGCGGCTCGTCTCGACGATGCCCGCCGGGTTGTTCATGAACGCGTTGACGAGGGTCACGAAGAAGGCGGAGAGCGCGCCGCTCACGGCGACGGCGAGGGCCGAGAACAGGTGCAGCCGCTCGGAGACGCGCCCGCGCCCGTAGAGATAGATGCCGAGGAAGATCGCCTCCGTGAAGAACGCGAACCCCTCGAGCGCGAAGGGCAGCCCGATGGCCTCGCCGAACGTCCCCATGAAGCGCGGCCAGAGCAGCCCCAGCTCGAACGACAGCACCGTGCCCGACACGGCGCCCACCGCGAACAGGATGCCCGTGCCCTTGCCGAGCCGCTTCGCGAGCTCGAGGTAGTCCTCGTCGCGCGTCCTGCGCCACCTCAGCTCCGCCATCACCAGCAGCAGGGGCAGCGCCACGCCCACGGCCGCGAACACGATGTGGAAGGCGAGCGACAGCCCCATCTGCGCGCGCGCATACCCGAGCCCGTCCATCGCCGCGCACTCTGCCACGGCGGAGCGGGCGCAGCGAGCCGCGCCGGCTAGAACTTCGGGTCGGGGAAGCCGCGGAGCGGCTTCGAGAACAGGTACCCCTGGCAGAGATCGCCGCCCAGCTTGACGATCGTGTCGCGCTCGGCGGGCGTCTCGATGCCCTCGGCGATGAGGTGGATGCCGAGCTCGGTGCACAGGGCGATGATCGATCGCACGAGCTTCTGCTTGACGGCCGAGCTGTCGATGCCGCGCACGAGCGACATGTCGACCTTCACGACCTCGGGCTCGAGCTGCGCGAAGCTCGTGAGGCCCGCGTAGCCGGCGCCCAGGTCGTCGATGGCGATGCGGTAGCCGAGGCCGCGCAGGCGCGTCACGCGCTGCTGCAGCTCGTGGATGCGGTCGAGCGCCGCGCGCTCGGTGATCTCGAGGACGACCTGCTTGGCGTAGGGCGTGAGCGCGCCGTCGTCGGCGTAGAGCTCGGCGTCCTCGAGGTCCGACGGGTGCAGGTTCACGAACACCGGCGCTTTCGTGTCCTTCATGACCCTGGCGACCTGCTGCCGGATGATGCGGCCGAGCTCGGGCGCGCGGCCGAGGCGCTCGGCGGCGTCGAAGAAGTCGAGCGGGCTGCGCAGCGTGGGCTCGTCGGTGCGCAGGAGCGTCTCGTACGCGAAGATCTGCCGGCCGCTCCAGGTGACGATGGGCTGCGCCGCGACCCACAGCTTCTCGAGGGCCGACGCGAAGCGCGCCTCGAGGCCCGCGCGGTCGCCGATGGGCTTGCCGTCGAGCTCGCGGACGAGCACGGCCTCGCGCCGCACCCTGGCGAGCCGGTGCACGCGCGCCGCGCGCTCGACGACGTCGAGCAGCGCGGCCGGCGCGACGGGCTTGAGCAGGTAGCGGAACGCGCCGTACTCGATGGCTTGCACGGCGCTCTCGATGGCCGGGCTGCCCGTCATGAACACCATGGGCACGTCGAGGTCCGACTGGCGGATGGCCCGCAGGAGCGCGAGGCCGTCCATGTCGGGCATGGCGATGTCGCTCACGACGACGTCGAAGCCGCTCGTCTTGGCGAGCGACGCGGCCTCGCGGCCGTCGTGCGCGATCGTCACGCGGTAGCCGGCGGCCGTGAGCGCGCGCGCGTAGCTCCGCGCCGTCACGGGCTCGTCGTCGACGACGAGGACCTTGGCCTTGAGCTCCTCCTGGGCCGCTTCGTGGCCGCCAGCGGCGCTCGTCACGCCGACCTCAGCACCGTCAGGCATCCCCCGGCTCATCGGCGGCGCGACGCGTTCTCTTGAGCGCGGAGAACCCGCGCCCGCGTGACGTTTTTGTCGTCGAAAATCCTTTGACTTCCGGCGCCTGTCGGGATTCCCCCGCGGACACCCGCGCCGGCGCCCGCTAACGACCGCGCATCGCGGTCGCCGACGTGCGCAGGCGCAGGGCGTTGAGGCGGATGAAGCCCCCCGCGTCGCGCTGGTCGTAGGCGCCGCGGTCGTCCTCGAAGGTCACGATGTCCATGCGGTAGAGCGACTTCGGCGCCGTGCGTCCGATCGTCGTCGCGCTGCCCTTGTACAGGCGCAGCCGCGCCGTGCCCGTCACGGGCTCGTTGACCGAGTCGACGAGCTTCTGCAGCGCCTCGCGCTCGGGCGAGAACCAGAACCCGCGGTAGGCGAGCGTGGCGAACTCCGTCGAGAGCGAGTCGCGCAGGCGCATGGCCTCGCGGTCCATCGTCAGCGACGCGACCGCCCGGTGGGCCTTGTGCAGCAGCGTGCCGCCCGGCGTCTCGTAGACGCCGCGGCTCTTCATGCCGACGAAGCGATCCTCGACGACGTCGGCGCGCCCCACGCCGTGCTCGCCGGCGATCGTGTTGAGCTCGGTGAGCAGCGCGGCCGGCCCGAGGGGCTTGCCGTCGACGGCGACGGGCGTCCCCTTCTCGAAGGAGATGGAGACCTCGCGCGGCTGATCCGGCGCCTTGCGCGGGTCGACGGTCCGCTGGAACATCTCCGCCGGCGGCTCCGCGTCGGGGTCTTCGAGGATGCCGCCCTCGTAGCTCGTGTGGAGCAGGTTGCGGTCGATCGAGTACGGCTTCGCCGCCGTGGCCTCGACGGGGATCTTCTTGTCGGCCGCGAACTTGATGAGCTCGCTGCGGGACTTGAACTCCCACTCGCGCCACGGCGCGATGATCTTGATGCCCGGGTTGAACCAGTAGGCCCCGAGCTCGAAGCGCACCTGGTCGTTGCCCTTGCCCGTCGAGCCGTGACAGATGGCCGTCGCGCCCTCGCGCGCCGCGACCTCCATCATGCCCTTGGCGATGCACGGCCGCGCGAGCGACGTGCCGAGGTAGTACTCGCCCTCGTAGACGGCGGCGGCGCGCACGGCCGGGAAGACGTAGTCCTGCACGAACTCGTCGCGCTGGTCGACGACGTGGCAGGAGACGGCGCCCGTGCGCAGGGCCTTCTTGCGCGCGGCCTCGAGATCCTCGTTCTGCCCCACGTCCGAGCAGAAGCCGACGATCTCGGCGTTGTACTTCTCCTTGAGCCACACGATGGCGACCGACGTGTCGAGGCCGCCCGAGTACGCGAGGACGATCTTCATGGGCGAGGAGCTACCACATCCGCGCCCAAAAAGGCAGGCGGTGCGGGCGGTCGCCGACCCTTTCGTGTGACAATTCTCCCGTGGTCTCGGGTTGGTGGCTCGTCATCGCGGCCGGGGGCGCCGTGGCCGTCGCGAACCTCCGGCGGCGCCCTGATCGCGTCAGATTCGTGACACAGTCGGGCGCGTGTCGACAGGGGCGTGGTCGAGTGACCGCGCGCGCTCAGACGACGCGGATGATGCCCGCGCGCAGCAGCGAGGCGGCGATGCGCAGGCCCTCTCCGTGGAGCCGGGCGGCGTCGAGGATCTGGCCGACCGAGCGCACGCCGTCGACGAGCCCGATGAAGGCGCGCCGGCGGTCGTCGAGGACGGCGATCGGGATGTCCTGCATGCGCTTCGCCACGACGGGCACCTCGTCGAGGGAGCCGACGTAGCTGGAGAAGATCTGGGCGAAGAGCGGGCGCGCCGGCTCGATGACCTCGGCGATGCCGGGGGGCGCGGCGCGCTCGGCCTCGTCGAAGGCCTGCTCGGCCGCCACGACGGCGCCCGCGAGCGCGCCCGAGCTCAGCAGCGCGCGCGCCTGGTCGATGAGGTGCGCGGCGCGCAGGCGGGCGCGCGCGTTCGGGTCGTTCGAGACCTCGACCTTGTAGCCCTGGCTCCGCTCGCGCGGCGTGGGGGCGCGATCGGAGTCGCCCACGCGCCGCGTGAGCTCGTGGCCGCCGTGGCTCTCGGGGCGGGGCGCCGCGGGGTCCCGGCCGGCCGGGACCTCCGAGACGTCGGTCATCGACTCGGCGATGAGCGCCGAGATGGGCGAGGTCAGCGTGTTGCGCCGGTCGCGCTCGACGTTGATCTCCGCGGTGCGGAGGGTGTCGAGGTGGCTCGCGTGGTCCTGCGTCCTGCGGCTGTGCTCGTCGTCGGTCAGGTCCTCGGGCACGGCCGCGTGGGTCGTCGCCGTGCGGTTCGACGTCGGCGTGATGTCAGCGTCGTCGACCAAGATGTCCCCCAGCTCGAGCGCTTCTTCTGCTTCGCGCGGCTGCGCGAACGGTGCTCCGCGCGCTCTCATTCGGACCAAGGAATCGGCAGGATGACTGCCCTTCTTGAGAGCGTATGCAGCCTAACATTCGACGTTTTCGATCGGCCTCAAGGGATGAGCGTCTCGAGGAGGGCCTTCTGGGCGTGCAGGCGGTTCTCCGCCTGCTGCCAGACGACGCTCTGAGGTCCCTCGATGACCTCGTCCGTGATCTCCTCGTCGCGGTGGGCGGGCAGGCAGTGCAGGACGATCGCCTCCGGGGCGGCCTTGGCCATGAGCGCCGAGTCGATGCAGTAGCCGGCGAAGGCGGCCCGGCGCGAGTCGGCCTCGCTCTCCTGCCCCATCGAGGCGAAGACGTCCGTCGAGACCACGTGCCGGCCCGCGATGGCCTCGCCCGGATCGCGCGTGATCGTGATGCGGCCGCGCTCGGTGGCGCGGGCGCGGTCGTAGACGCCCGGGTCGGGCTCGAACCCCGGCGGGCAGGCCAGGGCCAGGTCGAGGCCGAGGATGCCGGCCGCCTCGATCCAGGAGTTCGCCATGTTGTTGCCGTCGCCGATCCACGCGTACTTCACGGCGCGCAGCGCCTTGCCCACGTAGTCGCCCGAGCCCCCGCGGTCGCGGAACTTCTGGGCGACCGTCTGGAGATCGGCGAGCACCTGACAGGGGTGCAGCAGGTCCGTGAGCCCGTTGATCACGGGCACGCTCGCGTACTGGGCCATCTCGGCGGCGCGGTCCTGGCCGAAGGTGCGCACCATGATCC
Source organism: Polyangia bacterium (assembly GCA_035546175.1). Classification (GTDB taxonomy): domain Bacteria; phylum Myxococcota_A; class Polyangia; order Fen-1088; family Fen-1088; genus DASZFV01. The sequence continues at coordinate 11,456 of DASZWW010000096.1, forward strand.
CGTGGCAGTACCCCGAGAGCACGCGCGCCGTGTCCCGGATGGGCTCACCGCGCCCGAGCTGCGAGCCCTGCGTGCCGAGGTAGAGCGCGTGCCCGCCCAGCTCGAACATCGCGATCTCGAAGCTGGCGCGCGTGCGCGTCGAGGCCTTCTCGAAGACCATGCCCAGGATGCGGCCCGGGCGCGTCGCGTGCGGCTCGCGCAGCTGGCGCAGCAGGCGGAACTCCTCGGCGCGGCGGATGAGCGCCTCGATGCCGCCGTCGGGGAGGTCCCAGAAGCTGAGGAAGTCCTTGCGCCGCTCCATCGCCGCGTCCTTTAGCCGTCCGCCAGAGCGGCGTCGAGGATCTGCACCGCCTCGTCGATCTGAGATTTGGTCACGATGAGCGGCGGCGCAAGGCGCACGACGTTGCCGCCCGCGACCGAGACCAGCAGCCCGCGCTCGGCGGCGCGCGCGACGACGGGCGCGGCCTCGCCGTCGAGCACGAGGCCCTGGAGGAGGCCCCGGCCGCGCGCGCCGCGCGTGCGGGGCTTGCGCCGCTCGGCGAGGTGCCGCAGCGCCGAGTTGAGGTGCGCGCCCGCGTCTCGGCAGCTCTCGAGGAGGTTGCGCTCGTCGAGCGCCTGCTGGACGTAGAGCGCCGCCGCCGTGGCCAGCGGGTTGCCGCCGAAGGTCGAGGCGTGCGTGCCCGGCTCGAAGCCGCGCCCGACCTCCTCGTTGGCGAGCATGGCGCCGATGGGCACGCCCCCGCCCAGCCCCTTGGCGAGCGTCACGACGTCGGGCACGACGCCCTCGTTCTCGAACGCGTAGAAGGTGCCCGTGCGCCCCACGCCGGTCTGCACCTCGTCGAAGATCAGCACGGTGCCCGTCTCGGTGCAGATGCGCCGCAGCTCCTGCAGCCAGCCGGGCGGCGGGATGATGATGCCGCCCTCGGCCTGCACGGGCTCGACGATGACGGCGCAGGTCTTGTCGGTGATCCCGGCCCGGAGCGCGGCCGCGTCGCCGAACGGCAGGAAGCGCACCGGCTCGACGAGCGGGCCGAAGCCGGCGCGGTACTTCGCCTGCCCCGTGACGGCGAGGGCGCCCATCGTGCGGCCGTGGAAGCTGTTGTCGAAGGCCACGAGCTCGACGCGCGCGGGCCGCGCGCGCGCCACGGCCTGGTAGCGGCGCGCGATCTTGAGCGCGGCCTCGTTGGCCTCGGCGCCCGAGTTGCAGAAGAAGGCGCGGCCCTTGAAGGCGCGCCGCGAGAGCGCCTCGGCGAGGCGGAGCTGGTTCTCGAGGTAGTAGAGGTTGGAGGCGTGCACGAGGCGCCGCGCCTGCGCGCCGATCGCGTCGGCCAGGCCGGGATCGCCGTGGCCGAGGACGCACACCGCGACGCCGGCCGTCATGTCGAGGAAGCGGCGGCCCGAGACGTCCCAGAGAGCGCAGCCCTCGCCGCGCGTCATGACGACGGGCGCCTGGCGATAATTATTGAGGAGCAGCCGCTTGCCGGCGTCGACGAGCTCTTCTTGCTGGGACATGGCGGAGAGACTCTAGCGGATCGGCGACGTCGCGATAACCCCCAACCCGTCGCTAGGTCGCGGGCCCGCCTTGTGCGATGGTCGCTGCAGGCCCAGGTTTCCTGCCCCATGGACGCCGAACCCGCGATCGTCGCCACGGCCACCGCCGTCCCGCCGCACGAGGCGACCCAGGAGGACGTGCGGGAGCGCCTGCGGGCGCTGCTGCCGCTCGACGCGCGCCGCCTCGAGGCCGCGCTCTCCTTCTTCGATCACACGGCGGTCGAGCGGCGGCGCAGCGTCTACCCGCTGGGCGACTTCGGCCGCCCGCGCTCCCTCGGAGAGAGCATGGCGCTCTACCGCACGCACGCCATTGCCCTCGGCCGCGACGTGGCGGCGCGCGCGCTGGCGTCCGCCGGCGTGCGCGCCGAGGAGATCGACGTCGTCGTCACCGTCTCGTGCACGGGGATCATGATCCCTTCGCTCGACGTCTACCTGGCCGACGAGCTGGGCCTGCGGCGCGACGTGCGTCGGCTGCCGCTCACCGAGCTCGGGTGCGCGGGCGGCGCCGCCGCGCTCGGACGCGCGCACGACCTCCTGCGCGGCTTCCCGGCGGCGCGGGCGCTCGTCGTCGCCGTCGAGCTGCCGAGCCTCTCGCTCCAGCGCCAGGACGTCACCCCCGCGAACCTCGTGGCGACGGCGCTGTTCGGCGACGGCGCGGCCGCGGCGGTGCTCACGGGAGGCGCCGCCGACCGGCGGGGGCGGCGCGCGCTCCGCGTGCTCGAGGCCGGCGCGCACGTCTTCCCCCGCTCGACGGACGCGCTGGGCTTCGATCTGCGCGACGACGGCTTCCACACGGTTCTCTCCAGGGACGTCCCCGTGCTCCTGCGGAGGGAGATCGCCGCCCTCGTGAGCGCGCTCGCCGCGCGCCGGGGCCTCGCGCGCGAGGACCTGGGCTTCTTCGTGCTGCACCCGGGCGGCCCCAAGATCCTGGGGGCCGCCGAGGAGGCGCTGCGCCTCGCGCGTGACGACACGCGGGAGTCCTGGGAGGTGCTGCGCGACTTCGGGAACCAGTCGAGCGCGTCCGTGCTCTTCGTCCTCGACCGGCGCCTCGCCGAGCGGCCTCCCGCCCCCGGCGCGCGCGGCTTGCTCGCGGCCTTCGGCCCGGGGTTGGCCGTCGATCTCCTGCTCCTCGAGGCCGCCTGATGGCGCGGTCGGAGGTGGCGTTCCTCGCCCTCCTCGCGGCCGTGGGCCTCGGCCGGCTCGTCGAGATGCGCCTGTCGCGCCGGCACCAGCGCGCGCTCGCGGCGCAGGGCGCGCGGCGCGAGCCCGAGCCCGGCTTCGCGGCCATGGTCGCGCTGCACACGGGCGTGCTCGTGGCGAGCGCCGTCGAGGTCGTGGCGCTCCGGCGGCCGTTCCTGCCCGCCGTCGCCGTGCCGGCCCTCATCGCCTTCGCGCTGGCGAACGCGCTGCGCTGGTGGGTCATCGCCACGCTCGGAACGCACTGGAACGTCCAGGTCGTCGGCTCGCTCTCGCTCGGCGTCGTCACGGGCGGCCCCTACCGGTTCGTCCGCCACCCGAACTACGTCGCGGTCTTCGTCGAGCTCCTCGCGCTCCCGCTCGTGCACGGCGCGTGGCTCACGGCGGTCGCGGGCGCGGCGTTGCACGTGCCCGTCCTGCGCCGGCGGCTCGCCCTCGAGGAGGCCGTGCTGGGCGCCGACGCCACGTACCGCGCCGCGATGTCCGGCAAGCCGCGCTTCGTGCCGCGCCTGCGGGCGCGGGGGTCCGCGTGGCCGACGTCGTGATCGCGGGCGCCGGGCCCGCCGGCGCCTCGCTCGCCGTCATGCTCGGCCGCGCCGGCCTCTCCGTCGACGTGTTCGACGCGCGCCGCTTCCCGCGCGAGAAGCCCTGCGGCGAGGGCCTCATGCCCTCGGGGGTCGCCGTCCTCGCGCGCCTCGGCCTGCTCGCCGCCGTGGGCGGACGGCGCGTCTCGGGCGTCCGCTACCGCGGCTTCGGCCTCGAGGCCGAGAGCGCGTTCCCCGACGTCGACGGCGCGCCCGCGACGATGCTGGCGCAGCGCCGCCTGCGCCTCGACGAGGCGCTCGTCGCGGCGGCGCGGGCCACGCCGGGCGTGCGCGTGTTCGAGGACGCGGCCGTCGAGGGCGCCGCCGTCGAGCGCGGCCGCGCCGTGGGCCTGCGGGTCGGCGGCGAGCTCCGGCGCGCCGGCCTCGTCGTGGGCGCCGACGGCCTCGGCTCGCGCGTGCGCCGGTCCCTCGGCCTCGAC
>DASZWW010000097.1:0-4453 GCA_035546175.1 Polyangia bacterium
TGGCGGGCGGCAGGGGCGGCGCGGAGGCGCAGCCGGCCAGGGCCGCCGCCGCGCCGGCGAGGGCCAGCGAGAGGAGCGCGACGCGGGGGCTCACGGCTTCACCACCCTTCCCATGATCGGGGCCGCGGGGTTGGGCTCGACCTTGATGGCGACGCGCGCGCCCGCCTTGAGGTAGCTCTGGGCCGCGCGCTGCACGGCCGCGGCGTCGACGGCGCGGTAGGCGCGCAGGTCCTCGGCCAGGTAGCCGGGATCGCCCACGAGGTAGTTGTAGTGCTGGAGGCGCTCGGCGCGCGCGATAAGCGGCTCGAGGGCCCGCACCGTCCCGGACTCGATCTGGTTCTTGGCCCGCTCGAGCTCGACGGCCTCGACCGGCGCCGCCTGCAGCCTGGCGATCTCCTCGCCGATGGCCGCGTCGAGCTCGGCGAGCGTGTGCCCCGGCATGGGCGAGGCGGTGATCTCGAAGGCGCTCGCCAGCATCGAGCTGTCCTGCGTCGCCGAGACGGCCTGCGCGATCTTGAGGTCGTAGACGAGGCGCTTGTAGAGGCGCGAGGACTTGCCGTTGCCGAGCACGTTGGCCAGCACGTCGAGCTCGCGGTCCCCGGGCGCGAAGTTGGCCGGCGTCGGGAAGGCCAGCGTGAGCTGCGGCTGCTGGACCTTGGCCTCCATGGCGATGACCTTCGCGGCAGCGGGGGGCATGACCGCCGGCCGCCGCGGCACGGGCCCGCCGCGCGGGATGGGGCCGAAGTACTGCTCGACGAGGGTCTTGGTCTTCTCGCGGTCGAAGTCGCCGGCGATGACGAGCGTCGCGTTGTTGGGGACGTAGAACGTGCGGAAGAAGCCCTTGACGTCGTCGACCGACGCCGCCGTGAGGTCCTCCATCGAGCCGATGACCTCGTGGTGATAGGGGTGCGAGGCCGGGTAGAGCGCCTCGAGCTCGACGCGCTCGACGAGGCCCATGGGGCGGTTCTCGACGCGCTGGCGGCGCTCGTTCTTGACGACGTCGCGCTGCACGTCGACCGTCTCCTTGAAGCCGGGGCGGTCGAGCAGGAAGCCCATGCGGTCGCTCTCGAGCCAGAGCGCGAGCTCGAGCTGGTTCGAGGGCACGACCTCGAAATAGTTCGTCCGGTCCTGGCTCGTCGAGCCGTTGGCGTTCGAGACGCCGGCCTTCTGGAGGTACTCGAAGTGCTTGTCCTCGGGGACGTGCTTCGAGCCCTGGAACATGACGTGCTCGAACAGGTGCGCGAAGCCGGTGCGGTGATCGACCTCGTCCTTCGAGCCGACCTTGTACCAGACGTCGACGGCCACCTCGGGGATGCGCCGGTCCTCGTGGAGGATCACCTCGAGCCCGTTCGACAGCGCGTACTTCTCGAACGGCAGCTGCGGCAGATCGGCGTCGAGCTGCCGCGCGGAGCCGAGCGCCGCGGGCGGCAGGCCATCGGTGGTGACGACGCCGTGGAAATCGAGGAGGAGGAGGGGGAGGGCGGGCGCGAGGAGCGAGGCGCCCAGCTTCGAGGAGGGACGGAGCCGGAGCATGGCAACTGCATACCACAGCCGTTCACGCGCGGAGCGCGGGTGTGGGGACGCTGCGGCCGGACGGCCCTCCGAACCCTAGTGTCCGACGTAGAGCAGGATCAGGACGGACGCCGCGTAGAGCAGCAGGTTCGCGACGAAGAGCGGATCGCGCATCATCGAGTCCGTCGGGCTCTCGGCGTCCGCCTTGCGGCTCGTGATCCAGTTGAACCGGAAGATGCCGAAGGCGACGAACGGCGCCGTCCACAGGAGCTGGACGTGGAGCACCTGGAGGGCGTGGTGCGACTGCGTGTAAGCCACGTAGGTCGCCGTCGTGAGCGCGCCGAGCAGCAGCATGAGCCGGCGCAGCGTCACGAGGTCGTAGCGGCCCAGCACGTCGCGCTGGGCGCGGGCGTCATCGCCGGACACGCGCAGCTCGTGGGCCCGCTTGCCGAAGCCCAGCAGCGAGGACAGGAGCAGCGTGCAGGCGAGCAGCCACAACGACGGCGGCACGGGGATGGCGAGGGCGCCGCCGACGACCCGCAGGAGGAAGCTGCCCGAGAGGCAGGCGACGTCGATGAACGCGACCTTCTTGAGGCCGAGCGAGTAGACGAGGTTGAGCGCGAGGTAAGCGACGGCCGCGCCGAGGAAGGTGACGCCGGGGCCGAGGAGGGCCGCGCCCCCCAGCGTCACGACGCCGAGGACGCCCGCGAGGACGCGCGCCACGCCGGGCGGCAGCGCGCCCGAGGCGATGGGGCGGTGGCGCTTGACCGGGTGCGCGCGATCCTTGTCGACGTCGACGAGGTCGTTGATGAGGTACACCGTGCTCGAGAGCAGGCAGAAGATGCCGAAGGCCGCGAGCGTCCGCGTGACCGCGTGCGCGTCGCCCACGAGCCGCGCGAAGACGAGGGGGGCAGCGACGAAGATGTTCTTGACCCACTGGTGGGGTCGCATGGACTTTACGGCGGCTCGGATCATGTTCTTCGTCGCTATCGGTCGGTGTGATTATCTGGGATGATTCCGACGGTTCCGACGAATGCCCAGTCCTAACACACCGGCCGACGCCGACGCCAAGGCGACCGCCGACGTAAACGCCGCGGCGTCCCCGAGCTCGTCGCCGACGGACGACGAGCTGATCGCGCGCGCGCGCGCCAAGGACTTCGCGGCCTTCGAGCAGCTGCTCGGCCGCTACGAGGACAAGGTCTTCCGGCTCGCCTACCGCATCCTGCGGAACGAGACCGACGCCAAGGAGATCCTCCAGGAGACCTTCGTGTCGATCTGGCGCAAGCTCGACACCTTCAAGGGCGACTCGCAGTTCGGCAGCTGGGTGTACCGGATCGCGACCAACGCCGCCCTCATGCGGCTGCGCTCCCACCGCCGGCACCCGGAGGTCTCGACGGAGGAGCTGCCCATCGGCTACCTCGACAACTACGGCACGCCCATGCCCGCGGGCGAGAACTGGTCGAAGCGGCCCGACGACGAGCTGCAGTCTTCGGAGCTGCGGGCGCACATCCAGAAGGCCGTCGACGCCCTCCCGGACATCTATCGGACCGTGTTCGTCATCCGCGACGTCGAGGGCCTTTCGACCGAGGAGACGGCCGAGGTGCTCGGCATCTCGGTGCCGACGGTCAAGACCCGCCTGCACCGCGCGCGGATCGCTCTTCGCGACGCCATCGGCGGGTACTTCGACCGGCCCTGAAGGGCCGGCTCCGGAGGCGGCCCCGCTCCCTCGCCGCGCCCGGGAGCGGGTATAATGACGCGCCCATGCTCGTCGGAGCCGCAGCGCTCGCGCGCACGGCGCTCGGCCTCGCGCTCGTCGCGGCCGCCGCGCCGGCCGGGGCTCCGCCCGAAGGCGCCGCCGCTCGGCCCGAGTCCGAGGGCCACGGCCCCTTCGACGCGGAGCTCGCCTCGGCCAGCGCCACGCTCGAGGCGCGCCGGGGCCGGCCCGAGGCGATCGCGCCGCTCGCCCAGCTGCTGGCGCTCGAGGACGCCCTTCCGCCCCGGGCCCTCGAGCCGGCGCTGCGGCGGGCCGCCGCCGCCGGCAACCACCCGCTCGTCGCCGCGCAGGCGGCGCTCCACCTGGCGCACCTCCTCGACGAGGCGGGCGACGCGGACGGGGCGCGCGCCGCCCGGGCCTCGCTCGGCCTCTTCTCGCGGTTCGCCGTCGTGGGGCCCTTCGGCGAGGGCAGGGCCGGCTTCTCGCAGGTCTTCCCGCCCGAGCACGAGGCGGCGGCGCCCGAGGCGGGCCGCACGTACCGGGGGAGGCTCGGCGACGTCCGCTGGCGCGCGGGCGACGCGCTCGTGCGCGAGGGCGCGCTCGTCCTGGACGGGATGCTCCGCCCCGACACGCAGGCCACCGCCTACGTCGTCGTCTTCGCGCGCAGCGGGCGCGACCAGGAGGTCGCGCTGCGCCTCGGCACGCCGGGCCCCGTGAAGGTCTGGGTCGACGGCGCCCTCGTGCTCGCGCGCGACGTCGTGCGCACGGCGGCGCTCGATCAGGACGCCGCGCCCGCGCGCCTGCGGGCCGGCTGGAACCGCATCGTCGTCAAGACGACGGTGACCGACGAGCCGTGGCGGCTCTACCTCCGCGCGACCGACCCCGCGGGGCGGGCGCTCGCGCTGGGCGACGGTGCGCTGCCCGCCGGAGAGAAGGTCGCGACGCGCGGCCCCGCCGGGAGGTCGGCGCGCGCCGTTGAGACGCTCGAGGCGGACCTGCGTCGGCGCGCGGCGGCCGCGCCTGCGGGCGAGGCGGGCGCGGACGCGTGGCTCGACCTCGGGCGCTACCTCGCCTGGGCCGAGCCGGGCGATCGCGAGGCGCGCGAGGCCCAGGCGGCGCTCGAGACGGCCCGCGCGCGCCGGCCCACGATCGACACGCTGCGGCTGCTCGCGGACGTCGCGCGCGACGAGGACGAGCGTCGGCGCGCCCTCGACGCGGCGGCCACCC
>DASZWW010000098.1:0-9681 GCA_035546175.1 Polyangia bacterium
GGGGGCCGGCGCGGCGGTCGTCGCGCCGGCGGCGGCGGGCGCGCCCGCGGCCCCCACGACGAAGGCGAGGCCGGCGACGACGAGCGAGCGTTCGAGGGTGCGCATGAGGCTCCTAGGGGACGTAGCGCGTGATCGCGCCCGTGTCATCGACGAGGTAGACGTCGGAGTCGAAGGCGCGCCAGACCCCGGTGACGGCGTGACCGGCGCCGGCCGGCGTCGCGTAGGTCGTCCAGCTCGCGCCGTCGAAGTGAAGGAGCGTCCCGTCCTGGCCCCCGACCCAGACGTCGTCCTCCTCCGTGCCGCCGACGCACTTCAGATCCTTCGTCGTCCCGGCCGGGACCGAGGTCATCGCGTTGCCGTCCCAGTGGACGATCGTGCCCGCGGCGCCCACGAACCACGCGTCCCAGAGCGCCGAGACCCACACGGCGGCGAGCGCGCCCGCGCCCGCGGGCGCCGCGACGGCCGACCACGCCTTGCCGTCGTAGTGCTGGATGCCCCCGGGCCCCACCGCCCAGACGTCCGTCCGGAACGACCCGAAGATCGACGTGTACATCGAGCCGCTCGGCACCTCCTGGGTCCAGCTCTGGCCGTCCCAGTGCTCGACGCCGTTGCCCACGACCCAGGCGTCTTTCAGCGAGAAGCCGAAGGTCGCCGCGGCGGCGCGATCGGCGCGGTCGGCGCCCAGGCCGCCCCACGCGCGGCCGTTCCAGCCGAGCACGTGCGCGCCGCCGAGCTCCACGGCGAGCGCGCTCGCGCCGCCGCTCATCGAGAGCCCCCCGAGCGTCGCCGTGGTCCCGGTGTCGACGGGGATCCAGGTCGACCCGCTGAGAAGGGCGGCCGCGCCGTCGTCGCCGACGGCGAAGGCCACGCCGGGCCCGCTGCCCGTGACGGCCTGAAACGCGGCCGGGGCGCCCCCGTCGGCGGCGGCGCCTCCCTCCGCGGCGCCCGCGTCCGGCGTCCCTGCGTCGGAGGGCGCGGCGACGTACGCCGTCGAGAACCCCGGCGGCTCGGAGACGTCCGACGACGTGCAGGCGAGCGAGGCCGTCGCGAGCAGGGGAAAGACGACGGGGAGGGGCCGCACGTCGCTCAATATGTCACGGAGGCCGGGCCTTGCCCGACGATTCCGTGACCGCCGGCGCCCGCCGCTCAGGTCGACATGCGCGCCGCGAGCGCGATCCCCATCTGCCCCACCCAGTAGACGCCCATCGTCACGAAGGACGCGTGCCGCACGGGGCGCTTGAACTTGTCCCACGCGAGCGTCGCGTCGGAGATGTAGAAGAGCACGGCGCCCGCGGCGGCGCAGATGGCGGCGGTCGGGCGCATCGGCCCGCCCACCGTCCCCAGCGCCGTCGACACCATGAGCGTGATGGCGACGGCGTAGAACGCGACGGCCGGGCGCATCGCGCCCGCGTTGCCCCAGAGGCTCGCGACGAGCAGCGCCGAGACGACGACGACGACGGCCGCGACGGGCGTGACGGGGTGACCGGGCGAGCGGAGCGCCCAGAAGGCCGCCGCGTAGAGCAGCTGCGCCGTGAGGAACGCCCCCGTGCCCGCGAAGAACGCGCGATCGCCCTTGGCGACGAGGAGGGCGTCGCCGATGATCGAGAAGACGATGCCGAAGGCGATGAGCCTCTCGACGAGGTAGGTCGGCGGCGGGCCGAGGATGAGGAGCAGGCACGCCGTCGCCACGGGCTTGGAGAACGCCACGAGCCAGCGCCGATTCGTCTCCGACCCGATGATGGCGAGCGTCCCGAAGAGCGCGACCAGCGCGATCCCCACCGACGCCGAAGACAGAGCCTGCGCGAAGGACGCCTCCATTCGAACCTCACCCCGCTTGTTGGAGATACTCGCCCGGCGGCGCCAGCACTTCGCGCGGCTTGGCGCCGTTGGCCGCTCCCACGATCCCCTCCCGCTCCATCTGCTCGACGAGCCGCGCCGCTCTATTGTATCCGATCTGCAGGCGCCGCTGGATGTAGGACACCGACGCCTGCCGCGTCTCGCACACGATGGCCACGGCCTGGTCGTAGAACTCGTCGTGGAAGTCGTCGGCGGGCGCGCCCTCGCCGTCGCCCTCCTCCTCGCGCGGCTTGAGGATGTCCATGTCGTACACCGGCTTGGCCTGCGTCTTCAGGAAGTCGACGACGCGGTGGACCTCGTCGTCCGACAGGAAGGCGCCGTGGATGCGCCGCAGCTTCGTGCCGCGGTCGGAGAACAGCATGTCGCCGTTGCCGAGCAGCGTCTCGGCGCCGGACGTGTCGAGCACCGTGCGCGAGTCGATCTTCGACGCGACCTGCAGCGCGATGCGCGACGGGAAGTTCGCCTTGATGAGGCCCGTGATGACGTCGACGGACGGCCGCTGCGTCGCGAGGATGAGGTGCAAGCCCGCGGCGCGCGCCTTCTGGGCGATGCGGGCCACGCTCGTCTCGACGTCCTTGGGCGCGACCATCATGAGGTCGGCGAACTCGTCGATGACGATGACGACGTAGGGCAGCTTGCGCATGGGCGCCTCGGCGGCGGCGTCCAGGGCGCGCTGGGCGTCCGCCTGGGCGCGGGCGGCGATGTCCGAGAGGTCCTCGTCGCTCGGCGCCTCGGACGCGACGACGCCGTTCGCCTCGTCGATCGAGATCTCGGCGTCGGCGTCGAGGTCGACCTCCTGCTCAGTCCCGTCGGGTCCGGCCACCACGACGCGGATCTTCTTCGCGGGCGCCGCCTCCTTCTCGGCGACGACCTTCTTGTCGGCGGCCTCGACCTTGGCGTTGTACCCGGCGATGTCGCGCACGCCCGTCTTGGCGAGCAGCTCGTAGCGCCGCTCCATCTCGTCGACGGCCCAGCGGAGCGCGAGGTTCGCCTTCTTCGGGTCGGTGACGACGGGCAGGAGCAGGTGCGGGATGCCCTCGTAGATCGAGAGCTCAAGCATCTTGGGGTCGACCATGATGAAGCGCACCTCTTCGGGCGACGCGTTGTAGAGGATGCTCGTGATCATGCCGTTGACGGCGACGGACTTGCCCGAGCCCGTCGTACCGGCGACGAGCAGGTGCGGCATCTTCGCGAGGTTGACGGAGACGGGCGCGCCCTTGATGTCCTTGCCGAGGGCCACCTGCAGCTTCGAGGTCGCGCCCGTGAAGCAGCCGTCCTGGAGGATCTCCTTGAGGTAGACCGTCTCGCGCGTCTTGTTCGGCACCTCGACGCCGACGACGGCCTTGCCGGGGATGGGCGCGACGATGCGGACGGCCTGCGCCTCGAGGGCCATGGCCAGGTCCTTCTCGAGGTTGGCGATCTTGCCCGTCCGCGTGCCGGGCGCCGGCGCGAACTCGTACATGGTCACGACGGGCCCCATGTGGATCTCCTTGACCTTGCCGCGCACGCCGTAGTTCGACATGGCCTGCTCGAGCCGCTCGGCCATGTCGTAGAGCGCCTGCTTGTCGGTGTCGTGCGCCTGCGGCGGGATGTACTCGAGCATCTCCGTGCCGGGGAGCTGGTAGTCGCCCTTGGTGAGCTTGATGAACCCCGGGCCGTCCGCGGCGGCCGCGCGCGGCTTGGCGAGCGCCGTCGAGATGCGATCGCTCGCCGCGGCCTCGACGATGACCGGTCCGTCGGGCGGCGTCTCGATCTCGTCGGTGTCGTGCGCCTCGGCAGCCGCCGCCTGGGGCTCCGCCAGCAAAGGGGCGTTGTGCATGGCCAGCAGCGGCAGCTCCGCCTTCTCCTCCGGCTCCGCCGCGCGCTCCTCGGCCTCGCCGTCGTCCTCGTCCTCGTCGTCCTTGTCGGCGCCGGGCGCGTGCTCGACGGCCGCCATCTCCGCGAAGATGGCCGCCATCGCCGCGCGCTCCTCCCTCGCCTCGTCGCGCACCGTGCGCGCCTCACCGACGCGCACGCCCTCGCTGACCTCGGCCCCGGCCTCGGTGGGGACGCCCTCGCCCGGCTCGTCGCCCGCCTCGTCGATCTCGGGCTGGGCGTCGCGCGCGACGGCGCGCCGCTCGGCCTCGACGACCTTGATGTCGAGGCTGCGCGCGCGCGCGGCCTCGGCTTCGGCGCGCTCCGACTCGTCCTTCTCGGGGAAGGCGGCGCGCGCGACCCGCCAGGCGGCCCGCAGCGCCGCGACGATGCCTCGCCCGCTCTGGCGGAGCGCCCACCCGAGCACGACCACCACCTCCTCCACGCGAATCTCGGTGACGAGCAGCAGCGACACGACGAGGGCCGTCGTCGCGGCGAGCGCGGCGCCCACGACGCCGATGAAGCTCGCCGTCACCTCGCCCATCCACTGCCCGAGCAGCCCGCCCGGTCCGTGCTGCGCCGTCTCGACGCCCGTGAACGCCAGGTGGAGCAGCACGGCCGAGGCGACGAGCAGGGTGACCGCGCCCAGCCCCTCGAGCGGACCGTCGACGAAGCTCTTGCCGCGGAAGCAGCGCACCGACATGACGAGCAGGCCGGCGATGAAGAGGTAGGCCGCGACGCCCGCGAGCCCGTAGAGCCCGGACGCCGTCGCCGCGCCGCCCGGCCCCATCATCTGGCGGGCCCCGAGCTGCATCGACAACATCGACAGCCCCGCGAAGAGGCCGAACGCGAGCATGCAGATGCCGGCGATCTCGCGGCGGCGTCCGGAGGGCGCGGCCTTGCTGGGGGTCTCGGCTTTGGATTTGGCGGCCATGTGGACTCCTCGATTTGCCCGATGAGCCTGGCCCACCCAGACCTACATCGGACCACTTCAGACTACGTGGACCGACAAGCCCGTCAAATTTTGTGCGTCCGGCGGGCCGCGCGCGCACGCTTCGCAGGCACAAATATCTGTTTTTATTGGACTCGACGTGTATGGTGCCCGGGTCGTGCGGTTCGCTCGGGTGGCTTCCTTGATGGTGTGCGGAGCGCTGGGGGGCGCCGGCTGCTCGAGCAGGTCGAACGCGCCCGACGGGTCGAGCCGCCCCGACGGCGCGCCCGACGCCGCCAGGGCCGACGCGACGGCCGACGCGCGCGACGCGGTGGACGGGGGCGCGGACGCGGCGCCGTCCATCGCGCCGCTCGGCGAGCTCGCCGACGCGGCGGCGTTCGCGACGAGCGACGGCCCCCCTCCGAACGGTCCGTGCTCGGACGCCGGCTGGTGCTGGAGCAACCCGCTGCCTTCGGGCGACACGCTCGACGGCGTCTGGGGCAGCGCGGCCGACGACGTCTGGGCGATCGGCAACGGCACGATCATCCACTGGGACGGCCGCGCCTGGACGAGCTGGCCGAGCGCGACGTACGAGTCGCTCTTCGCGATCTGGGGCGACGGCCAGGACGACGTCTGGGCCGTGGGCGGAAACGGCGCCGCCGTCCACTGGGACGGGCGCGCCTGGTCGAACGTCGCCACGGGCCGCACCGAGAACCTCATCTCGGTCTGGGGCAGCGACGCCGAGGACGTGTGGGCCGTCGGCGGCCTGCCGGGCAGCCCCGGCGTCGCGCTCCACTGGGACGGCAAGGCCTGGAGCGCGGTCGACATGGGCGTGACCGCCGCCGCGCTCTCGATCTGGGGCAGCGCCGCGGACGACGTCTGGGCCGCGGGCATCGAGGGGCTCCTCGCGCACTGGGACGGCAAGGCCTGGTCGATCGTCGCGAGCGGCCTCCTCACGGATCTCGTCTCCGTCTGGGGCACCGCCGCCGACGACGTGTGGGCGGTCGGCGACGGCGGCGTGATCCTCCACTACGACGGCCGCGCCTGGACGCGCGTCGGCGGCGGGACGACCGACGACGTCTTCCAGGTCGTGTGGGGCACGGCGCGCGACGACGTCTGGGTCGTCGACCAGGCGCAGAACCTCCGCCACTGGGACGGCAAGGCGTGGTCGGCGTGGACGCTCGACGACGGCGGCGGCGACGTGCGCGCCCTGTGGGGCAGCGGCCCGAACGACGCGTGGCTCGTCGGCGTCTACGGCTTCACGGCGCACTGGGACGGCACGACGTGGAGCTACCACTCGCGCGGCACGACCGAGCCCTTCAAGCGCGTCTGGGGCACGAGCGCCACCGACATCTGGATCGCCGGCACGGGCCCCGCCTACCACTGGACCGGCGGCGCCTGGTCACCCGACGCGACGGCCAGCGGCGGCGCCGGCATCTGGGGCAGCGGCCCGACGGACGTCTGGATCGTCGACGTCGCCGGCTCGATCCAGCACTACGACGGCACGAGGTGGTCGTCCGTCGCGAGCGGCGCCATCACCGATCTGCTCGGCGTCGGCGGCAGCGGCCCGAAGGACGCCTGGGCCGTCGGCAAGATCGGCACGATCCTCCACTGGGACGGCGCCGCATGGACCGCGAGCGACGCCGGCACGGACACGGACATCTACGGCGTCTGGGCGGCCGACGACAAGGACGCCTGGGCCTGCGGCAACGCCGGCCTGATCCTGCGGTGGGACGGCCAGGCGTGGACGCAGGTCCCGATGAGCGCGACCGCGCAGCGCCTCGCCTCGATCTCCGGGACGAGCCCGAAGGACATCTGGGCCGCCGGCAACGCCATCGTCCACTGGGACGGCGCCGCGTGGACGCAGATCGCGACGCAAGCGACGCTGCAGATCACCGCCGTCTCGACGGCCGGCGCGGACGACGCGTGGTTCGCCGACCAGGACGTCATCCTCCACTGGGACGGCAAGGCGCTGAACACGATGGTCGGCGCGCCCTCCACGGTGCTGCCCGCGGGCCTGTGGAGCAGCGCGCCCGGGCAGGTGTGGGTCGTCGGGGATCACGGCGACGTGATCCACAACTGAGGTCGACTACAGCTCGGGCAGCGTGCCGGTGGCGTCGCCGACCATGGCGTTCACGCCCACGGTCTCGAGCATGCTCGTGAGCAGGTTCGAGACCTTCGTGTGGCTGTCCGCCGTGTAGAGGACGTGCTTGCCGGGCGTGAACGCCCCGCCGCCGTTGCCGGCCAGCAGCACGGGCATGTCGTCGTGGTTGTGGCGGTTGCCGTCGGAGATCTCGCTCGACCAGAAGACGGACGAGTTGTAGAGCATCGTCTGCGCGCCCTCGGTGACGGCCTTCATCTTGCCGAGGAAGTAGGCGAACATCTGCAGCTCCCAGGTCCCGATCTGCTGCAGCATGGCCAGGTTCTCGGGGAGGCTCATGTGGTGCGAGATCGTGTGGTGGCCCTTGGTGAGGCCGAGGTTGCCGTAGACGCGATCGCTGCCGGCGTTGCCGAGCATGAAGGTGATGATGCGCGTGGCGTCGCACTGCATGGCGAGCACCATGAGGTCGCTCATCGTCTTGACCTGCGTGGGGAAGTCGGTCGACGAGGCGGGCGCCGCGGCGGGCATCATGCAGCTCGTCGTCGTGGTGGTCATGACCTCGCGCTCGACCTCGCGGACGCCGGTGAGGTACTCGTCGAGCTTGGCCTTGTCGGTCTTGCCGAGCTTGAGCTGCAGGCTCGTCGCGTCGCCGATGGCCGCGTCGAGGATGCTCTTCTTGTAGGCGGTGCGCTTGGCGCGCTCGGCAGCCGTCTCGGTCGCGTCGAAGCCCTGGAAGATCTGGTTGAAGACCTGCATCGGGCTCGTGAGCTTCGGCAGCGGCGTCGTGGCGTCAGCCCAGGTGACGTTGCGCGAGTAGGCGCAGCTGTAGCCGCTGTCGCAGTCGCCCGCCGAGCTCCCGCCGTCCATGCCGACCTGGAGCGACGGCAGGCGCGTCGCCATCCCGATCTGCTTGGCGGCGATCTGGTCGGCGGACGGCGCGAGCATGATCATCGAGTCGGACTTGAACGGGTGCTGGCAGGTGATGAAGGCGCCCGTGCCCGAGGCGTGATCGCCCGGGCCGTCCGGCTTCGCGAGCGGGTTCTCGAGCCCCGTGACGAAGGTGAAGTCACCCTTGTTCGCCGCGAGCGGCATGAGCATCGGCGTGAGCGCGTAGCCGGTGCCGGTCATGGTCGGCCAGAAGTCGCCGCGCGTGCTGCCGTTGATGCCGCAGGGGACGTAATAGAAGACGATGCGCTTGGGCGCCGTCATCGCCTGCGCGCGCGCCCCGCGCGGCGCGAGCGACTCGAGCAAGGGCAGCCCGATCGCGACGGCGGCGCCGCCGCCGAGGAACGCCCGCCGGGAGAAGGGGCGGCTCACGGCGCCTCCCCCCGCCGCGAGAGGAAGGTGTCGCCTGTCACGATGGCGGTGACGAGCTGGGCCATCGGATAGCCGGCGGCGCGGAACGCGTCGGCGTCGCGCGCGAGGAGCCCCGGGTCCATGTGGCCCGGCGTCGACTGGGGCGCCCGGCCGAGCGCGTAGGTGTACAGCTTCTGCGCGACGCAGCTCGCGAAGCCCGGATCCTTCGCGACGATCTGCTCGAGCGCGAGCGGGCCGTCGAAGGTGCGTCCGTCGGGGAGCATCCCCGAGGCGTCGATGGGCAGCGTCCCGTCCATCGTGCGGTACTGGCCCACGGGGTCGTAGTTCTCGAGGCCGAAGCCGAGCGGATCCATGACGACGTGGCAGACGGCGCACGGGTTCGCGTGGTGCGCCTCGAGCCGCTGGCGCAGCGTCTGCGCCTGCGCGCCCGCGGGCGGCGACGCGAGCTGCGCCATGGCGGCGTTGGGCGGCGGCGCGACGTCCTGGCAGAGGAGCTGGCCCAGGATCCACTTGCCGCGCAGGACGGGCGAGGTCGTCGCGGGGTGCGAGGTCACCGTGAGGAAGGAGGCCTGCGTGAGGAAGCCGCCCCGGTGCGTCGCGGGATCGAGCGCGACCTTCTGCATCGCCGAGCCCGTGACGGGCGCCAGCCCGTAGTGCGTCGCCAGCCGATCGTTGACGTAGGTGTAGTCGGCGACGAGCAGCTTGTCGGCCGGGACGCCCCCGAAGATCACGTCGCGGAACATGAGCGACGTCTCCTGCTTCATGGCGTCGCGCAGCGGCTGATCGAAGGTCGGGAAGAGCGTCGCGTCGGGCTGGACGTCGTCGACGAGGCGCGTGTAGAGCCACTGGCCCGCGAAGTTGTCGACGAGCGCGCTGGCCTTGGGATCGGCGAGCATGCGCGTGACCTGCGCGGCGAGCTCGGCCTTGTCGGTGAGCTTGCCGGCGTCGGCCGCGGCCGCGAGCGCGTCGTCCGGCATCGTGCTCCACAGGAAGTACGAGAGGCGCGCCGCGATCTCGTAGCTCGTCAGCGGGTGCGGCGCGAGCGACGTCGGCGAGGGATCGAGCTCGACGCGGAAGAGGAAGTTCGGCGACACGAGCATGGCCTCGAGCGCGAGCGTCACGCCGACCTCCCAGCTGTCGCCGTTCGTCCGCGCGAGCATGACCGTCGACGACATGAGCCCGTCGATCTCCGCGTCGGTGACGGGGCGGCGCCAGGCGCGGCGGCCGAAGGCGCGCAGCACGGTGCGCGCGCACGCGTCGCCGCCCGAGACGAGGTCGCAGGTGAGGATCTTCGGCCGCTGCGCCCCGGCGAGCGCCTCCGCGACGAGCGCCTCGGCCGCGCTCTCGTAGAGCTCGAGGTGCACGGGCGAGAGCGTGAGGACGTCGGCGACGTTGTCGAAGCCGAGCCCGCGGTCGTCGGGCGGGAACTGGTCGGCGGGCCGGCTCGCCGTCCCCAGCAGATCGCGGACGGTGTTGTTGTACTCGGCGCGGTTGAGGCGGTGGATCGTGACGCGGCCCGGGTCGGTGCCGAGCGGGACGACGCCCGCCGAACCGCCCGCGCCCGTGGCGCCGCCCGCGCCGAGCGCGCTGCCGGCGGCGCCGGGCGTCCCGCCCGCGGGCG
>DASZWW010000099.1:0-8707 GCA_035546175.1 Polyangia bacterium
CGCGGGCGACGAGGCCGCGTGGCTGCGCCGGTTCGAGGCCGAGCGCCGCCGCCTGCTGCGCGCGCCCGCGCTCCTGACCGACGGCCTGCTCGCCCTCGTCCGCCGCCCCGCCCTCGCGCGCGGCACGCTCCGCCTCATGCGCGCCTGGCCGCGCCTCATGAGGCGGCTGCTGGGGGTGGCGGCCGGGATATAGTGGCGCCGATGCCGCGGCCCTGGTTCCTGTTCGCGCACGGCGCGGGCGCGCCCTCGTCGTCCTCCTGGATGCGCCGCTGGCGCGACTACCTCCGTTCGCTGGGCGAGGTCGTGACGTTCGACTACCCCTACATGCAGGCGCGCCGGAAGATGCCCGACCGCATGCCGGCGCTCGTCGCCGCCCACCGCGCCGAGCTCGCCAGGGTGCGCGCCGAGGCGGGCGACGCGCCCATCTTCCTCGCGGGCAAGTCGATGGGCTCGCGCGTCGGCTGCCACCTCTCGCTCGAGGAGCCGGTCGCGGGCCTCGTCTGCTTCGGGTACCCGCTCGTCTCGGGCTCGAGCGGCGCGCTGCGCGACGAGGTGCTCGTCGCGCTGCGCACGCCCATCCTCTTCCTCCAGGGGACGCACGACTCCCTGTGCCCGATCGCGAAGCTCGAGGACGTCCGGGCCCGCATGACGGCGCCGAGCTGGCTCTACACGGTCCAGGACGCCAACCACTCGCTCGAGCTCCCGAGCGTCAAGCACACGCCCGCCCTCCAGAGAGACCTGGAGTTCTCGGTCCTCGAGGCCGTCCGGCGCTTCCTCGACGACGTGAATAAGGGCGCCCGGGGGGCGTCTGAGGGGCGTCATGCGTGACTTTCATCTCGATTCCCCTTCGCGTCGGGCGCTCGGCGCCATCATCCTCCTGGCGGCGCTCGGCGCCGCGCCGCCCGCCCGCGCCGAGGGCGGCTTCCGCTGCGGCAGCCGGCTCGTCCTCAACGGCGAGACCGAGGACGACGTGGCCGGCAAGTGCGGCGATCCCGACGCCGTCCGCACCTGGACCGAGGTGCAGACCGAGTCGATCTGGCAGAACGGACAAAGGATCGAGCGCTCGGTCCCCGTCGAGCACGCCGAGTGGAAGTACGACTTCGGGCGGGATCGCCTGCTGCGCTACCTGACCTTCATACAGGGCCGCCTCACGGCCGTCCGCACCGGCGAGTACGGACGCAAGTAGCCGGCGCCGCGCCCGTACCCAGATTTCGGGGGACGCATGCGTTCCCACGGGGTCGTGCCCTGCGCGCTCGCCTGCGCGCTGTCGGGCTGCTTCACCTCCGAGCTCGTCGGCCGCCCGCCCTCGGCCGCCGAGCTCGCCCGGATCAACGACGCCGCCGAGGACGGCCGCGCGCTCGTCGTCGAGTACTCGAAGAAGGCCGACCTGCCGCGCCCGAAGAAGCCCGCGCCCGGGACCTGCGTCGCGGGGTGGTGCCCCTCGCCGCCCGTGGAGCCCCTCTGCTCGACGAGCGCGTGCGCGCAGCTGCCGCCCGGCTTCGAGCACCCCGCGCGCGTGCGGTCCGCCGACGCCTTCAAGCTCGAGCTGTCCCTGAAGAACGGCGCGCCCGCGAGCCTCCCGCTCGACTGGGTCGACGGCCTCGAGGTCACCGGCTACGGCCACGCCCGCGGCACGATCATCGGCGCCTCGATCGGCACCGGCGTCACGGCCAGCACCCTCCTCGTCCTCGTGCTCGCCCTCGAGGGCCCGAACGGGGACCCCATCGTCCCCGGACAGCCCCACGGCTGCGACGCCAAGTGCGGCGGCCTCTTCGCGCTCCTCACGCTCCAGGGCGCCCTCCTCGGCGGCATCATCGGCGCCGCCGTCGGCACGCCCCACGAGTTCAAGCTCGCCCCTCCTCCCTGAATCAGCGCAGCTCGGCGGTGACCGCGGCGAGGAGCTGGGCGAGGGCGGTTGAGACGAGGAGGGCGACGGACCAGAAGGCGACGCTCTCCCAGCGATCGGGCTCGCGCCAGGCGCCGCCGGCGACGCGCGTGACCTGCCACGCGGCGAGCGGGGCGGTCGTCGAGGCGGCGATGGCGATGCGGGGCGGCAGCCCGCACGAGACCCAGAGCGGCAGCGCGAGGTACGCCGCGGAGACGACGAGGACGTAGAGGCGCGCCGACCACGGGCCGCCGAGGCGCACGACGAGCGTGCGCTTCCCGCTGGCGGCGTCGCCCGCGGCGTCCGGGAACTCGATGGCGAGCAGCATGACGAACTGGAAGGCGCAGAGCGGGATCACGGCGAGGGGCACGAGCGGGGAGGTGCCGCCGCTCTGCAGGACGAAGCCGAGCCAGGGGACGAAGAAGGTGACGACCACGGCGGTCGTGAGCTCGCCGAGGCCGCGCGCGCACAGGCGCAGCGGCGGCGCGCTGTAGGACCAGGACAGCAGGACCATGAGCAGCACGCCGGGCGCGACCGACGGCGGGAAGGGCCCCGCCGCGAAGCGCGCCGCCACGCCGAGCGCGACGGCCGTGAGCGCGAGGGCCGCCGCGAGGGCGACCCAGGCGGGGAGCCCGCCGTCGACGAGGACGCGGCTGCCGCCCGACCAGCGCGTCGGCGTCGTGTTGGCCTCGTCGGCGGCGACGTCGAAGTAGTCGTTCGAGTAGTGCGTCGCGAGCTGGATCGCCGTGACGGCGAGCTGGCCCCAGGCGTAGCGCCGCCGATCGAGGGCGGCGCCCGCGTAGACGGCGAGCGCCGCGCCGAGCCCGTACATCACGAAGCCGCCGCCGAGGAAGATGGGCCGGCCGAGCTTCACGAAGGCGCGCAGGCGCGAAAAAGTGGCGGACGCGGCGGCCATGGTTGACGAGACGGCAACATAAGCGCTTGCACGAGGAGGCTCCGAGCGCAACAGACATCTTGCGCGTCCAAATTGGGTGCATTGACAGCGACGGAGGTGGGACCTACCTTCGGTCTTCGCTTGAGCCGAACTTACCCAGACCTGCGCACCTCGCCGGTGGTCTTCGGCATCGACGTCGGATCGACGACGGTGAAGGCCGTCGTCGTCGATCCCGAGACGAAGGAGATCCTCTGGTCGGACTACCAGCGCCACCAGACGAAGCAGGCCGAGAAGGTGCTCGAGCTGCTCGTGCAGATCGGGCGGGACTTCCCCGCCCTGCCCCCGGGCGCCATCCGCAACTTCATCACGGGCTCGGGCGCGGGGCCGCTCGCGGCGCCGCTCGGCGCGAAGTTCGTCCAGGAGGTCAACGCCGTCACGCTCGCCGTCGAGACGCTGCACCCGGACGTCGGGTCGGTCGTCGAGCTCGGCGGGCAGGACGCGAAGATCATCATCTTCAAGGAGGCGCGCGACGAGCACGGCAAGCCCACGGGCAAGACCGCCATCGCGTCGATGAACGACAAGTGCGCCTCGGGCACGGGCGCGACGATCGACAAGTGCTTCCTCAAGGTGGGCATGCCCGCGGCGGAGTCGGCGGCGCTGCACTTCGACGACAGCAAGCTCCACCACGTCGCCGCGAAGTGCGGCGTCTTCGCCGAGACGGACATCGTCAACCTCGTGAAGGCCTCGATCCCCTCGCCGGAGATCATGTGCTCCCTCGCCGACGCGATCGTCATGCAGAACCTCTCGGTGCTGACGCGCGGGAACACGCTGCGCCACAAGGTGCTGCTGCTGGGCGGCCCGAACACGTACCTGCCCTTCCTTCAAGAGTGCTGGCGCAAGCGCATCCCGCAGACGTGGGCGGACCGCGGCTACGACTACCCGAAGGACGTGCCCATCGAGGAGCTCATCCTCGTCCCCGAGAACGCGCAGTACTACGCGGCGTTCGGCGCGGTCATGTACGGCCTGCACGAGGAGGCGAGCGTGGGGCTCTACAGCGGGCTCGACGACCTCAACGCCTTCATCTCGGGCGGGCGCAAGTCGAAGCTCGGCGACACGGCGGGTCCGGCGCTCTCGCGCAGCACCGACGAGCTCGAGGCCTTCCGCGAGCAGTACCGCATCCCGAAGTTCGTGCCCGCGACGCTCGCGCCGGGGACGACGGTGCGGGCGGTGATCGGCATGGACGGCGGCTCGACCTCGTCGAAGGCCGTCCTCGTCGACGAGCAGAAGAACATCCTCAAGAAGGAGTACCAGCTCTCGAAGGGCAACCCCATCCAGGACGCCAAGGAGATCCTGGCGCGCCTGCGGCAGTGGGTGACCGACCAGGGCTGCGAGCTCGAGGTGCTGGGCTTCGGCGCGACCGGCTACGCCGCCGACGTGCTGGAGAAGACGGTGAAGTCGGACGTCAACATCGTCGAGACCGTGGCGCACATGATGTCGGCGACGACGTACTTCGGCGACATCGACGTCGTCTGCGACATCGGCGGACAGGACATCAAGGTCCTGTTCATGCAGAACGGCGACATCAAGAACTTCCGGCTCTCGAACCAGTGCTCGGCCGGCAACGGCATGCTGCTGCAGGCGATGGCCGACCAGTTCGGCGTCAAGATCACCGACTACGCCGAGGTGGCCTTCGGCGCCGAGCTGTCGCCGAAGTTCAGCTACGGCTGCGCCGTCTTCCTCGACAGCGACCGGGTGAACTTCCAGAAGGAGGGCTACTCGCGCGAGGAGCTCCTGGCGGGCCTGGCGCAGGTGCTGCCCAAGAACGTCTGGCAGTACGTCGTGCAGATCCCGCGCATGGCGGCGCTCGGCAAGAAGTACGTCCTGCAGGGCGGCACGCAGTACAACCTCGCGGCCGTCAAGGCGCAGGTCGACTACATCAAGGAGCGCGTGCCCGGCGCGGAGGTCTACGTGCACCCGCACTGCGGCGAGGCCGGCGCGATCGGCGCGGCCTTCGAGACCCTGCGCGTCGTCAAGCGGCGCGGGCACTCGACGTTCGTGGGCCTCGACGCGGCGATCGGCATCACCTACACGTCGAAGAACGACGAGGAGACGCGCTGCCACTTCTGCCCGAACCTGTGCGCGCGCACGTTCATCGACACGGTCACGCCCGCGGGCGACACGGCCCGCTACATCAGCGGCTTCTCCTGCGAGAAGGGCACCGTCGAGTCCGAGGACGCGATGCTCGCGCTCTCGGCCGAGCGCAAGAAGCTCATGAAGAAGTATCCGAACCTCGTCGACAGCGAGGCGAAGATGCTCTTCCGTCACTTCTATGATCCGGCGCCCGTGCCCGAGCACGGCGCCAAGAAGATGGACGTCGAGGTGACCCGCACGCTCATGGGCGTGCGGCGCACGCAGGTCGAGCGCCGGTTCGAGCGGTCGTCGCCCGAGGCCGCCGAGCGCCGCCGGCGGATCCGCGTGGGCATCCCCAAGGTGCTCAACATCTGGTCGACCGCGCCCTTCTGGCGCACGTACTTCGAGACGCTCGGCATCCAGAAGCACCACGTCGTGTTCTCGGACGACACGACGGAGGAGATCTGGACCGAGGGCGGCAAGTACGGGTCGATCGATCCCTGCTACCCGTCGAAGGTCGGGCAGGCGCACATCCACAACCTGCTCTTCCACCACCACACGGCCGAGCGCCCGCTCAAGTACATCTTCTTCCCGACGCTCACGCACGTGCCCTCCTTCGTGAAGAAGGCCATGGACTACGCGTCGTGCCCCATCGTCGCGGGCGCGCCCAACGTCCTCAAGGCGGCCTTCACGAAGGAGGTGAACTTCTTCGCGCAGCGCGGGATCACCTACCTCGACCCGGCCTGCTCGATGATCGAGCCCAATCTCCTGCGCAAGCAGCTCTTCGAGAGCCTCCGCGACCACCTCGAGATCACCGAGGACGAGTCGGACTTCGCCTGCGACGAGGCCTGGAAGGCGATGGAGAAGCTCGACGTCGACATGCAGGCCAAGGGGCGCGCCGTCCTCGACGCCGTCGAGAAGGACGACCGCATCGCGCTCCTCATGCTCGGACGGCCGTACCACCTCGACCCGGGCTTGAACCACGCCATCCCCGAGGAGTTCCAGGTGCTGGGGTACCCCGTGCTCTCGATCCGCTCGATCCCCAAGGACGAGGAGTACCTGGCGCGCTACTTCAAGGAAGACCTCGCGTCGGGCCGCATCACGACGCCCCTCGAGATCGGCGACGTCTGGCCCGAGAACTACTCGTCCAACTCGGCGCAGAAGGTGTGGGCCGCGAAGTTCGCCGCGCACCACCCCAACGTCGTCGTGCTCGACCTGTCGTCGTTCAAGTGCGGCCACGACGCGCCCACCTACGGCATCATCGACTCGATCATCTCGGCGGCGGGCACGCCCTACTCGGCGCTGCACGACATCGACGCCAACAAGCCGGGCGGTTCGATCAAGATCCGCGTGAAGACCTACGCGCACAGCCTCGGCCTGCACAAGGAGCGGCTCGAGGACCTGACGGCGCAGAAGAACGACCTCCTGCACCAGATCGACCAGAAGCGGCTCGCGCTGCTCCAGCTCAAGGCGGAGCAGCTCGCGGCCCGCTCGCACCACGACGGCGCGCTCGCCCTGCAGATCGACGAGCTCAAGGCGCGCGTGAAAGCCTACGAGGAGGCGCGCCGCGGCCCCTCGGAGCTCGAGCGCGCCGCCGCGACGCGCGAGGACCTGCGGCGCGTGGGCATCGTGAAGCTCGGCATCAAGCGCGACGACGGGCGCATCGACCCGCTCGGCGCGCTCTCGAAGACTGTGGGCGCGGTGAACTAGGAGTCAGCCATGGCGACAGTGAAGACCCAGCAACCCTTCCGGCTCCCCGTCCTCGGCGAGGACGGCGTCCTCGACATCGACGCCGAGCTGCGCCGCCTCGACGAGGAGGCCGCGCACGTCGCCACGCCGCACGTCGACGCGCGCCACTGGATCGATCAGATGGTGAGCCCGCAGTTCACGGCCAGCCAGCGCGCCGGCACGACCCTGCTCGTTTCGGGGCTGACGGCCGCGCACGACTACCTCGTCAAGGCGGCCCTCACGGGCCTCGGGTACAACGTCGAGGTCATCGACACGCCCGACAACGAGGCGCTGCGCTACGGCAAGGAGTTCGGCAACCGCGGCCAGAGCAACCCCACCTACTTCACCGTCGGGAACCTCGTGAAGTTCCTCTCCGAGCGCGCGCAGCGCGATCAGCTCGCGCCCGCCGAGGTCGTCGACAAGTACGTCTTCCTCACGGCGGGCGCCTGCGGCCCCTGCCGCTTCGGCATGTACGCGACGGAGTACCGGAAGGCGCTGCGCGACGCGGGCTTCGACGGCTTCCGCGTCATGCTGTTCCAGCAGAAGGGCGGCCTGTCGCAGGCGACCGGCGAGGAGGCCGGGCTGGCCATGAACCCGGGGTTCTTCCTGGGCCTGCTCAAGGCGATCATCGCGGGCGACGTCATCAACGGCATGGGCTACCGCCTGCGCCCGTTCGAGGTCGAGGCGGGCGCGACCGACCGCGCCATCGAGAAGACGAAGCGCTGGGTCAACGACGCCCTCGTCGAGGGCGGCTCGGTGCTCGCCGCCCTGCTGCGCGGCCGCCGCGAGTTCGCGAAGGTCGAGCTCGACTGGACGCGCCCGGCGCCGCGCGTGTCGATCATCGGCGAGTTCTGGGCCATGACGACCGAGGGTGACGGCAACTACCAGCTGCAGCGCTTCCTCGAGTCCGAAGGCGCCGAGTGCGACATCCAGTTCGTGACGAACTGGCTGCTCTTCATGCTGTGGGAGGGCCGCTACGACACGAAGCTGCGCGCCGAGCTGCGCGGCATCGACGAGGCGCGCAAGGGCCTCAAGAACGTCAACATCGGCAAGAAGCTCCTGGGCCTCTTCGTGGCCGACGGGGCGATCCGCGCCGCGTTCCACACCTTCGGCGCCGCGATCGGCTACAACGGCTATCACCTGCCCGACATGGACGTCATCGCCAAGACGGCGCACGCCTACTACGACAACAACGTGCGCGGCGGCGAGGGGCACATGGAGGTGGGCAAGTTCATCCTCAACGTGCTCCACAACAAGACGCACATGACGCTCTCCGTGAAGCCCTTCGGCTGCATGCCCTCGTCGGGCGTGTCCGACGGCGTGCAGAGCCTCATCACGAGCAAGTACCCGCAGAGCATCTTCTGCGCGATCGAGACGTCGGGCGACGGCAAGGTCAACGTGCAGTCGCGCGTGCAGATGTTCCTCTTCAAGGCCCGCCTCGCCGCGCAGCGCGAGTACGCCGAGATGCTCGCGAAGCTCGGCCTGACGGCCGAGGACGTCCGCGCGTTCTTCGCGAAGCACCCCGCGCTCGCGAGCGGCCTCCACCGCGCGCCGCACGCCGCCGCCGGCACGGCCGCCGACCGGCTCGCCGAGATCGCGCCCCTCGTGGGGAGGTCGGAGGCGCAGATCCGCGTGCTCCGCGCCCAGGCGCTCGGCAAGAGCATCCTCGCCGGGGCGCGCGCGCTGCCCGCGACGCTGGCCACGCTGCGCGCCCGGTTGACCGAGCAAGCGCCCGTGCTGTTCGCGCAGGCGCGCGAGGAGTGGGTCGACGCCAAGCCCGCCGTCGTCGAGAAGCTCCACGACGCCGGGAAGCACCTCGCCACGCGCCTCGGCCGCGCCGCGCGCCCCGCCCCGACCTCGACGGCGGCCGCCTAGCGCGCTTACAATCGGGGCGTGCGCGCCCCCTCGGCTCCGCGACCGCCATCCGGACACGGGCGACGCGTGGGCGCTGGCCGTCCTCCGCGGCGCTGTCCTGGCGGCGCTCGACCGAGCCCGCGCCTCGCCATGGCGTGCCTCGCGGCCGCCGCGACCGTCGCGGGCGGGGCGTGCGGCGGCAAGGGCGCGAGCTC
>DASZWW010000100.1:0-11518 GCA_035546175.1 Polyangia bacterium
TGCCGCCGCCGAGGCCCCCGCGCCCCCGCTGAAGCTCGGATCGGCGGGGCCGCCGGGCGAGCAGCCGCTCGACGAGGCGAGGCCCACGAACAGCAGGCCGAGCGCGACGTCGCTGGGGGCGGGACCTCTCATCACGCGCGCCGTCTATTTGTCGAGGTACGGCTTGACCCAGCCGAGGCCCGCCGTGGTCTCGCCGGCCGGCTTGTACTCGCAGCCGATCCAGCCGGCGTAGCCGAGCTTGTCGACGTGCTTGAACAGGAACTCGTAGTTGATCTCGCCCGTGCCCGGCTCGTGACGGCCCGGGTTGTCGGCCAGCTGCATGTGAGCGATCTTGGCCAGGTTCCGCTCGATCGTCGGCGCGAGATCGCCCTCCATGATCTGCATGTGATAGATGTCGTACTGGAGCCACAGGTTGGAGCTCCCCACGGCCGCGATGACGTCCAGCGCCTGCTGGGTCCTGGTCAGATAGAACCCCGGGATGTCGCGCGTGTTGATGGGCTCGATGAGGAGCTTGATGCCCTCGCCCCCGAGCCGGTCCGCGGCGAAGCGCAGGTTGTTGACGAAGGTCTCCCTCACCTTGTCCGCGGAGACGTCCTTGGGGGTCAGGCCCGCCAGGCAGTTGAGCTGCTTGCAGCCGAGCGCCTTCGCGTACTCGATGGCCTTGCCGACGCCGTCCTGGAACTCGCCGACGCGCGCCGGGTCGACGGCGTTGCCGCGATCGCCCGCCGCCCAGTTGCCGGCCGGCAGGTTGTGCAGCACCTGGGTGAGCTTGGCCTTGTGGAGCTTCTCGGCGACCACGGCCGCGGGCGCGACGTAGGGGAAGAGGTACTCGACGCCCTTGAAGCCGGCCTTCGCCGCGGCGTCGAAGCGGTCGAGGAACTCGACCTCGTTGAACATGAGGGTGAGGTTCGCGCAGAATTTCGGCATGACGTTCTTCTCCTTCGAGGCGCCTACGGTTTCTTGAAACGCTCGCACAACCCCTTGGCGGCGTTGCGCAACAGTGCGGTGTCGCCGCCCACGGCGACGTAGGTCATCCCCATCTCGAGGTACATCTGCGCCTCCTTCTCGACGGGCGCGAGGATGCCCACGGCCTTGCCGTGCTTCTTGCCCGCCTCGAGGATGCGCGCGATGCCCTTCTGCACCTCGGGGTGCGTGGGCTTGAGGAAGTGTCCCATGCCCGCCGAGAGATCCGAGGGCCCGATGAAGAGCGCGTCGATGCCCTCGACCGCGGCGATGGCGTCGACGTTCTCGATCGACCGCGTGCTCTCGATCTGCACGGTGACGCAGATGTCGTCGTTGATCTGGTCGAAGTAGTCCGCCTGGAAGCCGTAGCGGTTGCTGCGGTGGGCGGTGCCGATGCCCCGCCGCCCGGCCGGCGGGTAGCGGGTCGACGACACGGCGTTCTTGGCCATCTCCTCGGTCTCGATGAAGGGGATGAGGAAGTTGTAGAAGCCGATGTCGAGCAGCCGCTTGATGACGACGGGGTCGAACCACTGCGGCCGCACGATGGGCGCGCTCTCGCTGTCCTTGAGCGCCTGCAGCTGCGTGATGAACGTCGTGTAGTCGTTGGGCGCGTGCTCGCCGTCGATGAGCAGCCAGTCGAAGCCGGCGTAGCCGAGGATCTCGGTCGTGATGTTGCTCGCGAGCGACGCCCAGCAGCCGATGAGCTTCTCGCCGGCGCGCAGCCGGCGGCGGAACGAGTTGGGCATCGCGACGTAGGGCATCGTTGACCTCTGCTAGTTGATGGCCGGCTCAGGGATGGGGGCGGTCCCCTCGAGGAAGTCGAAGTCGCAGCCCTCGTTGGCCTGCCGGATGTGCTGCGAGAACATCTGGCCGTAGCCGCGCGGGAACTGCGGCCTGGGGGGCGTCCAGGCGGCGCGGCGCCTGGCCAGCTCCTCCTCGGGGACGTGCATCTCGAGCCTCCGCGCCTCGACGTCGAGCTCGATGATGTCGCCCTCCTTCACGAGCGCGAGCGGGCCGCCCACGAACGCCTCGGGCGCGACGTGCAGCACGCACGCGCCGTAGCTCGTGCCGCTCATGCGCGAGTCGGAGATGCGCACGACGTCGCGCACGCCCTTCTGCAGGAGCTTCTTCGGCACCGGCAGCTGGCCCCACTCGGGCATGCCCGGGCCGCCCTTGGGACCGGCGTTCCGGAGGATGTAGACCGAGTTCTCGTCGGCCTCGAGATGAGGGTCGTCCATGCGCGTCTTCATATCGTCGTAGCTGTCGAAGACGACCGCCGGGCCCTTGTGCTTGAGCAGGTGCGCCTCCGCGGCGGGCGGCTTCATGACGGCGCCGTCGGGCGCGAGGTTGCCGCGCAGCACGACGAGCGCGTCCGACTTCACGAGCGGGTTGTCGAGCTCGTGGATGACGTCGGCGTTGAAGATCTTCGCGTCCTTGACGTTGTCGCCGAGCGCCGCGCCGTTGACCGTGAGCGCCGCGCGATCGAGCAGGCCGCCCAGCTCGTTGAGCAGCGCCGGCAGCCCGCCCGCGTAATAGAAGTCCTCCATGAGGTACTTGCCCGCGGGCCGCAGGTTGGCGAGCACGGGCGTGCGCCGCGCGAGCTCGTCGAAGCGGTCGAGCTTGAGCGGGATGCCCGCCCGGTGCGCGATCGCCAGCAGGTGGACGACGGCGTTCGTCGAGCCCGCCATGGCGAGCACCGTCGTGATGGCGTTGTCGACGGCGGCTGCCGAGATGATCTGGGACGGCTTCAAGTCCTCCCAGACCATGTCGACGATGCGCCGCCCCGTCATCGTCGCCATCGCCGCGTGGCGCGAGTCGACGGCCGGGATCGAGGACGCGCCCGGCAGCGTGAAGCCCAGGGCCTCCATGGCGGTCATCATCGTCGCCGCCGTGCCCATCGTCATGCACGTGCCGGGCGAGCGCGCGATGCCGCTCTCGAGGCCGACCCAGTCGTCCTCGGTGATGTTCCCGGCGCGCAGCTCGGCCCAGTACTTCCAGACGTCGGTGCCGCTGCCCAGCGTCTGCCCGTGCCAGTTGCCGCGCAGCATGGCGCCCGCCGGCATGAAGATCATGGGCAGCCCCATGCTGAGCGCGCCCATCATCAGGCCGGGCGTCGTCTTGTCGCAGCCGCCCATCAGCACGGCGCCGTCGGCCGGGTACGAGCGCAGGAGCTCCTCCGCCTCCATCGCCAGGAGGTTGCGGTAGAGCATCGTCGTCGGCTTCTGGAAGTTCTCCGAGAGCGAGAGGGCCGGCATCTCGACGGGGAAGCCTCCGGCCTCCCAGACGCCGCGCTTGATCTCCTCGGCGCGCGCCCGGAAGTGCTGGTGACAGGGGTTGATGTCGCTCCAGGTGTTGAGGATGGCGATGACGGGCTTGCCGGCGTAGTCGGCGCGGCTGTACCCCATCTGCGCGGCGCGCGAGCGGTGTCCGAAGGAGCGCAGATCGGTCGCGCCGTACCAGCGATGGCTGCGTAGCTCTTCGGGTTTCTTGCGTCTGGGGGCGCTCACGGGGCGGGAACTATATACGACGATTGGGCCCGGCCGCGGGGAGTTCTCAGTTTCCGTTTTTCAGGGCTCGAGCAGCGCCCCCGCGTAGAGGTAGAGGCCGTCGGACGCCGCGCCGTTCGCGAGCGTGTAGAGGACGGCGTTCGGGGGGAGGGGCGCGAGGACGACGCCGACGCCCTGCTGGAGCGGGATCCCAGCGCCCGTGAGCCCGTCCGCTCCGACGCGGGCGACGCGCAGCGTCCCGGCCGCCGCGCCGAGCGCCGCGCCGTCGACGTACAGCAGCCGGTCGTCGCCGAGCGACGCCCAGGAGACGAGGCCGCTGCCGAACGGCTTCGTCTGGCAGGACGCGAGCGCCGTCACCGCGCCCGAGAGCAGCTGGGACTTGACGTCCGTCTGCGCCCAGACGACGGCGGCGTTCCCCGCCATCAGGAGCGCGGTGCTGGAGTTGGCGGCGGGGATCTCGGTGAGCGTGCAGGGCGCGCTCAGCGAGGCCGACCAGGCGAAGAGGTCGGCGCCCACGCCCGTGTTGGTCTTCGAGTAGACGATGGTGCTCGCGTCCGCCGACCGCGCCACGGTGAAGCGCACCCCTTGATCGACGAGGGTGGACGTCGCCGGGGCCGCGCGATCCGGCATGAAGCGGAGCTCGCCGACCTGATCCGCGACGTCGGCGCGGAAGAGCATGCCCTTGTCGCCGACGAGGTCGTACTCGGCGACGTCCATGGCGAGCGTCGAGACGCCCGCGCCCGCCGGGAACGGCGCGGTCACGAGCGTGCCCGACGGCATGATGCCGTCGTCGGTGTACGAGGTCAGCCAGAGCCAGGCCGCGCCGTCGTTCGAGATCCGCCAATAGGACACGCCGGTCGCGACGGTGAGCCGCGTCGTCGCGTCGCCGAGCTTCTGGACCTTGAGCGTCTGCACGCCGGTCGTCGCATCCCCCACCGACCACGCGACGTCGGCGCCGTCGGGCGAGAACCCCACCTGCGTCTCGACGTCCACGCCCGGCGGCGTCGTCGCCGAGTGCAGCAGCACCTTGTCGAGGACCGGCAGGGGCCCGTCCTCCGCCGTCCCGGTCGGGCCCGCCGTGATCTCCTCCCACGTGCCGTCCGCGTCGTCGACGTTCCGGAGGCAGACGGCGACGTCGAGGTCGCCTTGCCCTTCGCAGGCGCTCGGAGACCCGGCGACGAGCTCGCGCCCGGACGCCCAGCCGGGGCGCCAGATCCAGACGGGCGCGTTGAACGCGGCCGCGTCGCCGGCGTCGTCGCCGGCGCGATAAAAGAAGGTGTCGCCCTGGAACGCGTAGTTGATGACGCTGGCCGGGTCCGCCCCGTAGGCGTTTCGCGAGAGCCGGAGGCAGTACGAGTCGGTCCCGTCGCAGCGGAGGTCCTCGCCCGTCACGACGCTCGTCGCGTCGAAGACCCACAGCTCGTAGCGACCGATGGTCTGCGCCGGGACGACGACGCCGCACCAGGTGTCGCCCGTCCCCGAGCTCGAGCAGCTGTTCCGGCCGTCGCCCACGAGCACGCCGCGCGGGAGGAGCAGCTGGGTGCCGGGCGGCGGCTCGAACGCCGCGTCGGCCGCGAGCAGATCGGCGCCGCTGTCCGCATCGCCCTGCGTCGCGCCGTCTCGCGAGCTCGGGGGCTCGTTCGACGAGCTGCCGCAGGCCGCGAGCGTCGACGCGAGCAGCAGGGCGGAGAGGTGGCGACGAGCGTTCGTCAAGGAGGGCGGACTATACCCGCCCCTCCGCCCGTCACGGGGCGAAAGCGGGCCCCGCAACGCCACAACGGCGTCGGCTACAGATCGAAGTATTCGAGCGGCCCGAGGAAGTCGCTCTTTCCGATCTCGACGCCGCCCGCGCGGAGGAGCGCGTAGGCCGTCGTGACGTGGAAGTAAAAGTTCGGGATCTGGCGCCGCCACAGGTACTCGTCGGCGCGCATGCCCTTGCCCGGGCGGTTGGGCATCTTGACGATGGCGTCGCCTTTCGTCGCCGCGAAGTCGGCCGCCGAGAGGCCGTCGAGGACCGCGAGGCACTTCGCGATGCGGCCGCGCAGCTCCGCGAACGTCGCCTCGTTGTCCTCGTGCTTGGGCAGCTCCTTGCCCGAGAGCGCCTGCGCGACGCTCTTCGCGTGGTCGCAGGCGATGCGAATCTGTTTCGCGAAGGGCAGCATGTCGGGCGCGAGGCGCGCCGTGAGGAAGTTGTCGACGTCGAAGCCGCGCGCCTTGGCGTGGGCCTCCGCCTTGCCGAGGATCGCGTCGAGGTTGCGCAGCGTGCGCGCGAGCTGCTGAATCGCCATGTAGTACATCGGGGTCTCCTCTGTGGACTTGGGGCGCAAGGATAGCCCGGCAGGCGGGCAAGTGAGCGAGCCCTGACGAGATGCCGCTCGCGCCGCCGAGTTACAGCCGGATCAGTTTTGCACGGGCGCGCCGATGGCGAGGCTCGTGCACTGGTGGTTGAAACACGAGCACAGCGTGGCGATCAGCGGGCACGCGATGTTGCACACCGCCTCGGGCGGCCCGGGAGCGGGATCGGTGACCGCGACGCACATCGACGAGCAGCTGCACCCTTGCCTGCGCGAGGTGCAGTCGGAGTCCTGGTTGCAGGAGCCGAGCGGAGCGTCCGCGCCGGCGTCGTGCGGGGCCGCGCACTCGCCCCCGTGCGCGACGCTCACGCCAGCGCAGTCGGCGTCGCACGGGCTGGGATACGTCTTCCCGTCGGCGCCGCAGACAGGCGCGTAGATCGCGGGGCAGGCGCAACCTCCGTCCTGGCCGGCTCTCGCGCCGGCGCCCGCAGCGCCCGACCCGCCAGCGCCCCGGCCCGCGGCGCCGGCGCCGCCCTTGCCGGCCGTCCCCGAGGGCGACGATCCACCGTCGGTGCTCAAAGGCCCGGCGGAATCGCAGCTGGCCGCCGCCAGGGCGATCGCGAGGGCGAGCACGCCGCAAACCGTTCGAACGCGCACGGAAGTCATGCGCGTCGACGCTGCAACGCCCATACCACGGCGATAGCGGCGCGACGGGCGCTCCAGGCCCGCGCTGCCGGGCGGATTCACGAGACCGGCATCAGTTTTCTGACCCCGGTCAGCCCGAGGCGACCGTAGGAACCGTCAACCAGCCCGCGGCCTCGCGGTGCGGCCCGCCGTCGTCGTCGTTCTTGCCGAAGAGGGTCGCGTTCTCGACGAGGCTGTTCCAGCGCGCGCCGAAGTCCTTCCGCTCGGCCATGAACGACACGACGATGTGTGGCGTGTGGCCGAGGGGCGTCTCGACGTCCACCTCGAGCGGGCGCGTCTCGTCCGCGCCCGTGAAGTCGCCGAGCACCCGGTACTGGCCCTTGCCGAGCGGTACCACCTCGCGGCTGCGGAACGAGAAGAGCTTCTCGTGCGGGCTCATCTCGCGGTCCCCGCGGACGCTCGTCGAGTCGATGAACAGGTTGACGCCGACGTCGTCGAGATCCGGGCCCAGCACCAGCCGCGACTGCCAGGCTCCGAAGACGCCCGAGAGCAGCAGGCCCTTGCCGTGAATTTCGAGATCGATGTCGGGACGCGCGTTTCCTTCGGTCATGATGCCTCACTCCCTTCCTACACACCGGGAGCGGACCGTCAAGCGATGCGCCGCGTCGCTCAGCGTTGCTCTCTCAACATCTTAATCATCGTCGTCGAGACGTCGCCGAGCATGTCGATCTTTCGCGAGATCATGGCGAACCAGGTCGAGGCGTCGATGCCGAAGCCCGTGTTGTCCGCGCCGTACACGACGCTCTCCATGCGCTGCACCTCGGAGGCCTCCGGCGAGGCGAGCGTGCGGCGCAGGAGTTGATCCGCGGCGCGGGGCGCCGCCGCCGAGAAGATGTGCAGGTAGCTGGCTTGCGCGGCGATCAACGCGGCCACCGAGAGGCGCTGCCCCTCCGAGAAGCGATCCTCGAGGAACGCGTCCGTGAGCTGCGCGCGTTCGACGCCCGCCTTCTCCTTGGCGTAGAGCAGCGCGACGCACGCGAGGGCGCCCGAGCGTCGCGGGCCGCTGACGCCCGTGACGACGAAGGCATCGAGCGCCGCGAGGAGCTCGACGTTGACGTTGGAATAGAAGGCGATCTCCTGCGCGGCCGTGATGACGAGATCGTCGATGCCGGCGCGCGTGGCGCCGAGCTGGCCGAGGACGGTGTTCGCGCGATCGAGCCGGTGCCGCACCGAGGGCGGCGTCTCGGTGGCGTCGCGCACCACCCGCGCGAGCACGGCGCGCTGCGTGTCGACCCGCGAGCGCTGGCGGAGCAGCTCGGGGCCCGGCAGGCGGCCTCGCGAGGCCACGAACATCGTCGAGAGGCCGCGCTCGCGCTGAGTCTCGTGGAGGAGGGCGTGCACGGCGTCGGTCACGGCGAGGAAGGGAAACTCGGCGTCCGAGGGCGGCGTGACATCGAGCGGCGGGGTGGGCGTCCCGACGGTCGTGCCCTCTTCGCCGGGGTCCCGCCGCGCGAGGAAGGCGATCTGCTTGTCGACGCACGCGGCCTTGAGCACTCCCGCGCTGCCCGCGCGCCGCAGCGCCTCCTCGAACGTCGCGCCGTCGAAGGTGCGCACCTCGTACGAGGAGCGGCAGAGCGCGACCGTGACGCGGCACTCTCCGTCGGCGCCGACGGTGGCTGATCCGGAGTCGTCGGCGGCGAGGCAGAAGCGCAGGATGCGAACGGCGTCTACTTGGGCGAGCGGCATGGTCGAGCTCTTTGCCGAGTCAATTGTGGGTGCGCCGCCATTTCGACGGTGTTTCTGGCCCCTCCGGGCTCGGTAACTTCTCACGGCGAGGTCGCATTTTTCAGCTCCTCAATCATTCGGAGAGCCGCGCGCTCAGCCGACCGCGGCGAGCGGCGGGCGCGCGACGGCGTGGCGGGTGACGAGGCGCGCGAGGTCGTTCTTGCACGAGCCGCAGCCCGTCCCGGCGCGCGTCGCGGCGCCCACGGCCTCGATGGAGGAGCAGCCGGCGGCGATGGCCTCGCGGACGCCCGCCTCGGTGACCTTGTTGCACGTGCAGACGAGGCGCTCGCCGGCGGCCGCCGGCGCGGCCACCATCGCGGGGCAGAGCGCCTCGAGCGGGTCCGCCGGCATCGGATCGCCGCGGTCGAACATCTGCACGAGCGACGCCGCCGCGGCCGTGTTCCCCACGAGCATCGCGCCCACGAGCTTGCCGTCGCGCATGATCACCTTGCGGTAGGCGCAGCGTCGCGGCTCGACGACCTCGAGCACGTCGTCCGTTTCGAGCTCGGGATCCAAGGTGCCCATCGTCGCGACGTCGACGCCCGCGACCTTGAGCCGCACGTAGAGCTTCGATCCCGTGTACCGACGGCGCGCCTGTGGACCGTCGCCCGTGAGCACGGCGGCGAGGACGGCGGCCTGCTCCCAGGCGGGCGCGACGATGCCGTAGAGACGGCCGCGGTGCTCGGCGCACTCGCCGATCGCGTAGACGCCCGGCACCTCGGTCGCCAGCGTGTCGTTGACGACGACGCCCTTGTTGATGGGCAAGCCCGAGGCCCGCGCGACGTCGACGCGCGGCCGCACGCCGCAGGCGAGCACGAGCATGTCCGCCGGTAGCCGCCGCCCGTCGTCGAGGGTCACGCTCTCGATGGGGCCGGAGTCGGCGCTCGCGTCGACGCTGACGTCGTTGTCGGGGCCCTGGCCGTGCACGCGCTCGATCGTCCGGCCGACCTTGACGAAGATGCCGAAGCCTTCGACCTGACGGGCCAGCATCTCCCCCGCCATCGGGTCGAGCTGCGCGTTCATGAGGGTCTCCGACGCATGAACGACCGTGACGTGCAGGCCGGCGTCGGAGAGCACCTTGGCGGCCTCGAGGCCGAGCAGGCCGCCGCCGAGGACGATCGCGCTCGAGCCGGGGCGGGCGTGCTCCCGCATGGCGAGGCAGTCGGCCATCGTGCGGTAGACGAAGACGCCCCGCCGGAGCGCGCCGCCCGCGACCGTCGCGCCCTCGATGGCCGGCACGAGCGGCTGGCTGCCCGTCGCGAGCACGACGGTGTCGTAGCGGTGCGCGGCCCCGTCCGCCGTCTCGACGAGCTTGCGCGTGGTGTCGAGCCGGCGCACGGCCAGGCCCGTGACGAGCCGGATGCCGCGCTGCTCGAACCAGGCGGCGTTCTTGGTGACGATCTCGTCGGGGGCCTCGCCGCCGAGCACGCGCGACAGCAGGATGCGGTTGTAGGTCGCCGACGGCTCCTCGCCGAAGACCGTGACGTCGTAGCGGGCCGTGGCGCCGCGCGCGACGAGCTCGTCGAGCAGGCGGCAGGTGGCCATGCCGTTTCCCACGATGACGAGGCGGCGCTTGCTCATCAGGCCGCCGCCTCGGCGGGCAGAGAGCGCGCGCGCACGGCGCAGACCTTGAACTCGGGCATGCGGCTCACGGGATCGAGCGCGGGCATCGTCAGCACGTTGGCGGCGTGCTTGCCGCCCCAGTGGAAGGGCGCGAACAGCGTGTCGTGCCGGATGTCGGGCGAGACGGCCACGGTGAACGCGACGCTGCCGCGCCGGCTCTCGACCATGAGGCGCCCGCCGTCCTCCGCGCCGAGCGTCGCCGCGAGGCGCGGGTGGATCTGCACGCGCGGCTCGGGCTGGGCGTCGACGAGGGCGCGCACGTGCCGCGTCTGCGCGCCCGAGTTGTAGTGCTCGCGGTAGCGTCCCGTCGTGAAGTAGAGCGGGTAGTCGCCGTCGGGGGTCTCGGCGGACGCGCGGTCGCGCACGACGTGGAAGCGGGCCCGGCCGTCGGCGTGGAAGAAGCGCTCGGCGAAGAGGCGGGGCGTGCCGGGATGGTCCGCGTCATTGGCGGCGGGGCAGGGCCAGAACACGCCCTGCTGGCGGCGGATCTTGTCGTAGGTGATGCCGCTGTAGTCGGCGCGGGCGCCGGCCGTGGCCGCGCCGAGCTCGCGGAAGACGTCCTCGGCCGCGCTCGACGGAAAGAGCGGGCCGACGCCCAGGCGCCCGGCGAGGGCCTGCATGATCTCGAGGTCGGTGCGCGCGCCCGCGGGCGCCTCGCGCACGGGCTCGCGCAGGATGACGCGGCCCTCGAGGTTCGTCATCGTGCCCGTCTCCTCTGCCCACTGCGCGACCGGCAGGAAGACGTGCGCGTGCGCCGAGGTCTCGTTCTCGAAGGCGTCGCTCACGACGCAGAGATCGAGCGAGGCGAGCTTGCGGTTGACGTTGAGCGCGTGGGGCGACGCGACGGCGACGTTCGACCCGAAGACCAGGAGCGCGCGGATCCCGCCCTCGGGCCCGAGCGCGTCGAGGAGCTCGTAGGCGCTCTTGCCCTTGCCGGGCAAGGACGCGGGATCCACGCCCCACACGCGCGCGGCGCGCGCGCGATCCGCCTCGTCGTCGATGAGGCCGTAGCCCGGGAGCTGGTCGGCCTTCTGGCCGTGCTCCCGGCCGCCTTGCCCGTTGCCCTGTCCCGTGAGGCAGCCGTAGCCGCTGGCCGGCCGCCCCACCTTGCCGAGCGCCAGCATGAGGTTGATGAGCGCGAGCACGGTGTCCGAGCCCTTCGACTGCTGCTCGGGGCCGCGGCCCGAGAGGAGCATGGCGCTGCCCGCGCCGGCGACGAGCTGGACGAGGCGCTCCATGTCGCCGCGCGAGACGCCCGTGGCGCGCTCGACATGCGCGGGATCGGTGAGCAGCAGGTGCCGGCGCAGGGCGGCCCAGCCCTCGGTGCGCGCGGCGACGTAGCGGTCGTCGACGCGGCCCGCGGCGAGCGCGAGCGCGAGCAGTCCGTTGGCGAGCGCGAGGTCCGTCCCCGGCGTCGGCTGGAGGTGCAGATCGGCGAGGCGCGCCGTCTCCGTGCGCCGCGGATCGATGACGACGAGCTTGCCGCCGCGCTCCTTCTGCTGGTTCACCCACTGCATGAGCGGCGGCATCGTGTCGGCGGGGTTGCCGCCCCAGAGCACGAGCACCTCGGTGCGCCCGATGTCCTCGATGGGGAAGGGCAGGCCGCGATCGACGCCGAAGGCCTTGTTCTGGCCCGCGGCGGCGGACGACATGCAGTAGCGACCGTTGTAGTCGATGTTGGGCGTGCCGAGCGCGAGGCGC
>DASZWW010000101.1:0-3428 GCA_035546175.1 Polyangia bacterium
GGCGCCCATGAAGGCCGGCGCGCCCGCCGCCGGCGCCGCGCCCGCCGCCGCGCCGTCGGGCCCGCCCACGGCGCCGCCCGAGGTGGACCAGCTCTACAAGGGCCTCGAGGGCAGCTGGAAGTGCGACACGACGTTCAACGCCAACGCCTTCGGCCCCGGCTCGCCCGAGATGAAGGCCAAGTCCGAGGTGAAGATCAAGAAGGAGCCGGGAGGCTTCTGGTACAAGGGCGAGTACAAGGTCAAGAAGACCAAGACCAACCCGGAGCTCGCCGCGACCTTCCTCCTCGGCTACGACCCAGGCGCGAAGGCGGCCGTCAACGTCAACTACGACAACTGGGGCGGCTACGCGATCGAGATGGGACCGGGCGCGACGGCGGACGCCGTCAGCTTCTCGGGCGAGGGCCACACCATGGGCATGAAGACCAAGATGCGCGAGACGATGACGCGCAAGGATCCGAAGACCGTCGAGCACACGTTCGAGATCGACATGGGCAAGGGCTTCCAGCCCGTCGGCACCGACGTTTGCAAGAAGTAGCCCCTTCGTTCCCCGCGGGCGGCGGGATCATCTAGTCGCGGTTCGCGACGCCCGCGCTCTCGAAGGTCGCCATCTCGCTCTGCAGGCGCACGGCCGCCCGCAGCAGCGAGATCGCCAGCGCGGCGCCCGTGCCCTCGCCGAGGCGCATGCCGAGATCGAGGAGCGGGCGCGCGTCGAGCGCCTCGCACACGATCCGGTGGCCGCGCTCCGCCGACAGGTGCGAGAAGAAGAGGTAGTCGCGCACGCCCGGCGCGAGGCGGGTCGCCACGAGCGCGGCCGCGCCGCTGATGAACCCGTCGACGACGACGGGGACGCGGCGGCGCGCGCCGCCGAGCATGAGGCCCGCCATGGCGGCGATCTCGAGGCCGCCCACGGCGGCGAGCACGCCGAGCACGTCCCGACCGTCGAGCGCGTGGAGGTCGAGCGACGCGCTCACGACGTCGATCTTGCGCACGAGGCCCACGTCGTCGACGCCCGTGCCGCGCCCGACGACGAGGTCGGGCGACGCGCCCGTGAGCGCGGCGACGACGGCCGCCGCGGCGGTCGTGTTCCCGATCCCCATCTCGCCCGCGCCGAGGAGCTCGACGCCCTCGGCCGCCGACTCCTCCGCGAGCGCCAGGCCCACGCCGAGGGCGGCCTCCGCCTCGGCGCGCGACATCGCGGGCCCGCGCAGGAAGCTCGCCGTCCCCGCGCGCACGGGACGCGACACCAGCCTCGCGCCCTCCCCGGCCGCGCCGGCGCCGGGGATCGGCGAGGCGACGCCCACGTCGACGACCGCGAGCTCGATGTCGTGCGCGCGCGTGAGCACGCTGATGGCCGCGCCGCCCGCCACGAAGTTCGCCACCATCGCCGCCGTGACCGACGACGGGTACGGGCTCACGCCCTCGGCCGCGACGCCGTGGTCCGCCGCGAAGACGTAGATGCGCGCGCGCGCCGGCGGCGCGACCGGGAACCGCCCGCGCGCGCCCGCGTACAGCACGCCCAGGTCCTCGAGCCGCCCGAGGCTGCCCGGCGGCTTCGTCAGCTGCGTCTGGTGCCTGCGCGCCGCCGCCGCCGCCTCCTCGTCGAACGCGGGCAGATCGCTCGCCCAGCTCGACCAGTCGGTCGCTGCGGGCGGGAGCTTTCCGGGCATCTGCGCGGCCAGAGAGATTCGAACTCCCGACCCTCGGTTCCGTAGACCGATGCTCTATCCAGCTGAGCTATGGCCGCAAGTGCAATGTGGACGACACGTATGCCGCGACACCGCGCGGAAATCAAGAACGAATGGCTGCGGGCGGCGATCAGCCCAGCGTGACGATCTCGCCCCGAACTTCGCCCTGCTCGATGACCAGCCGCCCGACGGCGATGGGGAGCTTGAAGCGTCGAGGGCCGGCGCTGCCGGGGTTGAACCAGAGCACGCCGCCGCGCTCCTCGCTCGCGGGCCGGTGCGAGTGCCCGGCGACGACCACGCGAAACCCGCTCGCCGCCGGGTCGAGATCGAGCTCGGCGACGTCGTGGAGCACGTAGACGAGGAGGCCCTCGGCGTCGAGGACGCTCGTCTGCGGGAGCGCCTCCGCCCACGCGCCCTTGTCGTTGTTGCCCCGCACCGCCGTCACGGGCGCGAGCGCCGCGAGCGCGGCGAGCACCTCCGGGCCGCCCACGTCACCCGCGTGAATGATGCGCGAAGCGCCGCGCAGGCTCGCGAGCGCCTCCGGCCGGAGCAGCCCGTGCGTATCGGAGATGACGCCGACGATCATCCTCGCGCCTGCCTGATCGAGACCGTCGAAGGAGGAGCCTGAAGTCTTGTCACTCTCGAGAGGAGGGGGGGGGATTCGAACCCCCGGCGCTTGCGCGCGACGGTTTTCAAGACCGTTGCCTTAAACCACTCGGCCACCCCTCCGGGTGTTGCTCGACCAGCTAATACTAGTCGACGCGCACGAGCAACCAGCGGTCTCCGCGACGGGCCATCTTCCAGTGGAAGTCGGCGGGGTCTTTGACGTGGACGTCCGCCGTGTGATCGGCCTCGGAGCTCTCCATGATCGACATGCGGCACAGGTCGCCCGCTGGCCCCCGCCCGATCTCGTATCTCCACGTCGTGAAGGTGTCGCTGACGGAGGTCTGGGCCACCCGCTCGACGCGGTCGGGGAGCTTCTGCCGCGCGGCCGCCTGGGCGGCCGGGTCGAGCTCGGCGAGCGAGGCCTCCGCCTTCTTCTCCGCTCCTGCCCGGGCCGCCTGGACGAGCCCGTCCCGGTCGACGTGCGCGAAGAAGCCGGCCGCGTCGCCGGCGCAGGCACGCGCGCGCATGTCCTTGACGGCGTCGACGGCGTGCTTCGCGCAGCCGCCGGCGCCGAGCATCACGAGCGCGAGCAGGACGAAGCGCGCGGGCGCCGCCGGCGGCCTCAGTCCCCGCTCGAGCGCCACCAGCCCTCGACGGTGATGCCAGCGCGGAAGGTGTTCTGCGGGTCGGCCGCGTGGACGGCCTCGGCGTAGAGCGTCGCGCTCGCGGCGAAGCCCCGCCACGAACGCGATACGACGCGGCCGAACAGGCGCCCGGCGGGCCGCCAGTTGGCCGGGATCCGCGTCGTCATCGTGGGGACGCGCGGATCCACCATCGGGACGGTCGTGATCTCCTCCGCTTCGCGATCGGCGCCTCCGCCCACCCCGAGGCGCAGGTACGTCGACAAGCGAGCGCTCACTCCGGCGCGCATCGAGATCGTCTGGACGACGTCGCCCGGCTGGTTCCACGTCTGCGGGAGGACCCAGCGCCCCTCGACCCACAGCTCGGGATCGGCGAGCCACCGAGGCTCGTCGAGGGCCACGATCACGCCGGGGCCGTGCCAGAGCGCGCCGCTGCGGATGGCGCCGCCGTAGGTCGCGCCGAAGGAGAGCGACGACCACAGCGGCGCCGCGGGCC
>DASZWW010000102.1:0-2032 GCA_035546175.1 Polyangia bacterium
GGCGTCGCCTTCGGCTGCGCGAGCGGCACGAGCGCCAGCGCGACGACGTCCTGGGCGCGCGGCTTCATCTGGAGGACGCGCTCGACGGGCTCGTAGCCCGGGCTGCGCACGACCAGCTTGTACGTGCCCGGCGAGGCGTCGAGGAACATCGGCGAGCGGTCCGCCATCTTCTGGCCGTCGATGTAGATCTCGGCCTCGGTCGGCTCGGTCTCGATCTCGATGCGCCCGGGCGCGTTCTCGAGCGCGTGGCGGCCGACGCCGAAGACCACCGCGCCGACGAGCACGGCGGCGCCGAGGATGATGGGCACGCGCGCGCTCGTCCGGCGCTTCTCCCGCGGCATGACCAGGCGCGAGCGCAGCTCCGAGGCCGCGGGCAAGGCCGTCGACTTCGGGCGCGCGGGCGCGGGCGCCGGCTTGGCGTCGGGGGGCAGCTCGATCGCGGCGAGCTGCTCGTGCACCTCGGCCATGCTCTGCCAGCGGTCCTCGCGCCTCTTCTCGAGCGCGCGCAGGACGACGGCCTCGGCGCCCGCCGGGATCTCGAGATCGGGGCGGCGCTGGCGCGGCGGCTGCACCGGCTCGCGCAGGTGCATGAGCAGCACCTTCGGCACGTCGTCGGCGCGGAAGGGCACGTCGCCCGTGAGCACCTGGTACATGAGGCACCCGAAGGCGTACACGTCGTCGCGCGCGTCGGGCCGCTGGCCCTGCGCCTGCTCGGGCGGCATGAACTCGGGCGTGCCGCACACGCCCTCGGCGCCGCCGAGGTCGCCGCGCGCGTTGGCGATGCCGAAGTCGACGACCTTGACGTACTCGGCGGCGTCGGCGGTGCCCTCGTCCTTGGCCCCGACGAGGACGTTCTCGGGCTTGACGTCGCGGTGGACGACGCCGATGGCGTGCGCCGCCGCGAGCGCGCCCGCGATCTGCAGGAGCAGGGGCTTGGCGCGCGGCCACGGCATCGGCCCGTCCTGCGCGAGCACGTCGTAGAGCGTCGAGCCCTTGACGTACTCCATGGCCAGGAAGACGAAGCCCTCGGGCGAGCGGCCGCTGTAGAAGATGTCGATGACGTTGTCGTGGTGGATCTCGGCGGCGATGCGCGCCTCGCGCAGGAAGCTCTCCACGACCGCCGCCTCCTTGGCGAGCTCCGGCAGCAGCACCTTGAGCACGATCGTCGCGCCCACGCCCTGGTGCTCCGCGAGGTAGACGGCCGCCATCGCCCCCTCGCCGAGCTTGGCGAGGATGCGGTACTTCCCCGAGAGCACCTGCCCCACGAGCGGGTCTTGCGCCACACCGGAGACCATCGGCCAAGGTGAGCGTAACACGCATGGTGGTTCGCTTGGGGGCCGGGCGATGCACGCTCGCGTGTCGTGTCAGTTTCGTGGCGGGGCGCGGCGCGCGACGCGCGGGCCGCGGCGCTCAGCGGGGCCGCGCGAAGTGCCGATGTCGCCCTGGGTTCCCGTGCGCCCCTCGGACTCGTCCTCGCCTGCCGCCGCCCCGGCGCTCGAACCGGAGGTGGCGCTCGCGCGCGGCGCGGCGCTGGGGCGGTTCGTCGTGCTCGGCCTCGTCGGCCGCGGGGCCATGGGCGAGGTGTACGGCGCCTACGACCCGGACCTCGATCGCAAGATCGCCATCAAGCTCGTGCGCGCGGGCGGCGGCGGCGAGGGCTCCGAGGGCCGCGCGCGGCTCATGCGCGAGGCCCAGGCCACCGCGAAGATCTCGCACCCGAACGTCGTCGTCGTGTACGACGCTGGCACCTTCGGCGAGCGCGTCTTCATCGCCATGGAGTTCGTCGACGGGCACACGCTGCGCTACTGGCTGCAGGAGAAGGAGCGGCCCTGGCAGGAGATCCTCGAGGCCTTCCTGGCGGCGGGGCGGGGCCTCGCGGCGGCGCACGAGAAGGAGCTCGTTCATCGCGACTTCAAGCCCGACAACGTCATGGTCGCGCGCGGCGGCCAGGTGCGCGTCATGGACTTCGGCCTGGCGCGCATCGCGGCCGGCGCGGCGTCGCCCGGCGAGGCCGGCGCGGGCGCGCCGCCGC
>DASZWW010000103.1:0-5906 GCA_035546175.1 Polyangia bacterium
CGCCCGCGGCGCCCGCGCCGCCGGACTTCGAGCTCGAGCAGGCCGCCAGCAAGCAAATTGCGAGCACCGTCGACGGTCGCGTCATGGCGTGAGTTTAGCGTGAGTGTAATCCCGTCGGCAGGTGCGTAGATGAGATACTGCGCCGATGATGTACCTCGGCTGCGCGGCCCTGCTCACGACGCTCGTGACGGCCGCGCCGCCGAGCGACGACATCGCGCGGGGCCTGCAGGTGGGCGCGACGTTGAGCGCGTCGTCGATCCTGGGAGCGGCTGGGCGGGACCTGACGCTCGGCTACACCTTCCGGCCCACGATCGGCTACGAGCTCTCGACCGGCGTCGCCGGCTTCGTCGCGCTCAGCTACTCGCGCTGGAACACGGGCACCGGCCTCGAGTGGCAGCTCGCGGCGATGGCCGGCGCTCGCCTCAGCCTCAGGCGGGGCCGCTGGCTCCCGTGGGGCGAGCTGGCGCTCGGGTGGGGTCAGCTCGTCAATCCGCAGCTCGCCACCGACGTCGGCGTCCGCTCGAGCGGCGCCCTCGGCGTGGACTTCCTCCTCGCGGACACGGTCCGGGCGGGCGTCCGCGCCAGCCTCGAGCGCCTCGACGGCGGCCAGCCGATCCACGGGATCTTCTGGCTCGACGCCGGCTTCGTGGCGACGTTCTTCTTCTGAGAGGAGCGCGCGCCCGTCAGGTCAGCCCGGGCAGCGGCGTGCCGAG
This sequence comes from Polyangia bacterium, assembly GCA_035546175.1. GTDB lineage: Bacteria > Myxococcota_A > Polyangia > Fen-1088 > Fen-1088 > DASZFV01. The sequence continues at coordinate 714 of DASZWW010000103.1, forward strand.
CCAGGCGAGCCGGCTGTCGCCGAAGCTCGTGACGTCGGAGAAGCCCATGTACTGGAAGCACGACAGGAGCATGTCCGAGTAGGAGGCCTTGTTCTGGAAGTCGAGCAGGCGGCCGCGCCGGAAGGTGTTTTGGGCCACGCCCGCGAAGATCACCATGCAGTTGTTGATGGCGTGCGTGTCGCCCTGCGCGAGCTCGTTCCAGTGCACGACCAGCGTGTTGTCCCACAGCGTGCCGGCGCCGTCGGGCGTGTTCTTGAGGATGTCGTAGAGGGTCGTGTTCTGCGTCCACAGGTGCTTGTGGATGGCGCGGATGTTGGCGAACGCGGGATCCGAGCTGTCGTGGCTCATGTCGTGGTGGCCCTGCGTCATCCCCAGGTTCTTGTAGATACGGTTGCTCGTGTTGCCGCTCCAGTTGAACTGGATCGTGCGCGTGAGGTCGCACGCGAACGCGAGCGCCGAGATCTTGAAGAAGAGGTTGCCGATGACGATGTGGTTGTCGTCGTTGAAGACGTCGATCTTCGTGCCGAGGTCCGTCGGCACGCAGGCCATGCCCGCCGCCGTCGAGGTCATCGGGCTCTGCAGCGTGCGCTCGATGTCGCGCAGCGACGACATGTGCATGTCGAGCTTCATCTTGTCGGCCGCGCCCACCTTCGTCTCGAGCGTGGCGGCCTCGGCGAGCACGAGATCGAGCGCCGACTGCTGCTTGGCGAGCTTCTTCTTGATGGCCGCCTGCGCCGCCGCGTCGTTCGGGTCGTTGAAGGTGAAGATGCGCGCGTACGCGGCGTAGGGATCGGTCTCGGGCGGGATGGGGCTCTGCGTGCCCACGGGCCCGGCGTGCGAGTGCAGGTTCCAGATGTCGTTGTGGTTGCCGCCCACGCGGTAGACGAGGTGCTGGTACGGCAGCGACGGCACGTCCTTGAGCGAGCGCTCGCCGATGGCGCGGTCGGCGCTGGGCCCGAGCACGAAGCCGATCGTCGTCATGGCGCCCCCGATGGGGTAGCTGCCCGTGCCCGACGGCCACGGCGCGAGCGAGCTGCCGCCCTGCTCGTGGTTGTCGGCGACCGACCCCGCCGGCAGCTTGCCGAACCGCTTGTCGAGGTTGTGGAGGATGAGGAGGTCCTGCCGGTAAGGCTCGAGGGGCGCCAGGAACTCGTCGAACTGGAAGGTGGTCTCGCCCGTCGCCGTGAAGCGCCGCGAGATCTGGTCGCCGTTGGACTGAAACACGAACATGATGCGCTTGGGGGCGGCGGGCGCGGCCTGACCGAACGCGCGGCGCGGGGTCATCGCGTCGAGCATGGGCAGCGCGAGCGCGACGCCCGAGGCCCCGCGCAGGAACGTGCGGCGCGAGAGCGGCTTGCAAGGCGGCTTGTAGGAGCTCACGGGCTCACCTCCCGGTAGAGAAAGGCATCGGTGCGCGTCAGGCCCACGAGCAACTCTTTGAGGTTGTAGCCCGTGCTCTTGAAGTCGACGAGCAGCCGCGCCATCGAGCACGCATCGGGCGCCTCGACCTCGCGGCCGTAGAAGAAGCGGAAGGTGTTCGTGGCGTAGCAGCCGCGCACCTCGTCGCTCTTCGCGAGGAGCTGGCCGAGCGCCGCCGGGTCGGAGACGTCGCCGTTGGCGTCCTGCGAGAAGCCCACCGTGCTCGCCGTGACGACGGGCTGGCCCGAGTCGTCGAGGGTGCGCGGGCGCCCGACGGCGTCGAAGCCCTCGAACACGACGCCGATGGGATCCATGAGGTTGTGGCAGCTCGCGCAGCTCGCGTTCGTGCGGTGCTGCTCGAGGCGCTGCTTCTGCGAGAGGTTCGCCTGCGAGGCGTCGTCGAGCGTGATGTTCACGTTGGGCGGCGGCGCCGGCACGATCTGGCAGAGCACCTCGGTGCGGACCTCGAGCCCGCGCCGCACGATGGAGGTGCGCGTCGCCTTGTCGTGGGCGAGCATCATGCCCTGCGTGAGGACGCCCGAGCGCCCGGGCGTGGCGACCTTCTGGAACGCCGTGCCCGTCACCCCCGGGAAGCCGTAGTGCTTGGCGAGCGCGGCGTTCGCGAACGTGTACGGCGCCGTGAGCAGCGTCGTGAAGTCGCCCGTGGGCGAGCTCATGAGATCCGAGACGAACGCGTACGTCTCTTGCTGCAACAGGCTCGGCAGGTTGGGGTCGAGGTTCGGGAAGACCGTCGGGTCGCGCGTCATCTCGCCGAGCGCGTCGAGGCTCAACCACTCGTTGAAGTACTCGAGGAGGCGCGAGGCCTTGGGGTCGGCCAGCAGCCGCCGCGCCTGCGCTTCTATTTGTGCTTGCGTGGCCAGTTGGCCGCTGTCGGCCGCCGCGAACAGCGTCTGGTCCGGCATGCTCTGCCAGTAGAGGTACGACAGGCGCGAGGCCATCTCGTACGGCGACGGCGTCGCGTAGGCGCCCGTGGGCTTCGAGTTGAGCTCGAAGCGGTAGAGGAACTGCTGCGACTGCAGCATCGCGTAGACGATCCACTCGATGCCGGTCTGGAAGTCGTAGCCGCTGCTGATGGCCTTCTGATAGAGCGCCGTGTACTGCGACGTGTCCGCCGCCGTGAGGGGGCGGCGGTAGACCTGCTTGCCGAACGACGCGACGAAGGCCGCCGCGCACGTCGCGTCCTTCGTGCCGTTCGCGCAGGTCACGAAGCTCGGCGCCGCCGCCGCCGCCGTGGAGATCGCGTCGGCCGCGTCCATGTACTTCTGCGCCGCGAGCGTGGGCACGTTGAGGTAGTCGCCGCTGTTGCGGAAGCCGAGCGACACCGGCTCGGGCGGGAACTCGGCCGTGACCGCCGGGACCATCGAGACGATGGTCGGCACGCTCGCGAAGAGGTCGGTGATGGTGTTGCGGTACTCGGCGTTGCTCAGGCGGCGGAGCGGCGAGCGGCCGGGGTTCGGCGCCTGGCACGTCGCGAGCACCTGCTCGGGCGTCATGCCGTTCAGGACCGCCGGGCCGGCGACCATCTGCGTGGAGCCGCCCTGGCCTGTCGCGCCGCCCGCGCCCGTACCGTTCCCCGCCCCCGTCGAGTTGCCGGCGCCGGGGCCGCCCGTGCTGGTCGCACCCGCGCGGCCGGTGACGCGACCGGTACAGGCCGCGCCCGGCAAGACGAGGCCGGCCGCGACGACGGCGAGGCCCAGATGGTTCCGGAAGGTCGGCATCGGTTCCCTCCTTGTTCCGCTCGGTGACGGCGAAGGACGTCGGGGGTCGATCGTCGGTATCGCGGAGCGTCGAGACATCCGATCTTACTCGTGGAGGCGAGCGACCGCGCCGGATCACGACCGCGCCGAAAAAGATCGTGCGGGCGATGTGGGACGCCGCGCCGCGCCGCGATCAAGGGCGGGGCGGCGGATTCTCGGCGAGCGCGCGCGCGTACGCCGCGACCACGCGGAGGCGCTCGGCGTCGTCGACGGCGAGCTCGCCCGCCTTCGCGGCCCGCTCGAGATCGAAGACGGCCCAGCCCTTGGCGTCGTTCGGCATCGTCGCCGTGCGCGGCACCATGTGCGCGTGGAAGTGCGGCGAGCTCTCGCCCATGGCCGCCGTGTACACGCGCAGCGCGCCCGTGACCTCCTCGAGGACGCGCTCGAAGTGGCGCAGCGCGAGCCCGAACGAGCGGGCCTCCTCTTCATTGAAGTGCGCGGGGCCGCCGACGTGGCGCCGGCTGATCATCATCATCCAGCCGGGCACGCCGGGCGGCGACGGCGCGGGGCGCACGTGCCAGAGCGCGTCCTCGTAGAGCGGCTCGAGGCGGCCCGGCCCCGAGAGCGTCGCGCACACGGCGCAGGCCGGCTTCGCGTCTTGGCTCACGGCGGCGGCGATCCCACGACGCCGAGGCTGGGCGGCAGCTTGCGCGTCTGCAGCGTCGAGGGATCGACGCTCCAGGCGCCGGCGACGGCGAAGACGTTCTCCTCCGTCGGCGCCTTGTCGCCCACGGGCTTGTCGGCGAAGGCGAGCCCGAGCTTGCGCTCCTCGGGCGTGGGCTCGCCGTCGGCCCAGACGTAGACGCTGTCGGCGCCGAGGTACGCGAGCTTGCGGACGGGCGCGCCCTTCACGAACCTGGCCCAGGCGTGCAGATCGAGGACGTCGTAGGTCGCGAAGTACTGCACCTCGCCGAAGAGCTGCGAGAGGCGGATGAGCGCGGGCGTCGCGGCGTCGGGGTGCTTCTTGTCGCCGGGATCGGGGAAGCGCGTGCTCGCCGCGAGGACCCAGCCCGCGTCGCCGAGCGGCGGCGTCACGAACACGCGCCCCTGATAGGCGGCCTTGAGGCCGTCGGCCCACGTCGCCGACGCGGGCTCGTGCAGGTCGAGGCCGCGCGCGACCCCCTCGGGGCCGACGCCGCGGAACGCGAGCCAGACCAGGCGTGGCCCGAAGCCCTGCGGCACGTCCGGCGAGAGCAGGGGCGCCGCCGGCGCGGCGGGCTCGCTCTTCTTGCATCCCGCGAGCGCCGCCGTGAAGGAGGCGACGACGGCCGCGGCGAGGATCACGTTTGCCATTCGATGCGCGCGCACTCTCTGCCCTGGGTCGCGCACCCTAGCACAACGCGCGCGGCCTGATGGCTCCGCGCGGCCGAGCGGGCGCCGCGCCGGACGTCCGTCCGGACAGTCCCCTTGGACATCTTGTCCGACGGCGCTCGGACAACCTGTACAACCCCGCGCCGCGCCTGCGATGCGCCCCCGCCGCCGCGCCGGCTTCCGGCTGGCACCGACCTTGCTCAAGGCGACTGGCAAGGGGGATTCGGAACATGACCAAGTCAGCGATGGGGGTGATGGCGGTGGGGTTCGCGTTTCTCGGCGGCTGCGCCACGAGCGGGCCCGTCGAGCAGCGCGGATCGATGATCATGGCGCCGGATTCGGTGCGGGCCTTCGCGGCCGGCCCCGCCGTCGTCCATGCCTTCTCGATGGACGACGGCGGGCGCGTGTTCGTCGTGCCGGCCACGACGGGCACCGACGCGGACTGCGTCGGCGCGGCCGCCAGGGCGACGAGCGCGACGGCGGTGGCCGCCGACCGGCGCAACGTCGTGACGGTCGCGCCGGGGCAGGTCGCCTGCGTGGCGTCGAACCGCCGCGGCCACTACGAGCTCCTGTGGCACGCCCGCCCGGCGGGGGCGCCGAGCGGAATCATGATCGCGCAAGCGCGGAGGTGACGACCATGTCGATGATGACGACCGCGACGATCGACTGCTGGGCCGCCTCGCCG
>DASZWW010000104.1:0-3373 GCA_035546175.1 Polyangia bacterium
CGGCGCGACGGGCGCGGGCGGCACGCCGGGCCTCACCGATCCCGGCAACGACGGAGACGGGAGCTTCACGCTGCCGACGGGCCACACGCCCGACCCGCTCAACGACCCCACGGGCGCGCCGCAGGGGCACATCATCACCTACCAGATGCTGTCGTCGCAGAGCAAGATCTACCCGGGCCGGACGGGGCCCTACACGCGCAACTGCTGGGCCTACGTGCCGGCGCAGTACGTGCCCGGGACGAAGGCGCCGTTCATGGTCGTGCAGGACGGCGCCTACCTCGTGTGGTTCGGCACGCAGGCGCCGCACACGCCCAGCGCCGGCACGGGCGCGCTCTTGCCGGGCACGACGAACTTGCCGCGCGTGCTCGACAACCTCATCGCGGCGAAGAAGCTGCCCGCGATGATCGTGCTGTTCGTCGACAACGGCGGCGGCGACGACGGTCCGAGCGAGCGCGGCCTCGAGTACGACACGGTCTCGGGCGTGTTCGCGACGTTCGTCGAGACCGAGGTGCTCCCGCGCGCGGTGTCGGAGATCAAGAGCCAGCTCTCGATCGACGCCGTCTTCACCGAGGATCCTGCGGGCCGCGGCACGCTCGGCGGCAGCTCGGGCGGCGCCGGCTCCTTCTCGATGGCGTGGTTCCACCCCGAGCTCTTCTCGCGCGTCATCGCGTTCTCGGGGACGTTCGTGCGCCAAGCCTCTCCCGAGGATCCGATGTACCCGCACGGATGCTGGAGCTACCACGACTTCGATCCCTACGACCCCGCCGAGCCCAACGGCGTGATCGTCAAGGAGCCGACGACGAAGCCGATCCGCGTGTGGCTCGAGGCCGCGCAGAACGACATCGGCGCGGGCTCCGGGGCGATGTCGTACCGCGACTTCAAGCTCGCGGCCGATCGCATGGCCGCCAGCTTCAAGCTCAAGGGCTATCACTATCACTACGACTACGCGATGGGCGCGGGGCACTTCGACGGCGGCGTCGTCGCGCAGACGATCCCGGCGGCGCTGCAGTGGGTCTGGCGCGGCTACCCGGTCAACTGAGCGACCGACGCATCGTCCCGTCGACGATCTCCTTTAGAATCGCAGCGGTAGCCCCCTGTCCCGCGGCGGGCGCCCCGGTCGCTCGAGGCTTCGACAGGGCCGCTCCTCCCAGGGACGACGGAGTCGCGGAGGGGGCTTGTCGGAGGGGCCGTTCGCGCGTATGTTGGATGCCGATAGTGAGAATCAATATCAACATGAGCTGGCGTCGCTTCGCGTTCATCTCCGCCCTCGGCGTGGCCGCGGCCGGGTGCGCGGCGCGCCTGCCCGAGCCGAGCGTCGCGGACGCGGCCCGCGCCGCGAAGACGTGGCCCGGCACGACGGTGAGCGACCTGCACCGGGGCCGAGACCAGTACGTCCAGCGCTGCTCCGGGTGTCACGGGCTCGTCGATCCGCACAAGTTCGAGGCGGGCCGCTGGCCGACGTTCGTCAAGGAGATGTCGGGCAAGCTCCGGATCTCGGGCGACGAGGTCGCGGATCTCACGCGCTACCTCGTCGTCGCCTCCGAGTCGCCCCAGACGCACTGACGCCGGCGCCTTCGCCCTCGCCTCGGCGGGCGTGCGAGGCGGTCCGGCTACTTCTTCGCCTCTTCCTTCGTGTGGCACTGGTAGCAGCCGAAGCCCTTCGGGTTCTGCGGCGACCACTCGCTCTCGCCGAGCAGCCCGGCCATCGTGGGCTTGACGACCGTGCCCATGAACTTCACGACCTCGGGCTTCTTCTGCTGGAGCGCCATGAAGCCCTCGCGATCGGTCGGGAGCTTCGGCAGCTTGGGGTTCGGCATCTTGAACTTGCCGTCGGTCGCGCCGTCGCCGTGGCAGGTCGCGCAGGTGAACTTCTTGTAGGCCTTGGCGTCGAACTCCTGGAAGCGCTTCTTCATCTCGGGCAGGACCGTCGACTTCATGTACTTCTTCCGCTCGTCGAACTTCATGTTCTCCCAATCGATCTTCTTGGCGCCCGTGGCGGGCGCGGCGGGGGCGCCGGCATCCGCGGCGTGGGCGGCGGCGCCCGTCAGCGCGACGGCGACGAGGGTGAGCATTCGGACGAGGGACGCGATCTTCATGTCGGCTCCTTTGGGGATGGGTCGGTGAGACGGATGCCGGGCTTGCTGGCCGCGTTACAAACCTTCGCGCCTCGACGGTGCTTCTCTTCCCGCGACGAGGCGGTTATCGTCCCGGAGGTGACGTCGAGGCGCTCGACCGGCGACCGTAAGGTGGAGCCCGCTCCGGGCCACGGGAAGGAGAGCGCCCACCCCCCCTTCGCCCGATGGTCGGCGGCCTGAGCGAGGAAGACGCGCCCGCTCCGTTCGGGCCGTCGTCACCGTGGAGAGGCGAGGCGCGCGCGCTCCTCGAGCGGGCCATCGAACGGCACGGCGGCTGGGCGGCCTGGCGCCGCGCGGGAGGCCTCTCGCTCGCGCTGAAGGCGCTCACGGGGCTCCTGCCCGAGCACAAGGGCCTCGGCCAAACGTTCTCGGCGCCGGGCCGCATCGAGGTGTGGCCGGGGCGCGGGCTCGTGGTCCTGCACGACTTCCCCGTCGCCGGCCGGCGCGGCGTGTTCTCGAGCGGCCAGGTCCAGCTGCTCGACGGCGAGACCCTGCTCGAGGCGCGCGCCGACGGCCGCGCGTCGTTCGCCGGGGCGCGCAAGCGCCGCCGCTGGGCGCCCATCGACGCCCTCTACTTCTTCGGATACGCGCTGGCTCACTACCACTCGCTGCCGTTCTCGCTCGCGGCGGCGCGGCCGCTGGCGTTGCGCCGGGCGCGCTCCGCGGGGCGCGCGCTCGCGGGCGTGGCCGTCGAGCTCCCGGCGTCGCTCCACACGCACTGCCGACGCCAGACGTTCTTCTTCGACGAGGAGGGCCTGCTGCGCCGGCACGACTACGTCGCGGACATCGTCGGTTGGTGGGCGCGCGGCGCGCATCGCTGGGAGGACTTCGTCGACGTCGGCGGCCTGCTCGTGGCGCGGCGGCGCCACGTCGTGGCGCGCCTCGGGCCCGTCGAACTCCCCATCGTGGCGCTCCACGCCGAGCTCGACGACCTCGCGCCCGTGCGGCCGCTCGCGTCCGAGCGCCCGCGCCTCGTGCTCGTCTGACGGCTGGATCGCCCCGGGGCGCAGGGATATTCTGCGACCTTCATTTGGCCCGCGGCCCACGGCCCGGCCGGGAGGAACGGCCCATGAAGCCGACGCGCGCGACAGCGATCTCGTTTCTCGTCCCCCTCGTCGTCTTCGGTCAGCTCGTCGCGGGCGCTTGCGGCTCGAGCGGCGGAGGCAGCAAGACGGGCGCGGCCGGCGGCAGCGGCTCCGGCGCGGGCACATCGGGCGGCGTGGGCGCGGCCGCGGGCG
>DASZWW010000105.1:0-26248 GCA_035546175.1 Polyangia bacterium
CCGGACGAGGTCGCGCTCGTCGGGCTGCCCGACACCGTGTGGGTCCCGAAGCAGGCGCTCAAGGGCCTGCCCGACGACGTCCTCTCGTTCGCGCTCTTCCCCGTGGCGCGCCCCGACCTCTTCGACGCGGTCGTCCTCGACGACGCGGGACGGGTGCGCGCGATAGAGGTCAAGGACCCGCGCGCCACGACCCCGTGGATCTGGGGGGCCTTCAAGCTGCCCGGCGGCGTCCTTCGTGAGCTCGAGCGGCTCTGGAAGGAGCGCGAGCGCACGGACCAGCTCTTCGGCACCCTGGTGAACGCCTTCGTCGCCCGCGGCGGCCGGGCCCTCGGCTTCAAGTCCGGCCGCGCCTACGTCGACGTCGGGACGTTCGACGGATACCGGGACGCCGTGCGCGTCCTCCGCGCCGAGGACGAGCTCGACCTCCCTTCGCTCGAACCGTCTCCGGTCGAGGAGCCCGCATGAACAAGCACGCGAACATGTCGCCCGAGGAGATCCGCCGAAGCATCGACGAGCTCGGGGAGTGGTTTCACAACATCGACATCGTGGGCGTGCCGACCGCCCCCCACCACTTCCTCGGCGACTACCCGCGGACCAAATGGGCGCGCGTGGCGCCGGCGCTGCCGTCGGATCTGCGCGGCTCGACGGTCCTCGACATCGGGTGCAACGCGGGCTTCCACTCGATCGAGATGAAGCGCCGCGGCGCCGATCGCGTCGTGGGCATCGACACGGACGAGCGGTACCTCGCGCAGGCGCGCTTCGCCGCCGATCGGCTCGGGGTCGAGCTCGAGCTCGAGCAGATGTCCGTCTACGAGATCGGGCGCCTCCGCGAGCGCTTCGACCTCGTGCTGTTCATGGGCGTCCTCTACCACCTCCGCCACCCGCTCTTGGCGCTCGATCTCATCCACGAGCACGTCTCGCGCGACCTCGTCGTCGTGCAGAGCATGCTGCGCGGCAGCTTCGAAGCGACGAGCGTCGCGCCGGACTACCCCTTCGCCGAGCAGAGGATCTTCGACGAGCCCGGGTATCCGAAGCTGCACTTCGTCGAGTCGCTCTTCGCCGGGGATCCGACCAACTGGTGGGTGCCCAACCGCGCCTGCCTCGAGGCCATGCTGCGCAGCTCGGGGTTCGAGATCGTCTCGCATCCGGAGGCCGAGGTCTTCGTGTGCCGGCGAGGCGCCTTCCCCGCCGAGACGCAGGCGGCCTACGCGGCCTCGGGGGCGGAGTGAGCCGTGGTCGAGGCGGTCATGCTCTGGAACGAGCCGAACAACAGGTCTCACTGGGACTTCGAGGTCGATCCCCAGTGGACCCGGTTCGGCGCCATGGTCAAGGCGGCCGCGGAGGCCGTGAGGGCGGAGCGGAGCGGGCTGACGCGCGTCCTCGGCGGCATCTCGCCCATCGACCCGGCCTTCGTGGAGAACATGAAGGGCCAGGGCGTGCTGGCCCAGGTCGACGCCGTCGCCCTCCACGGCTTCCCGCTCGACTGGAACCACTGGCCCATCTCCGAGTGGCCCGCCCAGGTCGCGAGCATCCGCGCCGTCACGGACCTGCCGGTCTGGATCTCCGAGGCGGGCGCGTCGTCGTTCGGCGCCGAGGAGGTCCAGGAGTTCGGGCTGCGGCGGACCGCCGAGCTGCTCGCGGGTACGGTCGAGCGGCTGCACTGGTACAGCCTCTACGACCTGCCGCGCGCCTGGCCCGCGACGACGCGGCACCGCGAAGCGGAGGGCTCCTCCTACTACCGTCACTTCCACATGGGCCTCCTCCGGGAGGACGGCTCTCCGAAGCGCGCGCTGCGCGTCTTCGCCGACATCGCGCCCGCGCTCGGCCTGTGTCAGTGGATCCACTTCGAGGACCACCGGCTCGTCGACATGATCCGCTGGTTCCGCGAGCTCGGCGTCCGCAAGGTCCGGACGGGCCTCTCCTGGGCCGACAGCCGCCGCCCCGGCGCCGAGGCGTGGTTCGACCGCCAGATGAAGGCGCTCGAGCCGTTCGACGTCACGCTCACGTTCTGCTTCACGCCCGAGGACCGGGGCGAGCGGCCCCACCACACGAGCCCGCCGCGCGACGTGGGCGAGTACGCCGACTTCTGCGCGCGCATGACCCGGCGCTATGCCGCCTGACGTCCACCTGCTCGTCGCCGCCCACCCGGACGACGAGGCCATCGGCTTCGCGATCTCGATCCGGGAGACGCCGCTCATCCACGTCGCCTACCTGACGGACGGCGCGCCCCGGGCGAGCCACGCCGGGGCGCGCGCGAGGGCCGAGGCCGCGCGCGTGCGCCTCGAAGAGGGCCGGCGCGCGCTCGCGCTGCTCGGGGTTCCGAGCGAGCGCGTCTTCGCCCTCGGCGGCGCGGACCAGGGCGCCTCGCTCGAGATGCCCGCCCTCACCCGGCTCGTGCTCGCGCTGGCGGAGCGGCTCCGGGCGACCGTCCTCGTGGCCCATCCCTACGAGGGCGGACACCCCGATCACGACGCGGCCGCGCTGTGCACGCACGCGGCCGCCGCGCTCCGAGGCCGCGCCGGCTGCCTGCTCGTCGAGTTCGCGAGCTATCACGCGGGGGCGGGGCAGCGATGGCGCCGCGGGGTCTTCCTCGAGCGCAACCGGGCGGCCGCCGGGCGGCGCCCGCCCGTACGGGCGCGGCGGCTCACCGCCGCGGAGCGACGGCTCAAGCGACGCGTCTTCTCGTGCTACCGCAGCCAGGCCACGGTGCTGGACGAGTTCCCCGTCGCCGTCGAGCGCACGCGCGCCGCGCCCCGGTACCGCTTCCTCCGGGCTCCCCACGACGGCCCGCTCCTGTACGAGCGGTACGCCTGGGGCATGTCGGGCGCGCGGTGGCGCGGCCTCGCCGGTGAGGCGCTCGCGACGCTCGGGCTCGACGGCGGGTCGCCGCTGTGACGCCGCGGGTGCTGCAGGTCGCGTACCCGTTCGCGCCCGTCGCGCTCGACGCCGTCGGCGGCGCCGAGGCCATGCTCGCGCGCCTCGACGCCGGCCTCGTCGGCCGCGGCGTGGCCTCGACGGTGATCGCGTGCGAAGGCTCGTCGGTGCTCGGTCGGCTCCGGGCCGTCCCCGCCGCCGCGGGCGTCATCGACGCCGCCGCCTGCGCCCGCGCCCGCGACGAGCACGCGCGCGCGATCAGCGCGGCGCTCGCCGAGGAGGACGTCGACGTCGTCCACCTGCACGGAGTGGACTTCGCGGAGTACCTGCCCGCGGCCGACCTGCCGTGCGTCGTGACGCTGCACCTGCCCGCGGATCACTACCAGGCGCTCCCCGCCCGGGCCGGCCTGACCTACGTCTGCGTCTCGGAAGACCAGCGCCGCCGGGCAGGCGCCGTCCTCGCCTCGGCCCCGGTGATCGAGAACGGCGTGCCGATGCCGCCGCCCGAAGAGGGCGTCGAGCGGGCCGACTTCGTGCTGTGCCTCGGACGCGTGTGCCCCGAGAAGGGGTTTCACGTCGCGCTGGACGCGGCCAGGGCCGCGGGGCGCCCCCTCGTCCTCGCGGGCCGCGTCTTTCCCTACCCCGACCATCAGCGCTACTTCGAGTCGGAGATCGTGCCGCGGCTCGACGGGCAGAGGCGCTTCGTGGGCCCGGTGAGCGGCGCCGAGAAGCGCCGGCTCCTGGCGTCGGCGGCCTGCGTCGCCGTCCCGAGCTTCGTCCACGAGACGAGCTCCCTCGTCGCGATGGAGGCCCTCGCCGCCGGGACGCCCGTCGTCGCGCGTCCGGTCGGCGCGCTCGTCGAGATCCTCGAGGACGGGGTCACCGGCCTCTTCGCGCGGGACGCGGCCGAGCTCGCGCGCGCGCTTCGAGACGTCACCGCCCTCGACGCGGCGATCTGCCGCGCGCGCGTCGGGGAACGCTTCGACGAGCGGCGGATGATTGACGCGTACAGTCACCTCTATATAGAGGTGCTGCGCGCGCGGCGCGAGCGTGGGGCCGCGTGACGTCCGACGCGCTGAGGACGGAGATCGCGAGATCCGTCGAGGTGCTCGAGTCGCTCGAGGCCGAGTGGTGGGCCCTCGCCGACGCCGCGCCCACCGCGACGCCATTCCAGACGCCGGGGTGGCTGCTGCCGTGGTGGCGGCACCTCGGTGGGGGCGAGCTCGTCGCGGTGCTCGTTCGCGACGCGCGCCGGCTGCGTGGTCTCGCGCCGCTCACGATCGAGCAGGTGGGCGGCGCCCGGCGCTTGCGCTGGATGGGGGCCGGCGTCTCCGACTACCTCACGGCGCTCGTCGACCCCGAGCTGTCGCGCGACGTCTGGGAGCTCCTCCTCGGCGGGCTGACGGCGCTCCTCGACCTCGTCGGCGGCGCGGTCCTCGACAACGTGCCCGAGGATGACCCCCTCTTCGCGGTGCTCGAGCAGCTCCCCAGGCGCTGGGCGTGGCGTCGAGTCGCCGACGCGAGCTGCCTGGCCGCGCCGCTGCCGCGCCTCGAGCCCCCCTCGAGCCGTCCCCGGATCTGTCAGAAGGCGGCGGCGTCGTCGCGCCGGTTGGCCCGGGTCGGGCCGGTCAGGCTCTCCGACGTCGGGGGCCCCGCCGGAGAGCCCGTCCCGAGCGGACCGCTCATGGAGGTCCTCTTCGAGCTGCACGGCCAGCGCTGGCGCGCGCGAGGCGAGGAGGGCGTCACGGCGCTCGAGGCGGTGCGCGCGCACCACCGAGAGGCGGCCACCCGGATGCAGGCACGCGGCCTCCTCCGGCTCCACGCGCTCGAGCACGCCGGGAAGACGGCGGGCGTCCTCTACGGCTTCCAGTTCCGGGCGCGCCGCTGGATGTACCTGTGCGGCTTCGCGCCCGCGCTCTCGCGCTTCTCGCCCGGATCCATCCTCGTCGATCGGGCACGCGCCAGCGCGCTGGCCGAGGGCGCCCTCGCCATGGACTTCCTGCGCGGCCGCGAGCCCTACAAGCTGCGCTGGGGCACCTTCGAGCGCCGCACCTGGCGGATCGACATCACGCGGGCGGAGTGAGCGGCGCGGGCCTCGGCGAAGTCTCGCTCGACCGTCTCGGCGCGGCGCTGCGCGGTGTGCGCGGCGAGCACGCGGCGCAGGGCGCGCCGCCCGACCGCCTCTGCGGCGCGCGGAGACAGCTCGGTCAGGACGCGGACGACGTCGCCGGCCGAGCGGGCGATCAAGATCTCCTCGCCAGGCACGAAGAACTCCTCGACGCCATCCCACGCGTCGGACACGATGGGCGTCGCGCACGCCGCGGCCTCGAAGAGCCGCACGCTCGGTGAGTGGCCGGCGGCGCGCATCGCCGAGCGCGTGAGGTTGAGCGTGAACGACTGCGCGCCGTAGAACGCCCGGTGCGCTGGCGGCGCGACGTGCTCGATCCGCTCGACGTTGCGCGGCCAGGAGGTCGGCGGATACTGCGCGCCCGCCACGACGAAGCGCCTGCCGGGGAGCACCCCGGCCACCCCGGTCAGGAGGGCGTCGAGCGCTGGCTGCCGATCGGCGGAGAACGTGCCCATGTACCCGAGATCCCAGCGCCGCCGACCCTCGCTCGGCGCCTCGGGAAAGTAGGCCGCCGGGTCGACGCAGCAATAGAGCGGACGCGCGCGGCGCGCGCCGTGGGCGTCCTCGAGCGCGCGGAGCGTGAGGCCGCCCGTGAACGACCAGTAGAGATCGAACGACGGGACCTGCGACGCGGCGAGGTAGGGGCAGCGGCCCTCCCTCAGCGCCTCGAGCGTCACGGGCGTGTCGATGTCGTAGAAGGCCGTGCAGCCCCGCGCCGTGGCGAGCACCCAGTCGGCGACCGCGATCCCGTCGGGGACATACGAGCCCTGCACGACGAGGTCCGCGCGCCGAACGCGGTCGTCGAAGCGATCCCGGAGCTCCTCGAGATCTCCGTAGAGCTCCACCTCGCAGTATCCGGGATCGGAGAGGTCCCGCGCCGCCGCGTACCAGGCGACGTCGCGCTCGAGGAAGAGCACACGGTGGCCTCGGGCGGCGAGCGCCGCGATCAGCGCGCGGTAGGTCGTCGCGTGCCCGTTCCCCCACGAGGAGGTCAGGGACAGCCCGAGCACGACGATCTCGAGCCGTTCGCTCCCCAGCGAGATCACGGCGCGACCTCCGCGAGGGCCTCGTGGGTCCCCTGCCCTGCGCGCAGCGCCGCCCACGCGTCCAGGACGACCGCGGCGCGGTGCCGATAGGTGTGCTCAGCGAGCACGCGTCGCCGCGCCGCCTCGCCGATCGCGGCGGCACGGACCTTCGTCAAGGCGTCGAGGTGCGCGAGCACGTCCGCCCCGGTCGAGGCCACGAGCACCTCCCGCTCGGGCTCGAGGAAGGCTTCGATGCCGGCGCTGGCGTCGGTGATGATGCAGCTCGCGGCGCCCGCCGCCTCGAACAGACGCGTCGCCGGCGAGAACCCGAAGCGCGCCATGCTCTCGCGGTGGACGTTGAGGACGGCCAGCGCGGACGCGTTGAGCACGTTGTGCTCCGTCGTGTAGACGTGGCCCAGCGCGACGACGTTGGAGGGCAGGCTGCCCGGCTCCCAGCCGTTGCCGCCCAGCAGGAAGCGCCGCTCGGGCCGCTGCCGCGCCACCGAGAAGAAGAACTCCTCGACGCGCGCCTCCCGATCGGGCAACCGGTTCCCGATGAAGAGGAGCGCGCAGTCGTGGGCGGGATCTCGGGGCACGACGTGGTGGGTCTCGGGATCGAGCGCGTTGTAGACCGGCACGCAGGCGGCCGCCCCGAGGCGGCGATAAGCCGACACGACGGCCTCCCCGCCGCCATAAGTGAAGACGGCGTCGTACCGCCGCACGAGCTCGCGGAAGGGATCGGCGCGGTCTGCGAGGATCCTGTGGAGCGTCGCCGGCGCGTCGACGTCCCAGAACGCCACCAGGCGCCCGCCGCGCTTGAGACGCAAGACCTCGCGCTCGAGGAGCTCGTCGAGGACCCCGACGCCGCTCGCCTTGACCACCAGGTCCGCGGCTTCGGCCTCGCGCAGCGCCGCGCGCGCGGCCTCCGCGGTGGGCGCCCAGACGCGCACGCGCGCCCACTCCGGGTCGGCGATGTCGCGGTGAGCCTGCCGGTCGTAGGCGTCCGGCTCGAAGAACGTCACCTCGACGCCGGCCGCGGCCAGGGCCTTGAGCAAGCCTCTGTAATAGGTCGCGGCGCCGTTCCAATAGGCCGAGACCAGGCTCGAGCCGAAGAACGCGATGCGCAGAGGCGCCCCGGACATCAGGCCGCCTCCCGCGCGCCGAGGTCCCGAAGGAGCTGCAGGAGCTCGGCGACCCGATGCGCGCAGGTGTGCCGCCGCAGGATCGTGGCCCGGCCGTGCTGGGCGAGGGCCCGGCGCCGCGGCTCGTCCGAGAGCAGGCCCGCGATCGACCGCGTCATCTCGGCCCCGGAGCGCGCGTAGAGGAAGTCGCGGCCGGCCTCGAAGAGGCCCTCGGCGTCCTGCCAGGGCGCCGAGATCATCGGGACGCCGCAGGCGAGGGCCTCGAAGGGCCGTATGGTCGGGATGCCAGGCAGCGCCTCGGCGTAGTAGCGCCGCGGCACGTGCACCGTGAGCCGCGCGCCGGCGAAGACGGCGGGCGCCTCGTGGTTGGGCAGGTACCCACGGTAGACGGCGCCCGCCGCCTCGAGGGCCGCGATGGCCCGCTCCGGGTAGCGGACGCCGTAGATCTCGGCGGACAGCCCCAGCGTCCGGATGGGCCCGAGGAGAAACTCGTCGAGCTCGGCGGCCCTCTCGTCATCGCCCCAGTTGCCGATCCAGACCAGGTCGCAAGCCCGCAGCGCCGGCGCGGGGAGGGGATGGAACACGCGGACGTCGGCCGCCTCGTGCCACGTGAACACCCGAGGGACCGCGCTCCGGGCGCGGTAGACCTCGGCGAGCGCGCGCCCGAAGACGAGCGCGGCGTCGTAGCCGCCGAGCGGGAGCCGCTCCCAGCTCGCTCGATCCGAGACCGCGCGGTGATGGGTGTCGTGGTAGAGGAGCCGGTAATGACCACGGCGCGCGCGGTGAGCGCCCAGCGCGGCGACGAGCGCCGGATCGGTCCACTCGTGCACGATGACGACGTCCGCGCCCGCGAGCGCCGTCTCGAGCTCGGGCCCGCCCGGGGCGTACGTCATCGAGCGCAAGGAGGGGAACCGGGCCTCGAAGGCGGCCACCGCGGACTGGCCGCGCTCCTCGAGCAGGTTCGTGCGGCTCCAGCCGTCCTCGGGCTCGTAGACGTCCACGAGGTGCCCGGCGGCCTGGAGCTCCGAGACGATCCCCCGCAGGAAGTGGGCGTTGCCGTGGTTCCAGTCGGACACGAGCGAATGACAGAACATCACGAAGCGCACATCGGCTCCTTTCGATCGACGTCCTCCGCGCCCGACGCGGCGGCGGCGTAGACGCGCAGGTAGGCGTCCACCATGTCCTCGTGCCTGAAGGCCAGCGCGCGGGCGCGCGCCCTGCTGGCAGACTCCCGGCGGAGGCTCGGGGAGCGAACGAGATCCTCGAGCGCGCGCGCCAGCGCTCGGCCGTCCCCGGGGTCGACGAAGACGGCGGCCCCCTGCCACAGCTCGCGCAAGCTCGGGATGTCTCCGAGGACGAGCGCGCAGCCCGACAGCGCGGCCTCGAGCGC
The DNA here is from genome assembly GCA_035546175.1 of Polyangia bacterium. Lineage (GTDB taxonomy): Bacteria > Myxococcota_A > Polyangia > Fen-1088 > Fen-1088 > DASZFV01. The sequence continues at coordinate 8,560 of DASZWW010000105.1, forward strand.
CGTGAGCCCGAACGGCTCGTAGCGCGCGGGCAGCGCGTAGATCTCGGCCCGGCCATAGAGCTCCACCATGTCCCGGGCGCACACCGGACCGAGCAGCTCGACCCGCCCCCCGAACGACTGACGCGTCACGGCCCCCGAGCCGTCGCCGGGCGGCGCCAGCGGGCCGGCGATCTTGATCGGCCAGGACACGGAGCGCGCCGCTCGCGCGAGGGCCGCGAAGTTCTTCGCCTCGTCCCAGACCCGACCGGCGGCGAGGACGAAGGGACGCTTCGACGCCGGACGAAATGGCCCGTCGGGGCGCGCGTTGTGGATCACGGACGCTCGCGCGGGCACGCCGTAGTGCCGCGCGAGCGCGCCGTGCATCCAGCGCGTCGGCGACACGACCCACGACGCGGCGGCCAGCCCTTCCTCGACCGCGTCCCTGTAGCGCGCCCACTCGGCCGGCGCGCTCCCGCCGCGCACGGCCTCCCACCACGAGAGCACGCACGAGTGCGCGACGACGATCGTCGGGCTCGCGAAGGAGCGGCGAGCGAGGGCGTAGCCGTTGAGGTGGACGACGTCAGCGCGGTGGCGGCGCTCGAGATCGACGAGCCACTCGCCGGCCGCCTCGAGGTCGCGCCACGGGTCGGCCATCCACTCCAGGCGGAGCGGCGCGTGCTCGATCCGCAGGCCCAGCGATCGCGCGTCCGCTGCCTGCGCCGGCGAGGGAGCCGGCCCCATGACGGCGAGCAGGACGTCGGCGCCGCGCGCGCGGAGCCCGCCGGCCAGATCGAGCCCGTAGGTCCAGACGCCCCCCACCGCGTCGATCGTCATGAGCACGCGCGCGGGGACCACGTCAGCCGCCGCCTTCGAGGACAGGCAGCCGCACCGGGCGGCGCTCCTGGATGTCGCTGAGGGTGGTGAAGGCGCCGAGGTAGTGCTGGTGCGCGCGCTCCCACGCCTCTTCGTCGGGAGGGCCCCAGAGCCGGACGTAGTCCGGCGAGCCCGGATAGGGGAACAACGGCACCGGATCGTTGACCCAGAGGCCGGCGCGCTTCCACTCCTCGCTCCAGCGCGCGACGTCCGCCGGATCGTCGAAGCGGGACTCGAGCAAGGTCGCCTGCACGAAGGGCACGAACTGCTTGGCGTGCACGAGCCGGCGCGTCAGCGCCTCGGTGTCGAGCCGGCAGCGCTTGTCGAGCGCCGCCCGTCCGTCCTTGGAGACGCTCTCCACGCCCGCCTCGATGGACACGCACCCCGCCCGTCCCAGGCGCTCGAGCTCGGCTTCGGGCCAGAGATCGATGCGCGTCTGCACCCCGAAGGCGACCTCGCGCTCGGCCAGGAGCTCGAGCAGCGCCGCGTCGGGCAGGAAGATCTCGTCGATGAAGTACACGTAGCGCACGCCCTGCCGGAGCAGGCCGTCGAGCTCCTCCGCCACGACCGAGTGCGGACGGCGGCGATAGCGATCGCGGTGAGTCGTCTTCGCGCAGAAGGTGCAGGCGAAGGGGCAGCCGCGCGACGCCTCGATCTCCGCGCCCGGGCCGCCGGCGACCGCGTCGAAGCGGTGGTGGTGGTGCGCGTGACGCGCGATCTCCTCGTCTCGCCAGGCGAGCGCCGGCAGCGAGGCCAGGTCGCAAGAGGCCGTCGCCACCGGGCCGCGGCGCTCGCCGGGCGCGGGCGCGCACCAGACCGAGGGCAAGGACGACCAGCCCGCGCGCGGCGTGCGGGCCATCGCCGCGAGCGCCTCCTCGCACTCGCCGACCACGACGGCGTCCACGCCGAGCTTGCGCAGCGTGGCCGCCGGCGTCGTGGAGCCGTGCGGACCGACGGCCACCTTCGGGCACTCGAGCTCGGACAGCGCGGCGAGCGCCTCCCGGGGGGCCCGCAGCTCGGGCGGAGGGCAGCGCCAGAAGAGGTAGGTCGGAGCCGTCGCCACCACGACGAGCTCGGGCGCGACCGCGCCCACGGCGTCTCGCAGGTCCTGCGTCGCGCTCGCGTGCGCGTCGATCACGAAGGCCTCGTGCCCCTCCCGCTCGAGCAGCGCGCGCGCGTAGGCGAGCTCGAGCGGCAGGTGCGGCTCGCGGCACCCGAAGTAGATGCTGCCCTCGTAGGTCCAGCGCGGATTGACGAGCGCGACGCGCATCGCTCGTCACGGCTCGAGGGCGGCGACGTCGGCGCCGCCCCCGCCTTGACGGACCCCTCGGGTCGAGGTGTCCGCGCCCTCGTCCCCGCGCGCGAGGTGCCGGTAGAGGAGCGCCACGCCGTCACGCACCGAGACGCGCGGCTGCCAGCCCGTGGCGGCCTGGAAGCGCCGGACGTCCGACACGTAATATTTCTGATCGGCGGGCCGCGCGCGCCGGTGCTCGACGGGCGGGGCGTGGCCGTGGAGCTCGGTCAGCAGGTCGATGAGCTCGAGCAGCGTCACGGTCTGCGAGACCCCGCCGCCGATGTTGAAGGCTCGCCCCTGCACGTCGGGCATGCGCGCGAAGGCGCGCCGCATGGCCTCGACGAGGTCGTCGGCGAAGAGGGCGTCCCGGACCTGGAGACCGTCGCCGAAGATGGTCAGCGGCCGCTCGTGCAGGAACGACCGCGCGAAGTGCGCCACCCACCCCTGGTCCTCGCTGCCGCACTGGTGAGGGCCGTAGATGCAGCTCATGCGGAACACCACCGCCGGCAGCCCGTAGATGCGCGCGTAGTCGAGCACGTACTGGTCCGCGGCGCCCTTCGAGCAGCCGTACGGGCTGTGGAAGTCGAGTGGCCGTCGCTCGTCGAGGCCATGCGCGCGCAGCGACGCGTCGGCCGGCTCGTAGCGCCGCGAGCCGCCGACGAGCGCCACGTCGTCGAGCGGTCCGTAGACCTTGTTCGTCGACGTGTAGAGCAGCGGGCGCGGCGTCGCGCGCAGCGCCTCGAGGACGTTCAGCGTCCCGAACGCGTTGACTTCGAAGTCCGTCGTCGGATCGTCGAGGCTCTTCGTGACCGCGACCTGCGCCGCCAGGTGCACGACCGCGCCGCTCCGGCGGACGGCCGCGCGCACGAGGCGCTCGTCGCGGACGTCGCCCCGCAGGAGCTCGCAGCTCGAGCCGTAGCGCGCGCACAGGCGCTCGGCGTTCGCCTCGACGCCCTTGCGCGACAGGTCGTCGAGCAAGATCACCGGCTGCCCGCCGGCGAGCAGCCGGTGCGCGACGTTCGTGCCGATGAACCCGGCGCCGCCCGTGAGCAGGACGGGATGGTCCACGTCCGAGATCACAGCGCGAGCCCCCGGCTGGCGAGCTCCTGGCGCGCGCGCTCGACGCGGTCCTCCGCCATCTGGCCTTCGAGCCAGGAGGCCAGCTCGCGCAGGCCGTCGTCGAAGCGCACGCGGGGCTCGAAGCCCAGGGACGCGCGCGCGTTCCCGATGTCGGCGAAGCAGTGCCGGATGTCGCCCACCCGGTACTGCTCCGTCACGGTGGGGACCAGGTCGTCCCGGCCCAGCAGGGCCGCCATGCGGGACGCCACGTCTCGAATCGTCACGGCCTCGCCGCTGGCGACGTTGAACACCCGGCCGCCGACGCCGGGCCGCTCGAGCGCGAGGATGAAGGCGTCGACGACGTCGCGCACGCTGACGAAGTCGCGCCGCTGCAGGCCGTCCTCGTTGACGAGCGGCGGACTGCCGTTGAGGAGCCGGGCCGAGAAGATCGCCAAGACGCCCGTGTACGGGTTCGACAGGGCCTGGCGGGGGCCGTACACGTTGAAGAGGCGCAGCGCGACCGCGTCGACGCCGTAAGCCTGTCCCAGCATCAGGGATAGGCGCTCCTGGTCGAGCTTCGAGAGCGCGTAGACGGACGCCGTCGCGAAGGGGTGCGCCTCGGAGGTCGGCACCGCCGTCAGGACGCCGCCGTCCTGCCCGCGCACCTCCCACGCGTGCTCGCGCAGCTGCTCCGCCGTGCGGGCGACGCCGGGACGGATCGCGCCGGCCTCGTCGACGTACGCGCCCTCGCCGTAGACGCTCATGCTCGACGCCACGACGAGCCGCTCGATGGGGTGCTTGACCAGGGCCTCGAGCAGAGTCGACGTGCCCCAGGCGTTGACGCCCACGTACTCGGCGATCTCGTACATGCTCTGGCCGACCCCCACCCGGGCCGCGAGGTGGACGACGGCGTCGACCCCCAGGAGGGCGCGCCGGCAGGTCCGAGGGTCGCGCACGTCTCCGACGACGAGCTCGACGTCTGCGGCGAGGTCGGGTGGCCGCGCCGCCGGGGTCGCGGCGAGCGCGCCGTGCACCTGGGCGCAGAGGTTGTCGAGCACCCGGACGTCGTATCCCCGCTCCAGCAAGCGATCGCACACGTGAGAGCCGATGAAGCCCGCGCCGCCGGTCACCAAGATCTTCTTTGCCATCGGCCCCACTGCGTTGCAGCGGACATGCCACACACGAACTTGCCTGCGCGCGCGCGCGCCGCGGCCGCCGACCGTGCACCTCGTGCACGCCCTGCACCCGCTGCACCGGCGCCGCCGTTCATCGCGACGGGGAGGCCGCGCGACAGCGAGGCCCGGCCGGCCGCTCGCTCGTCGGCCGCGCCCGGCGATTCACCGCGTCGGTCCCCGGACCGGCGCCCGCCCCGACTCGGCGGCGAGCCGCGCGAGCCGGTCGGTCGTGGATTGATCTTCCAGCAGCTCCTCCACGGTCTTGCCCGCTCGATAGCGCCAGTCCTGGCCGTCGGCGTTTCCGGGGGTGTTGATCCGCTCACGCGTGCCGAGGGCGTCCTGAAGGGTGACGATCGCCAGCGTCGAGGGAGCGGCGTACACGGCCCGCAGGAGCAGGTCGCGCGTCCGCTCGTCGAACGGACCGGCCGAAGGCAGGTCGCCGAGCCCGGGGACGCGGCGCAGACGCTCGCGAGCCTCCGGCCCGAGGGACTCGAACCACACCGCCAGGGCGTCCGTGTCGTGGGTCGAGGTCGTGGCCACCGAGAGCTCGGGCCAGGCGGCTGGATCCCGGAAGTCCTCGCCGTCCTTCTCCCAGCGCAAGACGCGGTAGCCGGGGACGCCCACCCTCTCGAGCGACGGCCGCAGGAACGCGGGGACGGCGCCGAGGTCCTCGGCGACGACCTCCGCCCGGCTCCCCATGATCCGCATGAGCGTCTCGCCCTGCTCGACCTGCTCGCGCTCGTCGCCGGGCGAGAACCCGACCCAGCGCCCGTCCGCGGCCCGCACGTACGTCCGGTAAAAGCCCATGGCGTGGTCGACGCGGTAGATGCTGAAGAGCGCGCCGGCGCGCATCGAGCGCTCGCGGATCCACGAGAAGCGCTGGCGCGCCAGCGCCGGCCAGTCGTAGGCGGGCAGGCCCCAGTCCTGCCCCTGGGGCGCGCCGGGCTCGGGCGGCGTGCCGACGCGCAGGTCCGTGCGGAAGAGCTCGCGGTACGCCCAGACGTCGGCCGAGTCGAGGCCCACGACGAACGGCAGGTCCCCCATGAGCTCGACGCCCTCGGCCGAGGCGGCGCGGCGGGCGCTCCGCCACTGCCGATCGAGCTGCCACTGCGTCCACTTCACGCGCAGGAGGTCGTCGGCGCGGTCGCGCCGCAGCGCCGCGACGGCCGTCGGGTCGCGATCCCGCGCCTCGGCGGGCCACTCGACCCAGCTCGTCCCGAACTGGTCGTGCCACACGCGATAGAGCGCGTGCGCGTCCAGCCAGTTCGCGTGCGCCCTCATGAAGTCGCGCAGCTCGAGCGCGCGGCGCGTGTCCTTCTGCCACTCGTCGCGGCGGAAGCGCTCGAACGCCAGGGCGATCGCCGCCTGCTTCACGCGGCGGACGTCCTGCCACTCCACGAGCGGGGCCGCGCGCGCTCGGGCGAGCAGCTCCCGGACGTCGGAGGCGAGGGCGTCGGTCCCGCCCGCCGCCGTGAAGTCCTCGCACGCGCCCAGCGACAGATAGACGGGATCGATCGCGAAGGCCGAAGAGGCCGCGTACGGGCTGGCGTCCGCGCCGGAGGTCTCGTTGACGGGCAGCATCTGCAGGAGCGAGAAGCCCGCGCGCCCGGCCCAGCGCGCGAACCGGCCCAGGTCCGGGACCTCGCCGACGCCCCAGCTCGACGCCGTCCGGATCGAGAAGAGCGGGATGAGGACGCCGGCGCGGCGACGGCGGCGGGCGGCCTCGCGCCGCTGGACGCGCTCGGGCGCCTCGCGCGCCTCGCTCACGGCCCGCGCCGACAGGGGCTGCCGGAGCACGACGAGGGAGCGCGCCGCCATCTTGTAGTCGCCCGCGCACTCCGCGCCCGCCTCTCGATCGGGGTCCGCCGTGTCGAGCTCGACGATCCACTTGGCCTCGGCGCCGCCGACCGGCAGGCGGAACGTCGCCGGCTCGTGCTGGGCGTTCATGAGCACGAGGAGGTTGTCGTCGAGGAGGCGCTCGCCGCGCTCGTCGACGGCCGCGAGCGCGTCGCCGCCGAGGACGAAGCCCAGCGTCGAGATCCAGGGCAGGCGCCAGTCCTCGGGCGACATCTCCTCGCCGTCCGGCCGGAGCCAGGCCACGTCGCGCGCCGACGAGTCCCAGATCTGCTGCCCCACGAAGAAGCGCTGCCGCTGCAGGCTCGGGTGGCGCGCGCGGAGGGCGGCGAGGCGCCGCGTGAAGGCCAGCAGCCGCGACCGGCGCGCGTCGAGCGCCCAGTCGACCCACGACGTCTCGTTGTCCTGGCAGTACGCGTTGTTGTTCCCGCGCTGCGTGCGCCCGAGCTCGTCGCCGCCGAGGAGCATGGGCACGCCCTGCGAGAGGAAGAGCGTCGCGAGCAGGTTCCTCTTCTGGCGCTCGCGCAGCTCGACGATCGCGGCGTCCTCGGTCTCGCCCTCGACGCCGTAGTTCCACGACTGGTCGTCGTCGGAGCCGTCGCGGTTCTCGTCGCCGTTGGCCTCGTTGTGCTTGGCCCCGTAGGTCACGAGGTCGTGCAGCGTGAACCCGTCGTGGCAGGTGACGAAGTTGATGCTCGCCTGCGGCGCCCGCCGCGCGGCCTGGAACAGGTCCGCCGAGCCCGAGACCCGGTAGCCGATCTCCGCGGCCAGGTTCTCGTCGCCCTTCCAGTAGCGCCGGACGGCGTCGCGGTAGCGGCCGTTCCACTCGTGGAAGGGCGAAGGGAAGTTCCCGATCTGATAGCCGTCGAGCCCGCAGTCCCACGGCTCGGCGATGAGCTTGACGCACGACAGGACGGGATCCTGAGCGATGATCTGGAAGAGCGGCGCGCGCGGATCGAACTCGCCACGGCCCACGCGTCCGAGGGTGGCGCCCAGATCGAACCGGAACCCGTCGACGCGCATCTCGGTCGCCCAGTAGCGGAGCGAGTCGGCGACGAGGCGCGCGACCTCCGGATCCGAGACGTGGAGGCTGTTGCCGGTCCCCGTGAAGTCGAGGTAGTAGCGGGCGTCCGGCATGAGCCAGTAGTAGGTCGCGTTGTCGATGCCGCGGAGGCTCAGCGTCGGCCCGAGGTGGTTGCCCTCGCAGGTGTGGTTGTAGACGACGTCGAGGATGACCTCGATGCCCGCGGCGTGGAGGGTCTTGACCATCTCCTTGAACTCGCGCACGCCGGCCCCCGGGGCGCGGCCGCTCGCGTACCGGTGCTCGGGCGCGAAGTACGCGAGGGTGCTGTACCCCCAGTAGTTTCGAAGCCCCTTGCCGGCGAGCAGCCCGTCGCTGGCGCTCGCGTGCAGGGGCAGGAGCTCGATGGCCGTGACGCCCAGCTGGCGCAGGTGCTCGACGACCGCCGGGTGCGCGAGGCCCGCGTACGTGCCGCGCAGCTCGGGGGGCACCTCGGGGTGCCGCGCCGTGAGGCCCTTGACGTGCGCCTCGTAGACGACGGTCTTGCGCCAGGGTGTTGCCGGCGCGCGGTCGGAGCCCCAGTCGAAGCTGGGATCGACGACGACGCTCTTCGGGACGCCCGCCGCGCTGTCGGCGGGATCGATGACCAGATCCGCGCGCTCGTCGCCGCGGCGGTAGCCGAAGACGGGCTGCTCCCAGTCCACCTCGCCCGTGAGCGCCCGGGCGTAGGGGTCGACGAGCAGCTTGTTCGGGTTGCAGCGGTGCCCGCGCGTGGGCTCGTAGGGCCCGTGCACGCGCAAGCCGTAGAGGGTGCCCGCAGCGAGACCGGGGACGTAGCCGTGGAACGTGTCTCCGGTGCGCTCCGGCAGGTCGAACCGGTCCGTCTCGCGGCGAGGATCGTCAGGGTCGAAGAGGCAGACCTCGACCCGCGTCGCGACGCGCGAGAAGACCGCGAAGTTGACGCCCCCCTCGTCGGGAGTCGCGCCCCGGCGCGCGGGGCTGCCAGGCCAGACCGTCCGCGTCGAGCCTCGGACCGCCATCGCTCGAGGAGGCCCCTCAGAGTGGCCCAAGCGGCCCCGTCTCTGTCTTCTGGTCGAGCAACTCGATCGCGTTCATGGGGGCTCCTTGGTCGGACCGCGAGTCGACGATGCGATCGGCGTGCCGAGCGCCGCGGCGCGGCCGAGCGCGACGCTCCGCGCGCCGTCCGGCCTGCCGTCGTTACCCTCGCGAAACGGAGTTACCGCCGGATGACATCGCGGCGCTCGCGAAGGCGGCGCCCGCGGTGCCGACGAGCGTCCGGACGCAGGCGCGGCTCGCAGCGCCGGCCGCCAGGCCCGGCCCGCGCTAGCCTCGAGGATGCTCTCGGGGCAGCGGAGCCTGTTCGGCGGCGGCGCGCCGTCCCTCGACGCGACGTTCGCGCGCCTGCGCCGCGTGGCCCTCGACGCGACGGCGTGGGTCGAGCACGCGCCCGAGTGGCTGGGCGGGCACGAGGGCCTGATGGAGCACCTCGTGCGCACGACCGCGTGGAGCCAGCCGAGGCGGGAGATGTACGACCGCACTGTCGACGTCCCGCGCCTCGTCGCGGCTGTGCCCGAGGACGGGCCGGGCCATCCGATCCTCGACGACGCGCGCCGCGCGCTGGAGCGGCGCTACGGCGTCGCCTTCCCGCGCGTGAGCCTCGCGTACTACCGCGACGGTCGCGACAGCGTCGCCTGGCACGGCGACTACGTCGCGCGCGAGATGGACGAGGCCCTCGTGGCGACAGTCTCGCTGGGCGAGCCGCGCAAGCTCTTGCTGCGCCCGACGGGCGGCGGCCGGTCGCTCTCCTTCAGGCTCGGCTCGGGCGACCTCTTCGTGATGGGCGGCTCGAGCCAGCGCACGTGGCAGCACGCCGTCCCGAAGGTCGCGCACGCCGACCCGCGCCTCGCGGTCATGTTCCGCCCCACGTGGGACGAGGGCGCGCCGCCCCGGTCCTGAGCCGTCACTCGTCACGGCGCTCGTCGCCGTCGAGCGTGCCGTCGAGATCGCGGTCGATGCCGATGCGGCGGCCGCTCCCCGGCGGCACGGCGGTGAACGTCAGCGTGACGCCGTCGCCCCGGGTCAGGGCACGCAGCCGGGAGTCGGAGATGGGCGCCTCGTGCGATCGGTCGACCAGGAAGGCGCCGCTCGGCGGATCGAACAGCACGCCCACCGAGCGGCCGCGAACGACGCCATGCCCGACGAGGTCGCACTCCCCGGCGGCGGCGCGCAGCTCGAGGAGCCCGAGGCGCGCGAGCGAGTCCGGGCCGGCGGCCTCGTCCAGCGTCACCTGCTGCCCGACGATGGGGGCCAGGTTCGAGTCGAAGGCCAGCATGAAGGCCTCGATCTGCCGGCGCAGCGTGATGTTCGCCAGCACCTTCTGCTGCGCGGTCGCCGGATCGTCGGAGGGGCCGGCGACCGGGATGCCGCCCGGATTCGGGAAGGGGCTCGTGAGATCGCGCTCGGCGAAGACCGTGCTCGCGTGGAAGCGGAACACGGTGTCGACGCTCCCGTCGTGCAGGAACCCGAAGCCGCGCACCTGGTCGCCGGTCGGCGCGCTGGAGTTGTAAGGCGCCGGCAGGAAGGAGAAGATCGTGCCGCCGGGGCTGAAGGTGTCGTCCATCCCGAACATGCCGACCTTCTGATAGAGGTTGCGCAGGTGCGGGACCTTCAAGAACTGCGTCTCCTGCTCGAACGAGTAGCGGCCGTCGCTGCCGAAGAACCCCGGCTTGGCCACGCCGAACGCGGCGTTGCCCTGGGGATCGAGGACGTGGCAGCCGTTGCAGTTGTGGAAGGTGTCCGACGGCAGCTCGCGCCCGTCCGGCGTGTGGTTGAAGAAGAAGTCTCGCCCCGCCTGCTCGTCGGCCGTCAGTGAATCGTCGAGGCTCCGGATCGGGTTCGGCGGATACGTGACCTGCAGGATGAAGTCCGTGAACGCCTGCATCTCGTCGTCGGCGAGCGGTCCGCTGCGGCCCAAGAGCCCGCCGAACGCCACGTTGAACTTCTTGAAGGCGGCCTGCTCGTCGAACGTCCCCGTGTCGGGCTGGGCGCTGGGGAGCACGACGAGACGCGTGGCGTCCGTGCCGCCGGTCCGATCGCCGCGCCAGTGCATGGGCCCGTGATTCGCCATGCCGCGCAGGCTCTGCGTGGTCATGGGCCCCTTGAGCGGGTGATGGATGGGCGTCCCCGTGCCGATGAGGGGCGCCACGAGCGACAGATCGAACGTGAACGGCCCCGGGATCGGCGTGGCGATGTCGTCCGGATCGCCGAGATCCCAGGCCAGGCTGTCGAAGTCGCCGAAGATGTGGCAGCTCGCGCAGGCCGAGTCGCCGTGACTGGACGTGAAGGTGGCGTCGTACAGGAAGCGCCGGCCGTTGACCACGCTGGGCGGCTCCGGGTTGAACATCGCCACGTGGCCGACCTCGCGCCGCGCGCGCACGTCGACGATCGAGATCGAGTCGTCGAAGCGGGTCAGCGCGTAGAGGAGGCCGCGCCGCGCGTCGAGCGCGAGGCCGCTCGGTCCACCGCCGGTCAGGGGGATCTGGCTCGAGGTCGAGGGCACGAAGGTGTCGCTCTCGAGCTCGCGCGTCGAGAACACGCCTACCTTGCTGGAGCCGAACGCGGCCACGTAGAGCGTGCGTCCGTCCGGGGCGACGACCATCTCCGTCGGGAACGCCAGGCTCCTGGCCGCCTCCTCGGGCGTGCCGTCGTGGCTGAAGTCGATGTGCTTGTTGAGGTGGCGCGGCGTCACGAGCCCCGCGGCCGGGTCGATGACCGTGATGCGGCTCTCCGCGAGGTGGCCGCGCACCGAGCCGGCGGGCGCGCCCTGCGTCGGCCCGAAGGAGTTGTGGCCCTCGAACCGCACGTCGTTCCGGGCGTCGGTGTTCGAGACGTAGACCTTCCCGCTGACCGGGTTGACCGCCATGTTGAAGAGCACCGTGCCCACGCCCGTGAAGACGCCCTTCGGGTCGGCGGCCGGCGGATTGGCCATGGCGTCGATCGCGAACACGTCCTTGTCCGGCAGGCTGAGGCGCACGTGGTCGTCCCAGCGCCGCCCGACGTTGTCGAGCCAGTGGAGCTGGCCGTCGGTCGGATCGACGCGCCGCTTGACGATGAGGGCCGTCCCCGGCTGGGGGACCCCCTGCGCGTTCGTGTGCGGCGGAGGCAGGCCGCCGTTCGGCGTGATGATCCGCTCGTGCAGGGACGTGGTCTGGTTGCCGGAGTCGAAGGCGGCGGCGTAGACGGTGCGACCGTCCGCCGAGACGGCGAGCGCCCGCGGCGTGTCCGCGAAGAGCGTGATCACGGCGACGGGCGTCCCGCCCAGCGACGAGCCCAGGTCGTCGGCGTCGAACGCCCACACGTCCGCGCGGCCCACGCCGGGCGTGGTCAGCTGAGGGTCACGCCCCGTGTTCTGCCCGCGGTGGGCCGTCGTGATGAAGGCCCGAGCGCGGCGAGGGCCGGCGAACACGAGGTCGCGGGGCTCGTCGCCCACGAGGAGCGTCCGCACGACGTGCGCCGACTCGGGGACCCTGGCATCCACGATGCTGACGCTGTCGGACAGGTGGTTGACGACCCACAGCTCGCCCGGACCACGCTCGGCGATCGCCACCGGCTCGAGCCCGACCGGGACCGAGGCGACGGGCTCCAACCTCCGGCCCTCGACGCGGAAGATCTCCAGCCGATCGTCGGGAGTGTTCGCGGCGTAGAGGTAGCGCCCGTCTTCGGCGAGCGCGAGCGGTCGCACGAGCCCGCTCTCGAACAGCGTGAAGGCCTTCTCCGGGATGGCCGGCCGGCTGCCCGTGAGCGCCGACTTGGCCGCGGGCGGGCCGCCGTCGGACGAAGGAGGCGCACAACCGGCGACCCATGTCGACGTGACCAGCAGTGCAGCGACGCGAACAGCCCGGAGCCCGACATCTCTCATCGCGAACCTCCTGCGCAAATGAACGCCGCTCCATGTAGCGAATTCCTTCCTCGATGCGTGAGAAAAACGCGCGACGAATGCTCGGCAGGCGAATCGAGCGATCGAGGCCGTCGAAAGGAGATGGCTCGCATACAATCGAGCGCGCCCGTGTAGCGCCATTGATCGCTCGCGCGTGGCCCGCATGTGGCGCGCGCGACACATCGGTCGTTTCCGCTTCGTCGAGCCCGCTTCGTCGAGTGATATTTTTTTTGCGACGGCGGCCGATGGGTCTAGGGTTGTCGCCATGAACGCAACACAGCGCAAGACGGTGAAGTCGAACCAGACCTCGGCTCCTCTCGAGGTCAAGGCGGCGGCGGCTGCGAAGCCTCCGGCGCCGACGGCCGAGGCGACCGCGAGGCGCGCCTACGAGCTGTTCCTCGCCCGCGGCGGCGAGCACGGCCACGACGCCGAAGATTGGCTCCGCGCCGAAGCCGAGCTGAGCGGCCCGTAGCTTCCGCCATCGAAGCGGGAGAAGATGCGACCTCCATGTCGCTGTCCGATCTCGCGTCGTTGGGAAGCTTCGTCAGCGGGTTCGCCGTCCTGATCTCGCTCATCTACCTCGCCCTTCAAGTCAGGCAAACGAAGCGCAATCAGCAGATCGCGATCAGGCACACCCGCGCCACGCGGATCGTCGAGCTGCACCTCGCGCTCGCCGACCTCTCCGTGGCGGACGCCTGGCTCCACGGCTCGGCGAGCCCGCAGGACATCACCCGGACCCAGCTGAGCCAGTTCAACAACCTGTGCCGCGCGCTCTTCTTCCACTTCGAGGACTCGTTCTACCAGCGTGAAGAAGGGCTGTTGAACGACGACGCGTTCGAGACCGTCGTCGCGGGCGCTCGGCTCTCGGCGAGGAGCCCCGGCTTCCGGGCCGCCTGGAGGCTGGCGCGGCCCAACTTTGGCGGACCGTTCCTCGCCTTCATGGACGGGGTGATCGCCCGGTCCGCCGTCGAGGCCCCGGTGGACCTGTCACTGGAGGCGTGGAAGCTCGCCTTCGCGTCCGAAGCGTCGCGCCCCTCGAAGACGGCGCCGTCGTCGGACGGACAGCCGGCGTAGGCCGGGGATCTTGCGGCGCCGCCGTTGTCGAGGTTCTCGCGGCGGCGGCCGGTTCAGGGCTTGCGCGGATCTCGCGTGGTGCCGATCAGCGCGCGCGCCTCGTCGAGGCCGATGACGTCGCGCGCCTCGTCGCCCGACGAGAACACGACCTCGCCCGGCAGCGCTTCGGCGCGCGGCGCGGCGCCTCGCAGCGCCGCCAGGGCGCGCCGCTCGCGCGCTTCGCTCGCGAAGCGATAGACGACCGCGCCGCTCGCGTCGAGGTCGACCTCGCCGCCGAGCGCGCGCACCGCCGCCTCGATCTGCGGCACGAGCGCCTCCGAGTCCTCGAGGCCGGACGCGGCCGCGAAGGCGCGCCGCGCCGCCGCCGGCGACAGCTCCGTCGCGCCGCCGGGCTCTGCCAGCACGAGGCGCATCAGCCCCCGGCGGCCGTTCTCGGCGGCGATGGCCGCCTTCTCGCGCCGCCGGCGCCAGATCCGCCGCGCCGGCAGCGCGAAGAGCCCGATCGAGAACGCGAGCGGGATCCACCCGAGCAGCAGCGGCGTGCCGTGGGCCGCCGCGAGCGGCGGCGCGTCCGGCCCCAGCGCGGCCACCAGGCGCGCGTGCTCCACGAGCTGGAAGAGGCGCTCGACGGTCAGCCCGCTCGCCACCGCGACCGAGCTGCCCACCAGGTTCACCGAGTTGAGCGCCCCGAGCAGCACGTTCGTCCCGGCGTCGTTCCCGGTCAGCGGCGGCACCGCCTTGCGCTCCAGCCAGGCCGGCCGGGGCGCCGCGCCGGGGCCCGGCTGGCCGGCCGTGGGCCGCAGCGACTTGAAGACGTAAACGATGGCGCCGTCGTCGCTGACCTGGATGTCGCCGTCGTAGTCGACCACCAGGCGCAGCAACCCGCGCTCGGCCGTCTCGCGATCCGTGCCGGCGACGCGCATGACGTCGCCGGGGCCCACGCGGCCGTCCAGGCGCCGGATCTCCTCCAGCACGCGGCGCTGGCCCTCGCGCGGATCCTCGACGACCGGCGGCGGCCCGAACACGAAGCGGTTCACGCGCTCGTAGAACGGCAGCCCGCGCTTGCGCCGCCGCCCGCCGTAGATCCAGCGCGGCTCGCGCCCCCAGTTCACGGGCGAGAACGGGTGGAACGTCCAGTAGAGCGCCTCGACGATCACGTCGAGCACGCCCGCCAGCGCGTCGCCCGCGCCCTCCCCCTCGCGCGAGGTGGCCACGGCGATGGCGACGGCCACGAAGGCGAGCGCGTAGGTGACCATGACCACCGACACCCACGCCCGGACGATGAACCGGCCCACGCCGGCGAGGGCGCGGCCCGTGGCTCGCAGGAGGCGCGTGAGCCCGGTGGGCGCCTTCGGCTGGACGAGCCCCTCGGGGAACGAGTACAGCAGCTCGCCCGACTCGGTGGCCTTGAGCTGCCCGCCGCGCTCGCTCGCCAGCCAGCGCAGCCCCGCCTCGGCGTCTCGAAGGGTCAGCCCCCCGCGCGTCGCGCCGTCGGCGACGGTCAGGTCTCCTCGGTGACCGGCCAGCCGAGGCTCGAGGATCGCCGCGGCGCCCCGGGCGCCGAGAGGGACGTCTGCCATCGGGTTGACTCTGACACACCGGCCGCCCTCAGGCGATGCCCGGTCGCGCCCTCCCGCCGATTCTCGGCTACGCTGGGGGGCCCGATGATCGTCACCACCGGCCTCGCCAAGGAGTACGGCGCCCGCGTCCTCTTCGAGAACGTCTCGCTGCAGCTCAACGCCGGCGCGCGTTACGGCCTCGTGGGCGCGAACGGCTCGGGCAAGACCACGTTCCTGAAGGTGCTCGCGGGCGACGAGGAAGCGTCGGCGGGCTCGTTCACGATCGCCAAGGGCGCGCGCGTCGGCGTGCTGCGGCAGGATCGGTTCCTGGACGACGGGGCGATCATCCTGGACCTCGTCATGCGCGGCGACGCCATCGTGTGGAACGCGCTGCAGGAGCAGCGCCGCATGATGGAGGCGGGCGGGACCGGGCTCGACGCGGGCTCGATGGCCGACCTCGAGGACGTCGTGGCCGCCCACGACGGGTACACGCTCGAGGCGCGCGCGAGCGAGGTGCTCGAGGGGCTGGCCATCCCCACCCGCTACCATCGCGCCCCGCTCTCGACGCTCTCGGGCGGCTTCAAGCTGCGCGTCCTGCTCGCGCAGGTGCTCGTGGGCGGCGTCGACGTCCTCTTGCTCGACGAGCCCACGAACCACCTCGACATCCTCACGATCCGCTGGCTGGAGAAGTTCCTGGCCGGCTACGCGGGCTGCGCGGTCATCATCTCGCACGATCAGCGCTTCCTCGACAACGTCACGACGCACACCCTCGACGTCGACTACGGGACCCTCACCTCGTACGTGGGCCCGTACTCGAAGGCCATCGCGCAGAAGGCGGCGGCGCGCGAGCGGGCGGAGCTCGAGGTGGGGCGCGCGGAGGAGGAGATCGCGCGCAAGCGGGCCTGGGTCGAGCGATTCGGCGCCAAGAACACCAAGGCCACGCAGGCGCAGAGCCGCCTCAAGCAGATCGAGAAGATCGAGGTCGCCGAGCTGGCCGAGACCTCCCGGCGGACCCCGAGCTTCCGCGTGACGCCCGAGCGCCCCAGCGGCAAGGAGGTGCTGGAGATCGCCGGCGTCTCGAAGGCCTATGGTGAGAAGGTCGTGCTCGAGAACGTCTCGCTCGTCGTGCGGCGGGGCGAGCGCGTGGCGATCATCGGCCCCAACGGGCTCGGCAAGTCGACCCTGCTGCGCATCGCCGTCGAGGCTTTGGGCGCCGACGCGGGCGCCGTGAGGTGGGGCCACGAGGCGCGCGTCGGGTACTTCCCCCAGGATCACCGCGAGGTGCTGGCCAATCCGGACGCGACGCCCCTCGAGCTCATCGAGGGGCTCACGCCCGCCGAGGGCCCGACGTTCTGGCGGAGCGAGCTCGGGCGGGTGCTGTTCTCGGGCGATGACGTGGTCAAGCGGGTCGGGCTCCTCTCGGGCGGCGAGGCGGCGCGCTTGTTGTTCGCCCTCATCGCCGTGCAGAGGCCGAACGTCCTCGTGCTGGACGAGCCCACCAACCACCTCGACCTCGAGTCGATTCATGCCCTCGTCGCCGCCCTCGAGGCGTACGCGGGGACGGTGGTGTTCGTGTCGCACGATCGGTGGTTCGTGAGCGAGCTCGCGACCCGCGTGGTCGAGGTGCGCGCGAGCGGGTTCCAGGACTTCGCGGGGACGTACGCCGAGTACCTGGAGAAGCTCGGAGACGACCACCTCGACGGCGACGCGGTCGCGCTGCGCGCGAAGGCCGAGAGAGCCGCGGGCAAGGGCGACGCGAAGGCCCCCGCGCGGGGCGGCAGCTGGGAAGAGCAGAAGAAGAGGCGCAACCGCGCCGCGCAGCTGCCCAAGCTGCGCGACAAGGTCATGGCGGAGATCGAGAAGGCCGAGCTCCGGAAGCGGGAGATCGAAGGGCTCTACGCGGACGCCGGCTTCTTCCAGAGGGCCTCGCGCGACGAGGTTGACGCGCTGGTCGAAGAGGCGGCCGCGCTGGGACCCCGGATCGACGGGCTGGTCAAGGAGTGGGAGGCGCTCGAGCGCGAGCTGTCGGCCACGGAGTAGCGCCCGGCCTCCACGGCCGCCCGCATCATCTCATCTCTAGAGAGGGGCGCCGGGGCGGGGTATTCTTGCGGCGCTGGAACCAACAAAGGACCTCGAAATGTCGGAGCTCGAATCGCTCAAGCAGTACACCACCGTCGTCGCCGACACGGGCGACATCGGCGCCATCGCCCAGTACAAGCCGCAGGACGCCACGACCAACCCGTCGCTGCTCTTCAAGGCCGCGCAGCAGAAGGAGTACCGGCCGCTCGTCGAGGAGGCGCTCGGCTACGCGAGCAAGAAGGCCCGCGGCGGCGCCGAGCAGACGGCGCTGTTCATGGACAAGATGGCCGTGAACTTCGGGTGCGAGATCCTGAAGATCATCCCCGGCCGCGTCTCGACGGAGGTCGACGCGAGCTACTCGTTCGACACGAAGGGCAGCATCGAGAAGGCGCGCCAGCTCATCGCGCTCTACGCGGACGCCGGCGTCGAGCGCGAGCGCATCCTCATCAAGCTCGGCAGCACCTGGGAGGGCATCAAGGCCGCCGAGCAGCTGGAGAAGGAGGGCATCCACTGCAACCTCACGCTGCTCTTCAGCTTCGCGCAGGCCGTGGCGTGCGCCGAGGCGCGGGTCACGCTGATCTCGCCGTTCGTGGGGCGCATCTACGACTGGTTCAAGAAGGCCACCGGCCAGGAGCCGACGCGCGAGGCGGATCCGGGCGTGGCGAGCGTGCGGCGCATCTACGAGTACTACAAGAAGTACGACTACAAGACCCAGGTCATGGGCGCGAGCTTCCGCAAGGTCGAGCAGATCATCGACCTCGCCGG
>DASZWW010000106.1:0-13686 GCA_035546175.1 Polyangia bacterium
CCCCCCGCGCGACGCCGAGCACGAACCCGCGCTCGTCGGCCGCCAGCCCCTCCACCTCGGAGATCACGGGCGCATCATCCAGCGCGTCGTCCCGAAAATGCAAGGCCGCCGGCGGCTCGCCGGCAAGGGGACCGGGCCTCGGACGCGCGGCCCGTTGCGGCCGCTCAGTGGCGGCAGTCCGCGCCCGCGTCCGGCGAGCCCTCTCCGCCCGGCGCGCCGGCGTCGGGCGCCGGCGGATCGTCGGACTGAAAGTCCACCGAGACGAAGGCCCGCCCGTTCGGGTGCATGGGCAGATCGACGTTGGTGAAGCGGCCGCCCACGATGGTCGCCGTCACGCGGTCGCTCACCCAGGTCGGGTCGTCGTCGGCGGTCGCCGCGCAGACGCCCTCCAGCCCGAACCCCGTGAACACCACGTCACCGACGGGGATCCCCTCCATGTCGAGCGTCGACGACTGCCCCGTCGTGACGTCGGCGTCGGCGAACGCGAAGCGCGTCGCCCCGGTCGCGAAGACCCGTATGCAGGTCACGTCCGGCGGGACGTTCACGAGGGCGACCCGCGCGGCGCCCACCTCGCCCCCACCCTCGTCCCCGCCCGCCGGCGGGCCCTGACAGGCCCCGAGGGCCCCCGCCACGCCCAGCAGCAACGCCACCCTGCACGCGCTCGACCACGATCCGCCCATGTCGATCCTCCCGTCGATGACTCGCTGGAACCGCTCCAGACCGCTACGAGCAAAGTGTCGTCACAGCGCGGCGAGGCGCCATCCGACGCCGCCTCACCGGGGCGGGGGACGGCCCGCCGTGCCGGGACCCGCGGGCGAGTTCCCAGATCCGCCCGATAGCCAGCCGCGTCGTCGGCGGCCCGACGACTTGCGCCGAGGCCGTTCACCGGGTAAGTCTCCCGACCCGCAATGTCCACCGCAGGCGTAGCAGCACCGTCCGAGGAGACCCCGGCGAAGCCCGTGAGGGCCGACGTCCGCAACATCGCGATCATCGCGCACGTCGACCACGGCAAGACGACGCTCGTCGACGGGTTCCTGCGCCAGGCGGGGCAGTTCCGCGCGGGCGAGGTCATCGCCGACTGCGCGATGGACTCGAACGACCTCGAGCGCGAGCGCGGCATCACGATCCTCTCGAAGTTCACGGCCATCACCTGGAAGGGCACGCGCATCAACATCGTCGACACGCCCGGCCACGCCGACTTCGGCGGCGAGGTCGAGCGCGTGCTCAAGATGGTCGACTCGGTGTGCCTGCTCGTCGACGCCTTCGAGGGCCCCATGCCCCAGACGCGCTTCGTGACGCGCAAGGCGCTCGCCCTGGGCTTGAAGCCCATCCTCGTCATCAACAAGGTCGACCGGCCCGGCTGCGACCCGACGGGCACGGTCGACGAGACCTTCGACCTCTTCTGCGCGCTCGGCGCGAGCGACGAGCAGCTCGACTTCCCCATCGTCTACGCCTCGGGCCGCGAGGGCTGGGCCGTCAAGGAGCTGGGCGACGAGCGGAAGGACCTCGGCCCGCTGCTCGACATCGTCGTCGAGCGGGTCAAGCCGCCCGCCGCCGACGTCGCGGCGCCGCTCGCCATGCACGTCACGACGCTCGACTACGACGACTATCTCGGCTACGTGGCCATCGGCCGCATCGACTCGGGCCGCATCAAGACCGGCGAGCGCGTGCTGTGCGTGCACCGCGACGGCAAGCGCGAGGAGTTCCGCGTTCAGAAGCTGCTCGGCTACCAGAGCCTCAAGCGCTTCGAGCTGGCCGAGGCCGCGGCGGGCGACATCTGCGCCGTCACGGGCATGCAGGACCTCACCGTCGGCGAGACGATCACCGAGATCGCGCGCCCCGTCGTGCTGCCGCTCCTCGAGATCGAGGAGCCGACCGTCAAGATGCAGTTCATGTCGAACAACGGTCCGTTCGCGGGCAAGGAGGGCAAGTTCGTCACCTCCCGCAACCTGCGCGACCGGCTGTTCAAGGAGATCAAGGCGAACGTCGCGCTCCGCGTGCTCGAGACGCCTTCGCCCGACACCTTCGACGTGCTCGGCCGCGGCGAGCTCCACCTCTCCGTGCTCATCGAGACGATGCGGCGCGAGGGCTACGAGCTCATGGTCTCGCAGCCGCAGGTCATCTTCAAGGAGGAGAACGGCGAGAAGCTCGAGCCCTACGAGGAGGTCGTCATCGACCTCGACGAGGCCTACTCGGGCGCCGTCATCGAGGAGCTCGGGCGCCGCGGCGGCCGCATGCAGGAGATGGGGCCCGCCGGCGAGGGGCGCATGCGCCTCGAGTACCTGTGCCCGGCGCGCGGCCTCATCGGCTACCGCTCGCAGTTCCTCACCGACACGCGCGGCACCGGGATCCTGAACCACACCTTCAAGAGCTTCGGCCCCTACGCGGGCGCCTTCAAGGCGCGGCCGAACGGCGTGCTCATCGCGCAGGACATCGGCGAGACGAACGCCTACGGCCTCTTCTACCTGCAGGAGCGCGGGGCGCTCTTCATGGGGCCGGGCGAGAAGGTCTACGGCGGGCAGATCATCGGCCTGCACTCGCGCGACAACGACCTCGTCGTCAACCCCTCGAAGGCGAAGAAGCTCACCAACATCCGCACGACGGCCGCCGACGAGAAGCTCATCCTCACGCCACCGCGCGTGTTCACGCTCGAGAGCGCGCTCGAGTTCATCAACGACGACGAGCTCGTCGAGGTGACGCCCAAGGCGATCCGCCTGCGCAAGCGCTTCCTCGACGAGAACGAGCGCAAGCGCCTCGACAAGCAGAACCGCGTCGCCGAGGAATGAAGGGGCTCGTCGGCCGCGTCGCCCTCGGCGTGGCGGCGGGCGTCGCGGTCTACGTCGGCTTCTCGATCTGGGCGAACGCGCGCCAGGTCGCCGAGGCCCTGGCGCGCTTCCGCTGGAGCCTCGCGGCGCTCGCCTGCCTGCTCGCGGCCTGCAATTACCTCGTGCGCTTCGGGCGCTGGCACTACTACCTGCGCGTCCTCGGGCTGCCGGTCGCGCCCCGGGACAGCCTGCTCGTGTTCCTCGCGGGGTTCTCGCTCACGGTGACGCCCGGCAAGCTCGGCGAGGCGGTGAAGGCCTTCCTGCTGCGCGCCTCGCACGGCTACTCGGTGACGCGCACGGCGCCCATCGTCGTCGCCGAGCGCGTGACGGACCTGCTCGCGCTCCTGCTCCTCGCGCTCGCGGGGGTGTTCCACTTCGACGTCGACCGCCGGTTCCTCGTCGCGGGCGCCGCCGTCGTGATCGGCGGCGTCCTCGTCGTCTCCATCGATCCCCTCGCCGAGCTGGCGCTCGGCCTCGCCGCTGGCCTCCCGGGCGTGCGCCGCTTCGCGCCCAGGCTGCGCGAGATGCACGCCGCGACGGCCGCCCTCCTTCACCCGAAGCCCCTCGTGCTCGCGACGGCGATCTCGACGCTGTCCTGGTTCCTCGAGTGCCTCGCCTTCGCGACGGTCGTGCGCGGCTTCCCCGGCGCCGTCCTCGACCTGCGGGCCGCGACGTTCATCTACGCCGCGATGACCGTCGCGGGCGCGCTCTCGTTCTTGCCGGGCGGCCTGGGCGTCACCGAGGCGGGCATGCTGGCGCTGCTCGTGCGGTTCGGAGCCGGCCTCACCCGCGGGAGCGCCGCCGCGGCCACCTTCGTCACGCGCGCCTGCACGCTGTGGTTCGCCGTCGCGCTGGGGCTGCCCGCGCTCGCGCTCTACGCGCGCCGCAAGCACGTCGCCCTCCCCGCCGCCGGCGTCGAGCCGACGCCGGCGCCCGAGAGCGCCGCCCCCTGACCCGCCCCTGATCATTCGCTCAGGCGCAGTCCGCCCCTTTCGCCGGCCATCGTCACGAGGATGTCGCGCGACCGGACTTGCGTTCGGCATATCATGGCGAGGCCATGCGCATCGCGGCCCTCGACTGCGGGTCCAACTCCTTCCACCTCATCGTCGCCGACGTCGAGACGGGCGGCCGCATCCAGATCCTCGACCGCGCCAAGGAGATGGTGCGGCTCGGGGACTCGACGCTCCACACGGGCGTCATCCCGCCCGAGGTCTTCCGGCGCGCCCTCGACGCCCTCAAGTTCCTGCGCCGCATCGCCGACCGCCACAAGCCCGACGCCCTGGTCGCCGTCGCGACGAGCGCCGTGCGCGAGGCGCAGAACGGCGGCGAGTTCGTGCGCGCCGCGCGCGACGAGGTGGGCGTCGACATCCGCGTCATCCGCGGCGACGAGGAGGCCCGCCTCATCTACCTGGGCGCGCGCGGGTCGCTCGACCTCGGCAAGCGGCGCGTCGCCCTCTTCGATCTCGGCGGCGGCTCGCTCGAGGTCGTGCTCGCCGACGCGCAGGAGCTCTACTTCACGGCCTCGCTCAAGCTCGGCGTCATCCGCCTCGCCGAGGCCTGCCCCGTCTCCGATCCCCCGACGCCGCGCGAGCGCGCGCAACTCGCCGAGCGCGCCCGCTCGCTCCTCGAGCCGGTCATCGCGCGCGTCCGCGCCATGGGCTTCGACTTCGTCGCCTTCACGTCGGGCACGGCCTCGGCGCTCGGGAGCCTGCTGGGGCTCGAGCGCGAGCGCGCCGGCAGCCAGCGCACGGCCTCCCTGCCGCTCAAGGCGCTGGCCGAGATGGAGAAGAAGCTCGGCGGCATGCGCGCCCTCGAGCGCGCGCGCCTGCCCGGCCTCGACGCGCGCCGCGGCGACACGATCTACACGGGCGCCGTCGTGCTCCGCACCGTCCTCGACCTCACGGGCGCCGACGAGGCCGCCCTCTGCGAGACCGCGCTGCGCGAGGGCATCGTCGCCGACTACGTCGCGAGCAACCGCCCCGGCATCCTCCTCGTCGAGGAGTTCCCCGACCTGCGCCGCCGCTCCGTCATGGAGCTCGCCCGCCGCTGTCAGTTCCGCGAGCCGCACGCGACGCACGTCGCCCGCCTGGCGCTCTCGATCTTCCACCAGACGCGCCGCCTGCACGGCCTGCCCAAGAACGACGCCGAGCTGCTCGAGTACGCGGCGCTGCTGCACGACGTCGGTTTCCACGTCGCGCCCCACCGCCACCACCGCCACACCGAGTACCTCATCCAGAGCCACGACATGGCCGGCTTCTCGCGCGACGAGGTGAACGTCATCGCCCTCGTGGCCCGCTACCACCGCAAGGCCGAGCCGAGCAAGAGCCACGACGCCTTCATGGCCCTCTCGAAGGCCGACCGCAAGCGGGTCCGCCACCTCGCCGCCATCCTGCGCGTGGCCGACGGCCTCGACCGCACCGACGCCCGCCTCGTGCGGGCCGTCCGCGTCGTCGTCACCGACAAGATCATCGAGATGCGCCTCGACGCCGACGGCGATCCCGAGCTCGAGCTGTGGGCCGCGCGCCGCAAGGGCGACATGCTCGTGGAGCTCGCCGACCGCAAGCTGCGCCTCACCGTCGACGCCGTGCACGAGCGCGAGGACGCCGGCGACGGGCGCGGGCGGCTCCAGGTCGTGCGCTGAGAAGGCGGCGCCGCGGACGCGGCCACACCGGCGCCGCTAGAGCCCGAGGCGCTTCGAGGCGAAGTAGACGATCGCCGAGATGATGGCCGCCGACTGGATGGTGAAGAGCCACGCCCACACGATGCGCAGCGCGACGGCCCAGCGGACGCTGTTCGGGTTGTTGACGAAGCCGACGCCGACGATTCCGCCCGTGATCGTGTGCGTCGTCGAGACGGGGACGCCGAGCGCGCTCGCGAGGAAGAGCATTCCGGCCGCGCCCGTCTCGGCGCAGAAGCCGCCGACCGGCTTGAGCTTGGTCAGGCGCATGCCCATCGTCTTGACGATGCGCCACCCGCCCGAGAGGGTGCCGAGGCCCATGGCCGTCTGGCTCGCGAGGATGACCCACAGCGGGACCTCGGCCTTGGCGCCCACGTAGCCCTTGGCGATGAGCAGCGCGAGGATGATGCCCATGGTCTTCTGGGCGTCGTTCGCGCCGTGGCCGAGGCTGAACATGGCCGCCGACAGGAACTGGAGCCGCCGGAACCAGCGATCGATGCGCCCGGGGTGCGCGCGCCGGAAGACCCAGGAGACGAGCACCATCATGGCGCCGCCCAGGAGGAACCCGATCACCGGCGAGACGACGATGAAGATCGCGATCTTGAGGACGCCCGACGTCTGCACGACGGCGAGCCCGCCCTTCGAGATGCCGGCCCCGAGCAGCCCGCCCACGAGCGCGTGCGACGAGCTGGACGGGAGCCCGTACCACCACGTGATGAGGTTCCAGGCGATGGCGCCGCCGAGCGCACCCACGAGCACGGCGTCGTCGATGATCCTGGGCTCGATGATGCCCTTGCCCACCGTGTTCGCGACGTGGAGCGGGAAGATCACGAAGGCGATGAAGTTGAAGAAGGCTGCCCAGGCGACGGCCCGCTTCGGCGTGAGCACGCGCGTCGACACGATCGTCGCGATCGAGTTCGCGGCGTCGTGGAACCCGTTGATGTAGTCGAAGGCGAGCGCGATCAGCACGATCGCGACGACGATGGCCATGCGGTGTCCTTGTCGGGGCTAGCTGTTCTCGAGGACGACGCCCTCGATGACGTTCGCGACGTCCTCGCAGCGATCGGTCGCCGCCTCGAGCGTCTCGTAGATCTCCTTCCATTTGATGACGGAGATCGGGTCCTTCTCCTCGCGGAACAGCCTGGCGAGCGCGCCCCGCAGGATGCCGTCGGCGGCGTTCTCGAGCCGGTTGATCTCGACGCAGTGGCCGAGGATGATGCTCGGCTTGCCGAGATCGCGGAAGGCGGCCACGGCGGCCGCGACCTGCTCGGCGCTCGCCACCAGGCAGCGCGCCAGGTCCCCCGCCTCGGTCGTCATCTGCCCCATCTCGTAGAGCGCGACGCGCTCGGCGGCCGCCTCGACGAGATCCATGATGTCGTCCATCTTCGTGATGAGGCGGTAGATGTCGTTGCGGTCGAT
Source organism: Polyangia bacterium (assembly GCA_035546175.1). Classification (GTDB taxonomy): domain Bacteria; phylum Myxococcota_A; class Polyangia; order Fen-1088; family Fen-1088; genus DASZFV01. Next base: position 6,922 of record DASZWW010000106.1, read on the forward strand.
CGGGGTGATGAACGTCTTGTGGAGCGCCGAGACCACGGCGTGCGTGATCTCGTCGCACTCGTGCTCGATCTGCTTGATGCGCCGGGCCTTGCCCTCGAGCGACGTCGGATCGTCGATCATCTCGAGGAAGGCCTTGCAGCCTTCGACGGTCTTCCTTCCCTGGGCCTCGAAGTGCTGGAAGAACGACCCGTCGTGCGGCAAGAGCCTCATGGCGGGCGTGTATATCCGACTCGCGCCCCCCGATCAAAGGCCCATCGCGAGCAGCAGCAGCACCTCCTGCTCGGTCTTGCTCGTCGCCTGCAGGTTCTTGACGTTCTCGGTCGTGCCGCTCAGGAAGGTGAGCGCGTAGTTCAGCGTCGCGCGCACGCGGCGCCCGTACCAGTAGTTGACCCCGAGCGTGGCCGTCACGAGGCGGGTCGTCGCCGTGTTCGGGTTGGCGTTGGTCGACGTGCTCGTCAGGTCCTCCTGGAGCAGCTCGCCGCGGGCCGTCACCATGAGGCCGTGCTCGGCGGGCGGCTCGACGACGCGGCGGAGGCGCTTTGGCAGCTCGAAGCCCGGCCGCGGCAGGAGTCGATCGTCGCCCACGAGCCAGAGCCAGGCCTCGCCGTAGCCGCCGAAGCCGCGCAGGTGCGCGCGGCCGCGCGTCGTGGGCGGCGAGCCGTCGGTCGCGATCACCGCCTCGGCGAGGTCCTGCTCCTTGAGCACGCCCTCGCCGCGCACGCCGGCCTGGTGACCGATCGGCGCGTTCAGCTCGCCTCCCAGCGTGAGCGTCGACCCGCTCTCGAGCAGATCGAAGGTCAGCGGCGGCATCTGCCCCATCGTCCAGCTGGGGACGAAGAAGGCGAACCCGCCGGGCGTCGCCTGCGTGGGGAAGGCCTGCCCGGCGGCGCGCTGTCCGTACCACGCCGACGCCCCCAGCGAGACCTCGTGGAAGGCGTCGAGCGAGGTGCGGGCGAGCGGCGACACCGAGACGCGCCCGATGACGTCAACGCGGTTGTCGCCGTTGCGCAGCGCCGGACCGTCGCCGTTGAAGACGCCGCCCGAGTAATAGACGAGGCGCGCGTCGTCGGTGCCGTGGACCATGACCCCGAGGTCCTTGTTGTAGGGAGCGGCCAGCGTGCGCACGACGAGCGACCGGTCGACGAACGGGAGGTACGCGTCGAGCGTCCGGTTCTCGAGGGAGAACGGGGCGTCGAACTGCCCCGCCTGCACGATGAAGAGATCCCCCTCGGGCGCGAAGGCGAGGTACGCGTCGCTGGGCGGGCGTCCGCCCGAGGCCGGCGGGCCGTCGGCGGCCGTGAAGTCGCCCGCGACGTCGAAGTAGAACATCGGCCCCAGCCAGCCCGCGAGCTCGAGGCGCGCGCGGCGGAGCGTGAAGCCGCTGCGCAGATCGTCGAGCTGCCGCGGGTAGAACGCGCCGCCCACCTGCAGGAGGAACCCGGGGAAGAGCACGATCTCGTTGCTCGGCGAGCGCAGGAAGGCGTGCTCGCCCGCGAGGCCCGCCAGCGGATCTTGCGGGCCGGGCCCGGGCGTCGCGGCGCCGTCGGGACGCGGCGCTTCCGGGACGGCAGCGGGCGCCGCCGCCTCCTCCGCGGACGCCGCGCCGACGCGGCCGGACATCGCCAAGAGGGCGATGCCCTTGGCGAAAAGTCGGCCCCAGCGCATGGGGCCATTGTATCCGTCTCTCGCCGTCCCTGCGCGGTTGTCAGTCCACCGCTTCGTGGCCTACAATATTGACGGCTGTCCATGCGGAAGTGGAGGTTTGCCGTGCAGCGAACGCCGAAACGTCACCCGGAGCGCGGCGCCATCGCGGTGTTGATGGCGCTGTGCCTGACGATCCTGCTCGGCTTCGCGGCGCTGGGCTTCGATCTCGCCTACGTGCGCCTCGCGCGCCTCGAGATGGAGAACGCCACCGACGCCGCGGCTCACGCCGCCATGGTCGTGCTCCGCGCTACGGACAGCGTGAGCCAGGCGCAGACTGCTGCGATCAACATCGCGCACATGCACGAGGTCCTCGGCCAGCCTATGAAGCTGTCGGCGTCGGACATCACCTTTGGCTCCTACTACTTCAGCACGAATACGTTCGATCCGGCCGGTACGTACTATAACGCCGTGAAGATCAACTCCCAGCGCTTCGACTCGGATACGGGCGGTGCGCTCGTGAACCTCACCTTCGGCCGCGCCCTCGGCTACACCGAGGCGGACGTCACCCAATCGGTCACGACCGCCTTCCAGAGCCGATTCTTCCAGATCGAGCTCGACATCACCGACAGCTATCTCTGCTACATCGACAACGCGGCTGACGCCGCCGTCTCGTTCCTCGACTACCTCGGCTTGCCAACCGACCCGCATGGCACCCAGGGCGACATGGTCGGCCTCGACGTCTTCGCGGGGATCACACAGCCCGTGACGACCATGAAGAACGTCTTCGCGAACTACGCCACGATCCGAGACGATTCGAGCAAGACGCACGGCTCGTGGCTACGCGACACGACGACGCTCGATCCGACTCAGAACCGGGGCATCGGCGTCTGCAGCAAGAAGAACGTCACCGCCACTCAATGCTACAACGGTGCCACGTGGTCGTTGACCGCGAACGAGGGCGGCTACCGGCAGTGCGCTCCGAACGCCCTCAACCCTCCTCCGTACGCCGCCTGCAACAACACCTTCACCACGCAGTTCGCGTATCCGAACCACACCTGGATGCCGCAGTGTTCGGCGGCCAAGGCCGAGGTCACCAACCTCCAACTCTACGCCGGCACCGATCTGGCCGAGGCCATCCGCGTCGGTCACGCGACGCTCAAGAACCTCGGCCTCAGCGACGAGCCGCACGCCCTTATCCTGGTGACCGACGGGTACCCGATGGTGTGCACCGGCGTGGGCGGCGGCGGGCTGTGCGGGACCTGGAACTCGGCCACGGGCGCAGACTGGCAGCCGTGCTGCGCGGGCGGGCTCACCTGCGGAGCCTCCTTCACCGCTCCCGACAACAACACCTATGGGGGCAACGCCGCCGGGTGGGGCGACGGCAACCCCAACGCCGGAGATTCGGGTCAGATAAAGAACGGCGCGACCGCGACGGGCGGGACGGCATGCACCGAGGCGCAGCAGATGGTGAAGGACACCGTCACCGAAGCCAACTTGGCCGCTGCCGACAACATCGATCTCTTCGTCATCGGCTTCTACAACCCGAACAGTCCGGGAGACAAATTCGCGAAAACGCTGTCGCGAAATCACGGAACCGTTTTCACTACGAACGATACGACGACGTTCGCACAAGCGCTCAAGCAGATCCCATCGCAGGTGCCGTTCGCGATCGTGCACTGAGGGGCCGCCCCGCAGCTCTGCTCGACCTCGTCAGTACTGCTGCTCGAGCAACATCTGCATCGTGTAGGTCATGTTCGAGTGCGGCATCGGGACCAGGCCGACGAGCGGATGGAACGTGTACACGCCGGTGACCCAGACAGCCTGCAGCGGCGCCGGGTCCGCCGACATTCCGCTCGTCCAGGTGACCGCCGCGTGCGGGAGGGATCCCGCGTCGCACCGGTTCTGTGCCTCGGTGAGCGCCCGGGCGGCGGGGCCGGGAGTCGCGCTGCTCTTGATCGTCGCGCCGAGGCGCACGCCCTCGCGGATGGCCGCGGCGAGCGTGAACTTCTGATAGAAGTACCAGCCGTAGTCGATCATGCCGAACAGCACGGCGACGAAGATCGGCATGACGAGCGCGAACTCGACGGCGGCGCCGCCGCTCTGCCCGGAACGCTTCGCTCGAACGCGTGTCACGGACGTTATTGTCGCACGCTTTTCGCCCGGCGCGTAGGCCCGTCGTTTGGACGGTCCCGACGCCGGGCGGAGCTGACGCGCTTCGTTACTGCACCCGGAGGGTCACGAGGAGGATGGCCTTGGAGGTCGCGGCCTTGGAGGCGCTCGTCAGGCCGAGGAGGCGCGCGCGCAGGAGCTTCGCGAGCCCGGGGTCGCCCGACACGACCTCGACCGCCGTGACCCTGCCCGAGGCGTCGACGTGGAGCCGCGGGACATGCCGGGGCAGACGCATCACCACGGGGCGGGATCTACTCGTCGGCGTCGGCGGCCGGCTCCCCCTCGCCCGGCGCGGGGCGGCGTTCGCGGTAGGGCTCCTCGAAGGCGCAGAAGTCGTTCTCGGCGCGGGCCGCCGCCACCCACTCCTTCATGGCGGGCAGCGCGTCCATCGTCGCGACGTAGCGCCGCGCGGCCTCGGGCAGGCCGATCTCGTAGGTGAGGAACCGGCGCACGACGGGCGCGAAGTAGGCGTCGGCCGCCGAGAAGGCGCCGAACAAGAAGGGTCCGCCGTCGCCGTCGGAGAAGTGAGCGCAGTCGGCCCACAGCTCGCAGATGCGGTCGACGTCGCGGCGCGTCTCGAGATCGAGCACGGGCATGGGCAGATCGAGCTCGCAGTTCATGGCCAGGCGCGAGCGCAGCGCCTGGAAGCACGAGTGCATCTCGGCGCACACGGAGCGCGCGCGTGCCCGCGCCTCGCGCGCGGCCGGCCAGACGCCGCGGTCCGGGAACTTCTCGGCGAGGTACTCGACGATGGCGAGGCTGTCCCACACGGCGAGCTCGCCGTCGACGAGCACGGGCACGAGGCCCCTCGGGCTGACGGCGCGCACGCGCGCCTTGAAGGAGGGGTCGTTGAAGCTGAGCTTCTCCTCCTCGAAGGGGATGCGGAGCTGCTTGAGCAGCAGCCACGGGCGCAGCGACCACGACGAATAGTTCTTGTTCGCGATGATCAGCTTCATGATCAAACGCTAATGCCGGGTCGGGAGGCGCGCGCCAAATCCGCCAGTCGATTGATGTCGCCGTTCTCGAGGTAGGGCTTGGGGGCGCCGCGGCGCGCGGCCTCGAGCATCGCCCGGCCGACGTTCTCGGTCGTCGTCACGGAGCGCGGCGCGAGCCGCTTCATGAGCGCGACGATCGGCCAGAGGAGCGCGTAGGCCAGGCGGTAGGCGCGCGTGCGCGAGGTGATCCCGTGCAGCGGCTGGATGAGGCCCGGCCGGAAGACGTACGCCGCCTTGAAGCCGGCGCCTCGCACGACGTTCTCGGCGGCGCCCTTCACGCGCGCCCACATCGTGGGCCCCTTCTCCGTCTCGTCGCTGCCGCGACCGGAGACGAACACGAACGTCATCCCCGGGTTCGCCCGGGCCAGCGCCTTCGCGAAGGCCGCCGTGATGTCGTAGGTGACCTTGCGGTACGCCTCCTCGGTCATGCCCACCGACGTGACGCCCAGGCAGAAGAAGCACGCGTCGTAGCCCGCGAGCTCGGCCTCGATCGACGTGAGGTCCGTCAGGTCGGCGACGACGCGATCGACGAGCTTCGGGTCGGTCTTGCCGAGCGGGCGGCGCCCGACGGTGAGCACGCGCTCGACCTCCGGGTCGAGCAGGCACTCGCGCAGCACGCCCTGCCCCACCATGCCCGAGGCCCCGACGACGATGACCCGCATCGCGGGAAGGTGTCCCACGGCGCGCGCGCCGCGACAAGCCGCTTCCGGCGCCCGAGCGCGATATGCTCGCCTCGATGCGGAGGGTGCTCGAGGCCGTCGTGAGGTGGCTCGCCGAGGCGCTCGTGCGCCTCTACTACCCCGTGCGCCTCGTCGAGGACGGCCAGCGCATCCCGCGCGACCGGCCCGTCGTGTTCGTGCTCAACCACCCGAACGGGCTCCTCGACCCGATGGTCTTGCGCGTCGCGACCGGACGCGCGGCGCACTTCCTCGCCAAGAGCACGCTCTTCGGCAACCCCTTCGGACGCCTCGCGATGAGCGCCTTCGGCTCGATCCCCGTGTACCGCGCGCACGAGGCGGGCGCGCGGGCCCAGGACGCCTCGCGCAACGACGAGTCATTCGCGCGCTGCCGCGAGGCCCTCGCGCGCCGCGAGGCGCTCGCGCTCTTCCCCGAGGGCGCGTCGCACTCCGACCCCCAGCTGCGCCCCCTCAAGACGGGCGCGGCGCGCATCACGCTCTCGGCCGAGCGCGAGGCGGCCGACGCGGGGGCGCGCCTCGGGGCGGTGATCGTGCCCGTGGGCCTCTTCTACGAGCACAAGACGGCCTTCCGCTCGCGCGTGCTGCTCGACGTCGGCGCGCCCATCGAGACGGCGCCGCTCCTGCCGCGCTACCGGGAGGACGAGCGCGGCGCCGTCGACGCCCTCACCGACGAGATCAAGGCGCGGCTCGACGACGTCGTGCTGCAGGCGGAGACGCGCGAGCTGCTCGCCGGCATCGCGCGCGTCGCCCGCTGGACGGCCGAGAAGCGCCCGAGCCCCGGCGACCGCGGCTCGGAGGCGGCCGAGCTCGCCGCGGACCACCGCTACGCGCTCGAGCTCGGCGCCGCGTACGAGCGGCTGCGCGCGCGCGACCCGGCGCGCGTGGAGGCGGTCGCCGCCGAGGCGCGCGCCTACGCGCGCACGCTGCGCCACCTCGGCGTGCGCAATCCGTGGGGCCTCGAGATCGAGCTCATCGCCCCGCGGCGCATCCTCGCGGCGTGCGCCAAGGTCGCGCTGGCGCTGCCCCTGGCCATCGCGGGCGCGCTGCTCGGCTGGGTGCCCTACCGGCTCGCGGGCGAGATCGCGCCTCGCATCACCAAGGACGAGGACGTCATCGGCACCGTCAAGCTCATCGCGGGCGCCGTCTTCCTCTTCGTGGCCTGGGCCGCGGAGGCGATCGTGGCGGGCGTCCTCTTCGGGCCGATCTGGATCGCGCCCGTCTTCGTGGGCGCCATCGGCGCGGGCTACGTCGCGCTCCTC
>DASZWW010000107.1:0-16292 GCA_035546175.1 Polyangia bacterium
GGGAGGAGGCGGTCCGCGCCACCCGCCATGCTCGTGCCGCTCCCAGCCGCGGTGTCGCCCGCCGTCGTGCTCGACGATGACGGTGCTCGGAGGGCCGCCGACGTTGATGCCGACACCGACCTGGACCACCGGCGGCGGCGGCGCGGCCACGACGGCGCTCGCGCGCCACCCCGGACCTCCGGCGACGATCTCGCCGTGGAACGCCGCGGGGGCCAAGGTGACATCGACGACCGGGCGCGTGTAAACGATGGGGGCGTAGGCCTCGTTCACCGCGACGTAGCGCGGCCGCTCCTGGTAGTAGGCGGGCTCGAAGGTGCCGGTGAACCAGTAGGCGCCGCCGCGCAGCTCGAAAGACGCCTGGGGCGGAGGGGCGTACCAGTGATAATGCGGTCCCTGGAGGTAACAGTACTCGGGGTGGCCGAACTGGACGTTCGCCTCGACGATGGGGTGCGGTCCGTAGTAGGCGGAGCGAGGCCCCTGATAGTCGAAGGGCGCGGGATCGCCCACGAAATAATATTGCCCGTCCACCTGTCTATACATCCGGGGGTCGGACGGCCCGAAATCATGGACGTGCGGGACGTCGATATAGCAAAAGCCCCCTCCCATTTTTCGCGGGAGCGGGTGTTGCGAGAGGTACCGAACGACAGCCGCCTCGGCGGATACGCATACGAGCCAGGCGAACAACCCGGCGGCGAGCATGAGGATTCTACGCATGGCGCCTCCTTGCCGGTTGGGAACCATACGCGATCGGGAATGGCAAGGCGATGCGTTCGTCTCGGGAACTTTCCGACACGACTTCTGTGGAAGAGTGTGGATGCTGACGGATTTCATGACCTCTTGATCGGTGCGACTCTTTAGCGCAGGCTCGATCTTGGGGGAGGTGCGCATGGCACAGAAGACGGTGCTCTTGGTCGAGGACGATCCGGATATCCGGGACATCGTTCAGGACGTGTTGGAGGCGGAGGGTTACGATGTGGTTCCCGCCAGTCACGGGCGGCAGGCGCTCGAGTTCCTCAGTGGAGCCCGAGAGAGCGAACGGCCCGACCTGGTGATCCTGGACATGATGATGCCCCTCGTGGATGGTCGTCATGTGCTGGAGGCGATCAGGAACAACCAGTCACTGTCTTCTGTGCCAGTCGTCGTGATGAGCGCGGTCGCTCACGAAAAGCCGGCGGGCGCGGCGGCCTTCCTCAGGAAGCCGTTCTCGCTCGACACGCTCTTCGACGCGGTTCACACGCTGGTCGACCAACGAGTTCCCTCGCTCGCCGCCACGTGAGGGCCGCGTCGCGACCGCGCGACCCTTCTCCGAAGGCTCGAAGGAGAGCGACCAGCGCGCCCGTTCAGGGCGCGCTGGTTTTTGTGGGCCCGGGTCCGGTATAGGGGGCCGAGGCGCGCTCCTCGGCGGGCGCCGCGGGGACCTCGGCCTTCGCCTTGGTCGCGCCGGCAGGAGCGCCGAAGCCATCGTCGACGGGGACCGTTCCCATCTGCGGGACGCCCGAGGCCGTGATGTCCTCGCCGTTGAGGACGGCGCTGTCCTTCGACGGCAGCTCGCAGTTCTCGCGCAGCGTGCGCGCGCGCGGGATCTCACCGAGGCGGTAGAACGAGAGCACGCGCCAGAAGCACGCCTCCGGATCCGTGCGCTCCGCCAGCCCCCGCAGCATGAACAGCACGGTCCGCCAGCGATCGGGCGACTTCGCGTCGCGCGCCGCCTTCTCGGCGTCGACGAGCTGATCACGTCGCGTCTCGGCGAACGCCTTCTTGACGGCCTTGCCCTCGGTGGGGAAGGCGTCGATGGGCGGCGCCGAGTCGTTGATGAGGTGGGGATCCGAGTCGCCGACGACGTACGCCGGGGGGGCGCCGATGCGCCGCCGGGCCAGGGCCGGCTTCTCGCTCGACTCGCTCGATGGCGCCTTCTTCTTCTTCGCCGCCTTGGCTGACTTGCCCTTCGTCGGCTTGCGCTTCGCCTTGGGGGCCGACTCCGTGGCGGCCGAAGGTGCGTCGGCGGCGCGCGCCCGCCCGCCGGCCGAGAGGAGCGCGCAGGTCAAGGCACCGAGGACGAGCGCGATGGGCTTTGGACTCGAGCGGCTGAGCCTGGGCATGTGGGCGTCCTCGCTGGTGGGCTAGCCCGGCGCCGGTCCGGTCGCCTGGGGGATCCCAAAGATGTCACGCAGCCGGGGGTAACGCTCCTTGGGCTGGTCGATATCGTGGAGCCCGATGCGCAGCGACACGGTCGTGCCGTCGCCCCACGGCCACCACAGGCCGAAGGCGCCCGGCGCTCCGGGGGCGCCGCCCCAGAAGAGGAGCTGCGACGAGCGCACGCCGCCGCACCCTTCGGCGAGCTTGCGCACCTCGTCGGGGGCGGTGGCGAGGGTCTGCGCCGTCCAGGAGGTCGGCAGCACCTCGCTCATCGAGGCCCGCGCCGCCGGCTCGAGGCTCGTCGCGATCGACGAGGCGACGCAGCGCAAGCGACGATCGTAGGACCACTCCGGCGAGGGCCACTTGGCTTTGAGGCGCTCGAGGGCCTGGAACAGCTCCTGCCATTGCTCGTCGACGGTGGCCATGGCGACAGCGTAACCCGGCCCTGCCTGGAGCGGGAAACAATCGGGTCGCCGGGGCGGGGCTACTCCAGCTGCCGCCCGCCGTGGCGGATGTCCTTGCCCTTGACCATGAAGACGACCATCTCACCCAGGTTCGTGACGTGGTCGCCAATGCGCTCGAGGTACTTGGCGATGGACTGCAGGCGCGTCGCGCGGAAGATGTTGCGCGGGTCCTCCATCATGTAGGTCAGGAGCTCGCGGAAGATCTGGGTGTAATACGCGTCCACGTTGCGGTCGCGGACGATGACGCGCTGGGCGCGGTCGGCGTCCGCGGCGACGAAGGCGTCGAGCGCCTCGTGCAGCATCTCCTGGACCTCGCGCGCCATGTTGGGCATGTCGACGTACGGCTTGAGCGGCGGCTCGGCGTTGAGCTCGATGACACGCTCGCAGATGTTGACGCCGAGGTCGCCGATGCGCTCGAGGTCGGTCACGAGCTTGAGCGCCATCGTGATGAACCGCAGGTCCGAGGCCACGGGCTGGCGCCGCGCGAGGATCTGCATGCACAGCTCGTCGATCTCGAGCTCGAGCTGGTTGATCTTCTTGTCGAACGCGATCATCTGCTCGGCGACGGCCGTCTCGCGCTCGGTGAGCGCGCGGATGCTGCCCCGGATGATCTCCTCGACCTTGGCCCCCATGAGCAGGAGCTGCTCGCGGAGCCGGCGCAGCTCCTGCTCGTATTCGCGGTTCGTGTGCTCGCGCGAGGTGACTGTTCTCATGTCCCGTCCCGATCCCTCAGCCGAAGCGGCCCGTGATGTAGTCTTCCGTGCGCTGGTTCGACGGCTTCGTGAAGAGCACGTCGGTGCGATCGAACTCGACGAGCTCACCCATGTAGAAGAAGGCAGTGTAGTCGGCGACGCGCGCGGCCTGTTGCATGTTGTGGGTCACGATCACCACGGTGTAGTCGCTCGAGATCTCGTTGATGAGCTCCTCGATGTGCGCCGTCGCGATGGGATCGAGGGCGGACGCCGGCTCGTCCATGAGCAGCACCTCGGGCTCGACGGCGAGCGCGCGCGCGATGCAGAGGCGCTGCTGCTGGCCGCCGGACATGCCGAGCGCGTTGTCGTTGAGGCGATCCTTGACCTCGTCCCAGAGCGCGGCGTGCTGGAGCGCGCGCTCGACGCGCATCGAGATCTCGCGCTCGTCCTTGAGGCCGCCGATGCGCAGGCCGTAGGCGACGTTCTCGGAGATCGACTTCGGGAAGGGGTTCGAGCGCTGGAAGACCATGCCGATGCGGCGCCGCACGCTCACGGCGTCGACGCCGGCGCCGTAGATCGTGTCGCCGTCGAGCTTGACCTCGCCCGTGATGCGGCAGCCCGGGATGAGCTCGTTCATGCGGTTGAGCGAGCGCAGGAAGGTCGACTTGCCGCAGCCCGACGGGCCGATGAAGGCCGTGACGTGCTTCTCCGCGATGTCCATCGTCACGGGGCCGACGCCCTTCTTGTCGCCGTAGTAGACGGTCAGGTCGCGGACGGTCAGCTTGGTCGCGGGCGTCGCGTTGGCGGCGGGAACGCTCATGGTGCCTTGGGGTCCTTCAGTGGGCGAGGCCGCTCTGCCGGCGCACGCGCGCACGGACGACGATGGCGGCGATGTTGAGCACGAACGTGAGCGCGAGGAGCACGAGCACCGTCGAGTAGAGGATGGGCTTCGTCGCGTCGACGTCCGGCGATTGGGTCGCCAGCACGTAGACGTGGTAGCTCGGCGTCATGAACTGAGAGGAGAGGCCCTTCGGGAGGTGGGGCAGGAAGTAAGCGGCCCCCGTGAAGAGGATGGGCGCGACCTCGCCGGCGCCGCGCGACACGGCCAGGATCATCCCCGTGAGGATGCCGGCCGACGCCTGCGGCACGACGACGTGCATGACGGTCTGGAACTTGGTGGCGCCGAGGGCGAGCGAGGCCTCGCGCAGCTCGTTGGGGACGGCGCGCAGCGCCTCCTCCGTGGCGACGATGACCACGGGCAGCGTGAGGACCGCCATCGTGAGCGCCGCCCAGATGAGCGCCGGCTGGCCGTAGACCTTGTCGCCGTGGAAGAAGACCTTGTCGATGCCCGCGCCGAGGAACTGCACGAAGAAGCCGAGCCCGAAGAGGCCGAACACGATCGACGGCACGCCCGCGAGGTTCGCGACCGCGATGCGGATGAGGCGCGTCAGGCGCGCCGACGCGGGGGCGTACTCGTGCAGGTAGATGGCCGTGGCGACGCCGACGGGCACGCCGGCGATCGTCATGAGCACCACCATCTCGACCATGCCGACGATCGCGGGGAAGATCCCGCCCGCCGTCATCCCCTCCCTCGGAGCCTGGGTCAGGAACGTGATCGACAGGTGCCCCGCGCCGTTCTTGACGACGTCGAACAGGATGACGCCGAGGATCGCGAGCACGAGCGCGGCCGCGAGCCCCGACGAGAGCGCCATCGCGGCGTCCCCGAGCCGGTTGCCCAGCGTGCGCCCGAACGCGCGCGAAGGCGGCTTGACGGGCTTGGCGGCCGCCGCGCCGACGCTCACGAGGCGCCCCCGAGCTTCGCCTTCATGCGGCGGATGGTCCAGTCGCCCACCGTGTTGATGGCGAAGGTCGCGAGGAAGAGCAGCGTGCCGAGGAAGAACAGCACGGTGTAGTGCGCCTCGCCGAACACGACCTCGGCGAGCTCGGCGGCGATCGTCGCCGAGATGGTGCGGACGGAGTCCGCCAAGTTCGCCGAGACGATGGCGGCGTTGCCGGACGCCATGAGGACGATCATGGTCTCGCCGATGGCGCGCCCGAGGCCCAGGGCGACGCCCGCGGCGATGCCCGGCGAAGCGGCCGGCAGCAGCACGCGCAGGATCGTCTGCCAGCGCGCGGCGCCGAGGGCCGTCGAGGCCTCCACGTAGCTGCGCGGCACGGCGCGGAACGCCTCCTCGGAGAGCGTGAAGATGACGGGGATGACGGCGATCGAGAGCGCGACGCCCGAGACGAAGGCGTTGAGGCGGGACTCGAAGCCGAAGGCATTCTGGAACCACGTCGCCATGACGATGAGCGCGAAGAAGCCCAGCACGACCGAGGGGATGCCCGCGAGGAGCTCGATGAGCGGCTTGACGATCTCCCGCGCGCGCGGCCGCGCGTACTGCGAGACGTAGAGCGCCGACGCGACGCCGAGCGGCACCGCGAAGAACATGGCGACGATCGTCACCTTGAGCGTGCCGATGACGAGCGGCCACAGGCCGAACTTCGGGATCTCCGAGACGGGCTGCCACACCGACGCCGCCTCGTCGTACCCGGGCCACAGCTGCGAGAACAGCATCTTCGAGAGCGTGACCTCGTGCCGGATGGAGCTGCTGTAAAGGAGCGGCGCCGCCTCCTTGGCGATGAAGATCAAGATGAGCGCGATCGCGAAGATCGCGGAGGCGGCGAAGAGGCGGAGGGCCCACTCGAGGATCCCGTGCCACCGGGGCGCGGGGGCGAGGTTCAGGCGGGGGGGTCTCGCGGCCGCGAAGCGGTTCGTCGTGGGCTTCCTTCTTTCGCCCGGCATTGGCAGGGCGCTCTCGCGGTCCATCACAGCCGGTGAAACAAACCATGCGCCAATGGCGCCGGAATGACGGAATTGTGACAACCGTGTGACAAGGACCCTGTCACGCGTACGCCACGAAACGTTTCGAAGACGTCATGGATTTGTCACAACCGTTCGGCAACATGCCGCGCCAATGTCCCACCCCGAAAAGGACCCACCCACCATGAAAATGAAGCCCTCCTTCATCGCGCTCGCCCTCACTGGAATCCTCCTTACGGGTCGCGCCGCCTCGGCGCAAGAACCTCCCGCAGTTCCGTCCGACCCGACCCTCGGGGGCCCGCCCCCGGGGGCGCCGCCGCCCGCCGACGCGACGCCGGCGCCTCCGCCTCCGCCTCCGGCTGCCGCGCCGCCGCCCGCCGTCGTCGTGGTGCCGCCGCCCCCAGTCGTGATGGCGCCGGCCCCCGTGGTCGAGGAGCCCCTCGCCGGCGTGAGCAACAGCAATATGTTCCTGCGCTCGCCCGACAACATGTTCGTGTTCTTCCCGAACGGGCGCCTGCAGTCGGATCTCTACTTCTTCAAGAGCGACGCGCCGAGCGGCGTCCCGAAGAACAGCTTCTTCGTCAAGCGCGCGCGCCTCGAGCTCGCGGGCTGGATCGACAACGTCGTCTACTTCCAGGTCGGCGCCGAGTTCGCGAGCGCGCCCGCGCCGGCCAACAGCAACTACGTCGCGACGGACGACTTCGTGGCCCTCGCGCCGTGGGGCGACCTGGCGATCCTGCAGGTCGGCCAGTTCGACGCCCCCTTCACCCTCGAGAACCGGACCTCGGACAAGTACTTCGACTTCATCGAGCGCTCGCTCACCGTCCGCGCCTTCGGCATCCCGACGAACAAGGAAGAGGGCGCCATGCTCCACGGGACGAACGACGCCCGGAACTACTACTACTCGGCCGGCTTCTTCAACGGCGACGGGCAGAACTTCAAGAACCTCGACAACAGCTTCGACTTCATGGGGCGCGGCTGGATCTCCCCGACGTCGTTCCTCGGCGAGGGCCCGCTGCACGACATCACGCTCGGCGGCTCCTACTGGACCGGCAACCGGAACTTCGCCAACCCGCTCGCGAACCAGACGACGGCCGGCGGCTTCAAGATCCTCGACGCCAGCACGCCGAAGCTGGGGATGGACACGACGACGCTGAACCAGCAGGGCCGCCACCACACCTGGGCGCTCGAGGTGAACGCGCCCATCGCTCACAAGTTCGGCGTCCGCTGGGAGTTCGTGCACAAGAACCAGCCGCTCTCGGTCATCGACACGACGATGGGCCCGACCTCGATCGCGGCGGGCATGCACCTCAAGGGCTCGTCGCAGTACTTCGAGGCCTGGGCGTGGGTCATGGGCGACGACCGCATCGTCGGCGAGCCCGGCATGCAGATGCCCACGCGGTACAAGAAGTTCGGCGTCAAGCCCCCGCAGCACGGCCTCATGCTCGCGGCGCGCCTCGAGCTGCTCGACGAGACGCTCTCGGCCGACGACCAGGGGGGGCCCGTCGCGCTGCTCGCTGTGAAGCCGAACAGCTACGGCCAGACGAAGGTGACGTCCTTCACGCTCGGCGCGAACTATTGGATCTCGAAGCGCTTCCGCACGATGTTCAACTGGACGCTCAACGACTTCGGCGGCGACGCGAACTACGTGACCTGTCCGGCGTCGATGATGCCGGCGTCCTGCGGCTCCCTCAAGGGCCTGGGGAACGCCAAGACGGAGCAGGAGTTCTCGTTCCGCCTCGCCATCGCGCTCTGACAAACGACGGAACATTGAAGGGAAATCACATGCGAACGAACACGAAGATGATGAGCACGGGGCTCGCCCTCGCGGGAGCGCTCGTGGGCAGCCTTTGGGCGGGCGCGGCCAAGGCCGACGACGCTGCGATCACGGTCAAGGGCTCCGACACGATGGTCATCCTCGGCCAGCGCTGGGCCGAGGAGTACATGGCGAAGCACAAGGGCACGACGGTGCAGGTGACGGGCGGCGGCTCGGGCACGGGCATCAGCGCGCTCATCAACGGCACGACCGACGTCTGCGAGGCGTCGCGCGCCATGAAGGACACCGAGAAGAAGCAGGTGCAGGAGAAGGCGGGCGGCCCGCCCGTCGAGATCACCGTCGCCAAGGACGGCCTCTCGGTGTTCGTCAACGGCGCCAACAAGGTCAAGGCGCTGACGATGGCGCAGCTCAAGGACATCTACACGGGCAAGGTCACCGACTGGAAGGACGTCGGCGGCGAGCCCGGCAAGATCATCCCGTACTCGCGTGAGAACAGCTCGGGCACGTACGTGTTCTTCAAGGAGCACGTCCTCGCGAACGCGGACTACACGCCGCGGGCGCAAGCGATGCCGGGCACGGCGGCGGTCGTCAACGCCGTGGCCCGCGACAAGGGCGCCATCGGCTACGGCGGCGGCGCGTACGCGACGAAGGGCATCGTGGTGATCAACGTCAAGAAGGACGCGGCGTCGCCGGCCATCGCGCCGTCGGACGCGACGGTCAAGGACGGCAGCTACCCGCTGTCGCGCCCGCTGTTCTTCTACCTGCGCCCGAAGACGTCGGCCGCCATCAAGGCCTTCACGGACTGGGTGCTCTCGCCCGAGGGGCAAGGCATCGTCACGAAGGTCGGCTACTACTCGATCAAGTAACGCTGCGCTCGCAAGTAGCGCCGCGCTCGCGACCAGGTCGCGACCGACGAAGGCCGCCGCGGAGGTCACCCGACGCGCGCGGCCTTCTTCTTTGGCCCGGCGCCCGGACGCGGGCTTGCGTTCCCGCCCGCCCACGGTAATGCTCGTTCGAGCCCGCCCCGCAGCGCCGAGTCCCCGGCGGCGGGGCGAGGACGAGCCCTTGAGCTGGAAGCCGGCCCGAAATATCCGCCTCATCGGGGCGATGGTCTCGATCCTCGCGGCCATCGCCGGGGCCTCCTACTGGGACGCGCGCCGCGAGTCGGAGGCGGCCTTCCAGGACTTCGCCGGCGAGCAGACGACGCTCGCGCGCGCCGTCGCCGCGAGCGGGCTCGCCCATCCCGCGGGCGAGGCCGCCCAGGGCGACGCGGCGTTGCTGGCGGGGCTGCGGTCGATCGAACGCGAGCGCTCGCTCGTGCTGCTCGCGCGCCGGGCGGGCGACGCGCGGCTGCGCACGACGTCGGGCGGCGTCGTGACCTCGCCGGCCATCTCGGACGCCCTCGACCGCGGCCTGCCCGCGGTCCGCATCCCGCGGGACGAGGCGCCGTCGTTCGGCCTCCCGCGGCGCACGGCGGTCGCGGGCCTCGCGCGCGCCGGCGCCTGGGACGTCGTCGCCGTGGCGACGGCCGAGCGCCAGCGCGATCGCGAGTTCTGGGCGCGCCGGCGCTCGCTGCTCAGCGTCTTCACGGCGGCCGGCCTCGTGCTGGCCTTCGGCGGGCTCGCCATGCGCACGCAGCGCCAGGAGCTCGTGCTCGAGCGCGAGCTCGCCCTCGAGGCGGCCCGTCGCGCGCGCGACGAGCGGCTCGAGCGCGCGAGCCGCGCCGCGGTCATGGGGACGCTGGCCATGGGCGTGGCCCATGAGATCTCGACGCCGCTCGGCGTGATCGCGGCGCGCGCCGAGCAGGTGGCCGCCAGGGCGCAAGACGGCGCCGACGATCGCCTGCGCACGAGCGCGCAGGCGATCCTGTCGCAGATCGATCGCATCAAGCAGGTCATCGGCGGGCTGCTCGGGCTCGCGCGCGGCGACGCGCCCACGGCCGAGCGCATCGATCCGACGCGCGTCATCGACGAGGCGGTGGGCCTCACCGAGCACCGCTTCGGCAAGTCGCGCGTGCGGCTGCGCCGCGAGGTCGACGCGAACCTGCCCGCCGTGCTCGGGGACCCGCGGCTGCTCGAGCACGCCGTCGTCAACCTCCTGCTCAACGCCTGCGACGCCTCGCGGCCCGACGACGAGGTCACGGTGCGCGCGCGGCGGGTCGACGCCGACGTCGAGATCGCCGTCGAGGACGCGGGCGCGGGGATCTCGCCCGCCGACGTGGGGCGCGCGCTCGAGCCGTTCTTCACGACGAAGCCACGCGGGCAGGGGCACGGTCTCGGGCTGGCGGTCGCGCAGGAGATCGTCTCGTCCCACCGGGGCACGCTGGCCCTCGCGCCGCGCGCGCCGCGGGGGACGCGCGCCGCGATCCGGCTGCCGCCTGCCGAGGGGGCCGCCCGTGGCTGAGCGCAAGGCCCGCGTCCTCGTCGTCGACGACAACCTCGAGATGGCGCGCACCGTCGCCGACGGGCTCGCCGACCTCGGGTACGAGACCGTCGCCGTCGGCTCGGGGCGCGCCGCCCTCGACGCGCTCGCGGCGCAGCCCCTGGACGCCGTCGTGACCGACCTGCGCATGCCTGACGTCGACGGCCTCGAGGTGCTCGCCGCCTCGCGCCGGCTCGACGCCGAGCGCCCCGTGATCGTCATGACGGCCTTCTCGGCGATCGACACGGCGGTCGAGTCCATCCGCCGGGGCGCGTACCACTACCTCACGAAGCCGTTCAAGCAGGACGAGCTCGCGATCTTCCTCCAGCGCGCCCTCGAGGAGGTGCGCGTGCGGCGCGAGGCCTCGGCGCTCAAGACGGAGCTGCGCGCGCGCTTCTCCGTGCGGAGCCTCGTGGGCACGAGCTCGGGCATGCAGGCCGTGCGCGAGCGCATCGAGCGCGTCGCCGACGCGCCCGCGCCCGTCGTCGTCCTCGGCGAGACGGGCACGGGCAAGGGCCTCGTGGCGCGCGCCCTGCACACCGACAGCCGCCGCGCCGGCGCGCCCTTCGTCGCCGTGAACTGCGCGGCGCTGCCCGAGGCGCTGCTCGAGAGCGAGCTCTTCGGTCACGTGCGCGGCGCCTTCACGGGCGCGACGAGCGATCGCCCCGGCCTCTTCGCCGAGGCCGACGGCGGCTCGCTGTTCCTCGACGAGATCGCCGAGATGACGCCGGCGCTGCAGGCCAAGCTCCTGCACGTCCTCGAGAGCGGCGAGGTCCGGCCCGTGGGCGCGACCAGGCCGCGCGCCGTCGACGTGCGCGTCATCGCGGCCACGCACCGCGACCTCGCGCGCGCCGTCGCGGAAGGGAGGTTCCGCGAGGATCTGCTCTACCGCCTCGACGTCGTGGCCATCGTCATCCCCGCCTTGCGCGACCGGCGCGAGGACATCCCCGCGCTCGTCGAGCACTTCGTCGAGGCGGCGCGGGCGCGCTACCCGCGCTCGCCCGTCCGCCGCCTCGAGGCGGGCGCGCTGGCGGCGCTCGCCCGCCGCGCCTGGCCTGGCAACGTGCGCGAGCTCGCGAACGTCGTCGAGAAGCTCGTGCTGTTCGGCCGCGGCGAGGAGGTCGTGGCCGACGAGCTGCCGCCCGAGACGCGGGCGACGGCCGAGGCCGATCCCGCCGAGTTCCACGGTCCGATCGTGCCCATGCGCGAGCTCGAGCGCCGCTACGCGGTGTGGGCCGTCGGGCAGACGGGCGGCCACCGCGGCAAGGCCGCCGAGCTGCTGGGCGTCGACCCGAAGACGCTGCGGAAGTGGCTCGGCGAGGCCGATCGGCGCGACGAGTAGCGTCGTTTGCAACGGTTCCGTGAGGCGAATGCAACAGCTCGGGGAACTCGCCTCGCGGGGGACGCCGCCGCGGGGCAGGCGTGGTTTCATACGCGGCCGTCATGAAAGGGGAGGCCCAAGAGCGCCGCTCGACGTCGTCGCGAGCCTGGCTCGTGGTCGCGGCGGCGAGCGCGTCGGCGCTCGCGCTCGTCGCGCGACCGGCGCGCGCCCAGGAGCCCTGGCCCCCGCCCACGCCGCCGCGGGTCGATCTGCCGCCCGAGAAGGGCGCGCCCGCCGCGCCGACGCCTCCGCCGCCGCCCGCTCCTCCGGCCGTCGTCGAGCCTCTGCCGGCGGCCGAGCCCGCCGAGCCGAGCGCGTCCGCGGCGGAGACCGCCCCGCCCCCGCCCTCGGCGCCGCCGCCGTCCGCCGAAGAGACGCTCGTGCGCGTCGCCACGCCCGTGCGCCCGCGCGGCGAGCTCAGCTACGGCTCGATGGACGGGCAGCTCTACCTGCGCACGCCGCGCGACGAGCTCACGCTCCTCCCGTCGCTGCGTCTCGACATGGACGGCCTCGCCAGCTCCTCCTTCTCGACGAACGCCTCGGACGACCAGCTCGTCTTCAGCCGCGCGCGCGTCGACGCCGCGGGCTGGGTGTTCTCGAAGGTCTACTTCGATCTCTCCATCGACTTCGTCACGGGGCCCTCCCTGCGCCACGTCGACAACTACGTGGCCGTCGCGCCGTGGGGCGACCGGGTCATCTTCCAGCTCGGGCAGTTCGACGTGCCGTTCACGCTCGAGAACCGCACGTCGGATCGTTACCTCGACTTCGTCCACCGCGGGCCGGCCGTCCGCGCCTTCGCCGTCCCCGAGAACAAGGACCAGGGCGTGATGGTCCACGGCACCAACCCCGACCGCAACTTCTACTACTCGGCGGCGGTCCTCAACGGCGCGGGGCCGACCGTCACGGGCGTCGACGACAAGCTCGACGTGATGGCGCGCGCCTGGATCGCGCCGTTCTCCTTCGCCGACCCCGACGGGCTGCGCGGCGTGACCATCGGCGGCTCGGCCTGGACGGGCGATCGCTCGCACGGGCCCGTCCTGGCGAGCCAGACCACGCCCGGCGGTCACCTGGCGCTCGACCCCAGCGTCTACTGGACGACGCCGCCGTCGAGCGATCTCGTCGTGCGGGAGCAGGGCCGTCTGCGGGCGTTCGCGCTCGAGCTCGACGCGCCCTTCGCTCACCGCTTCGGCGCGCGCTTCGAGTGGACGACGAAGCACCAGCCGCTCTCGGCCTTCGACGTGTCGACGCCGGGGCGCGACATGCTCGTCGCGGGGATGACGCTCTCGGGCTGGTCGAGCTACGGCGAGGTGTGGGGGTGGGTGCTCGGCGACAACCGCATGCTGGGCGTCCCGGCCGAGGCGGGGCTGCAGCTCCCCCTGCGCTACTCCGACATCGATCGCGTGTCGCGCCGGCACGGCGTCATGGTCGCCGCGCGCGTCGACTACGTCGACGAGAAGATGTCGCCCGGAGCGTCGGCCGTGCGCAACGGCCTCGGCGCCTCGGCCGACGGCGAGACCAAGCTGACCACCTTCACGCTGGGCGCGACGTACTGGTTCACGCGGCGCGCGCGGGTCAACCTCAACTACGTCTACAACCGCCTGGGCGGCGAGACGCCGTACGTCCTCGGCCTCGAGAACAAGAGCGACTACGAGCTGCTCGTCCGGACGTCGCTCGCGCTCTGAACGAACGTCGCCGCAGCAGCCGAGCGAACGCGCGCTCGCCCGCCGAGGTTGTCCGCTGCTAGGCCGGCACCTGCTCCCGCCTCGGGAACCCGAACCGCCGCGCTCCGGCGCGCAGCGCGAGCAGCGCGAGCCCGATGCCGGCGATCCACAGGCCGAGGTGGACCCACCACTGCCGGCGCAACGAGACGACCGTGCCCTCCATCTTCGAGAGGGAGTCGTCGGTGAAGCCGGCTTGCCGCGCGCTCGCGATGGCCTTCTTGGCGCCCGCGAAGTCGCTCCGCTCGAGCGCGAGGGCGTACTGGAACGAGATCGTCGTGGAGTCGGTGGCCGAGGCCTTCACGAGCGCGGCCGTGCACGACTCGAGGGCCTCGACGTCGTGGACGGCGACGGCCACCTTGCACCGCAAGAGCTGTCCGCCGATGCCGACGTCCTGCTTCTCCGCCGCCACGTGCTCGGCGATGCCCTGGAGCTCCTTGCGGTCGTCGCGGGAGAGCGAAGGGGACTTGCTGATCAAGAGATCGACGAGGTGCTGGTAGGTCTCGAGCGTGACCCCTTCGCGCACCACGGCCTCGCGGCAGTACGCGAGCGCTTGCTGCGGATCACCCATGGCCCTCGAGTTCTCGCAGAGCTTCGTGAACGGGTAGGCCCGCTGCGGAACGGCCTTGGCGAGCGCGAGGTAGTAGCGCTGGGCCGCCGGGAAGTCGCCGCTATCGGCCGCCTTCTGGGCGTAGGCCAGGAGATCTTGCAGGAGGTACCCGAACTGCAGCGGCTCCTTCATCTGCTGCTCCAGCGAAGGGATGCTCTTCTCCGGGTTCGCCTCGTCGACGTCGATGTCGGAGAGGCCCTTGTGCTCCGACGGCATCGCCGTGCCGAGCGGCAAGGCCGCCGCGGGGGCGGAGAAGGCGCCGATGAGCGCGAAGAGGCAGAGGCCCAGCACGCTCGAGACCGACCCGGCCGGCGCGTCGTTCTTGCGCGGCGGACGGCGATTCCAGAGCGCGTGAAGCAACGTCCCGACGAGCGCAAACAGCAGCAGCCAGCGCGCGAGGACCGCGCCCGAGGGCTCGGTGTGGGCCGCGCGGGCCAGGATCTTCCGCGTCTGCTCGTGGTCGGGGGCGACGCGCTTCAAGTCCGCCTCGCAGCCGCCGAGCAGGTTCGGATCGCCGAGGCGCAGGGCGATGAGGCAACGGGCCGCGTATCCCCACGGCGCGCCGGGCTCGAGCTTCGCGGCCAGATCGGCCTTGTACGTCGCCTCGACCAGCTCGCTCATGGTCGGCGGAGCCTTCATGTCCACGAGGGCGGCGACGTTGTAGAGGATGTCCTCCGTCGTCTTGGCCGAGAGAAAGGCGCGCTTGCACGCCTGCTTGGCCACGGACTCGTCGCCCTTGTCGAGGGCGGCCCGGCACTCCCGGCGCAGCTGCGCGGCGTCGTCGGCCGCGGCCGTTCCCTGCGCCACGATGACCGCGCCAACCGCCATCAAGAGCGCTCGCCCGCTCGTCAATCCGGCTCTTTTCGACAACATGGTGGAGGCGCTTATAGCCGCCGGCGCTCGCTCGAACGTGTGACGTTTACGTTAGAAACGAAGCCTCCGAAAATCGGAACGAAGTCTCCGAATATCGGGCAGTCGTCGCCGCGTCGCCCGGTGGTAAGAGACGGTCGGCTGTGGAAAACGGGGCCGAGCTCGATCTCTGTCGACGGGGCACGCGAGTTGCTGCGCGGGCGGGTGCGGACGTGTGCCTTGGGGCCGAGCGGTGAAGTCACCAACTGCAATGTCTTTGGATTCGTTGCGACGAGCGTCGTTGGGGACGTTGCCTCTCGTCGTTCTGGCGGCCGTGCTCGCGGTCGGCTGCGACGGCGGCGCCGTGCAGACGGACCATCCGGCGTCCGGCGGGCCGGGCGAGGTCGTGCACCTGCCGACGAGCGGGGACGACGGCGGCGCGCCGGCGGACACGGGCGGGGCGGGCGGGGCGGCGGGTAAGGCCGGCACCGCCGGCGCCGCGGGACGCGCGGGGGCTGGCGGCGCCGCGGGACACGCGGGCGCCGCAGGCTCTGCCGGGGCCGGCGGGAAAGCAGGCTCGGGTACGACGGGCGCCGGCGGATCGGCGAGCGGCGGCAGCGGCCCTGGCACGGCGGGCGGCCTCGGCGCGGCTGGAAGCGGCGCCGCAGGGACGCAGGGCGCGGGAGGCGCGGGCACGGTCGACCGCTTCGCCGCCTGCACCGCCTGCGAGATGACGACGTGCGGAGCCGACGTTCCGAATCCCACGCAGGTGCAGGCCCACACGCTCGCCGCGGCGATGCTGTGCTTCACTTCCACCGCGACCGCTCCGGATGGGCCCGGCAAGGGGATGCCGCGAACGACGCTTTGCCAGGCCGTCCTCTCTTGCGTTCACACCACGGGCTGCAACGCGATGAACGACACGGATTGCTGGTGCGGGATCGGCGCGGACCCGGCGCTCTGCTTCACGCCGTCATTCGTGCGAACGGGGCCGTGCAAGGCGCAGATCGACGCCGCGTCCGAGAGCTCGTCGGCCAACGACACCGAGGATCGTTACACCGACTACAGCTACCCGGGCGGCGCGGCCTTCTACCTCATCGACAACTGCGATCAGATCCAGCACGCGAGGAAGGGACAGCTCGGGCCCTGCCAGGCGATCTGCAGCGGCATGACCGCGGCGGGTGGCAGCGGCGGCGGCTCCGGCTCGCCCGGGGCGGCCGGCGCGGGCAACACGGGCGGGGCCCAGCCCTCCGGGACCGGTGGCGTGACGGGAGCGAGCGGCGATCCCGGCGGCTCCGGTGGCTCCGGCGTCGCCGGGACGGGTGCCGCGGGCTCGGACGGCACGGCCGGGACGGCGGGAACCGCCGGTAGCGCGGGCGCGGCCGGGACGGCGGGCGGCGCCGGTAGCGCGGGCTCCGATGGGACG
>DASZWW010000108.1:0-6732 GCA_035546175.1 Polyangia bacterium
CCGAGCGGCGAGACGCCCATCTACGAGAAGTGGTGGTTCTGGACCGCCGCGGGCGTCGTCGTCGTCGGCGCCGTCGTGGGCATCGCGCTCGCGACGAGCTCGACCACCCCTTGGAACAACGTCTCGAACGTCATGGGGAGCGTGCGCTGATGGTGCGTTCGAACAAGGACCTCGTCGTCGGGCTCGCCCTGGCCGGCCTGGCGGCCCTCGCGGGCGCTTGCAGCAAGCAGGGCGCGGAGCCCACGGGCTTCGGCGTCAACGTCACCGTCGACGCGACGGGGCTGTCGACCGACGAGCGCAAGGCCATCATCACCGACCAGCTCACCGTCGTGAGCGACAAGGCCGGCGACGCGCCCGTCAAGCGCGTGCTGCCCGACCTGCCCAAGGCCATCCAGGGCGGCACGGTCAAGTTCCACTACACGCCCGGCGCGAGCATCACGAAGAGCGACAAGCTGACCTTCGGGCTCGACGTCATCGGCGCCGGCTCGAAGCTCATCGCCTCGGGCACGTCGGAGACCGTCCCGCTCGCCGCCAACGCCGTCGAGGCGAAGATCGTGCTCATCTCCGTCGCGGGCGGCAACGACGGCGGCCCGAACGACGGCGGCGGCAACGACGCCACGGACGCCAACCCGGGGGACATCGTGAACCCGGGCGGCAAGGCGAACGGCGTCGCCTGCGTCACCGACGACGAGTGCGGCACCGCCTTCTGCACCGACGGCGTGTGCTGCAACGAGCGCTGCCAAGAACAGTGCGCCACCTGCAACGGCGCCACCAAGGGCGTGTGCACGGCCTACGCCGCCGACACCGATCCCGAGTTCGAGTGCTCGCCGAACCCGGACGCGGGCACCGACGCCGGCGCCGCCGAGGCCGGGACCGTCGACGGCTCGACCGACGGCGATCAGGGGGACGGCCCCGTCATCAACACGCCCGATGGCGGGCTCATGACGACGCCCAGGCTCTGCGCCTCCACCTGCAACGGCGCGCGCGCTTGCAAGTTCCCGGACACGACGAGGTCGTGCGGCATGGCGTTCTGCAACACGAGCGGCGAGATCGCCTCCTTCGTGTGCGACGGCAAGGGCGGCTGCGGCCCGTTGCTCACCGAGTGCCAGCACTACAAGTGCACGGACGCCACGGGCGCCTGCGGCACCTCGTGCAACGGCACGGGCGACTGCCTGTCGACCGACTTCTGCGACGGCAACACGCTCAAGTGCGTCGCCAAGAAGGGCAACGGCCTGACCTGCGCCACGCCCGACGAGTGCGCGAGCAACGCCTGCAGCGGGCCCGCGGGCGGCAAGGTCTGCTGCAACACCGCCTGCGACGGCCAGGGCCAGTCGTGCACGATGGCCGGCGCCGTCGGGAAGTGCCAGTGCCAGGGCGTGACGTGCGCCGCCGGCGTCGCCTGCCAGGTCTTCTATCGCGACGCCGACGGCGACGGCTACGGCAACGCCTCGGGCACCATCGCCCTCGGCACGGCCGCGGCCGGCTGCATGGGCTCGACGCCGCCCGCCGGCTTCGTGGCCGACAACAGCGACTGCGACGACGGCGACGCCAACGTCCACCCCGGCCAGACCGCGTTCTTCACGACGGCCAGCGCCGGCCTCCACATCTGGGACTACGACTGCGACAAGACGATCCTCAAGCAGACGCCCGAGTACCCGGGCGGCATGTGCAAGTTCTGCGGCCCCGTGGGAGGTTGCTCCGCCTACACGCTGACCTGCAACACGGCCAACCAGGCCTCGTCGTTCCAGTGCCCGCAGGAGTTCAGCGGCATCATCAAGTTCGACGAGCCTCTCTCGACCGACGCGCCGATCGCCAGGCCGACGCCGACCTCCGCGGCGGCGTCGTCGTCGGGCGGCGCGGCCTCGGCCGGCTCGCTCGCGCCCCGCGCCGCCGGCGTCAGCCCGATCATCCCGATCGGCACCCAGTGCTGCGGCTGCTTCGCGAACGACCGCACCGGCTTCCTCGGGACGGTCGCCTGCGGCGTCACGACGAACACGTGGACGTGCCAGCCGTGCGCGGCCGCGGGACAGGGCCCGGCGCCCTTGGTCGCGACGTCGAAGACGCAGGCCTGCCGCTAGCGCGCCTCTCGAGAGCGAACTCGGGCGGCCGTCGGGCCCGTCGGGCGCGAGCTCAGGTCGCAGGCGTCATCACGCCCGCGACCTCCATCGCGCGCGCGAGGTGATCGAGCACGGCGCGGACGCGCCCCGTGTGCTGCAGGTCGGGATGGACGACGAGCCAGACGTCGGAGGGGGTGATGAGCTCCGGGTGCGCGAGCACGAGCTCGGGCGCGCCCCCGCCGCAGAACGTCGGCAAGGCCGAGAGGCCCCAGCCGGCGCGCGCCGCCGCGGCCGCCGTGAGGATGCTGTTCGTGCGCAGCACCACGCGCGCCCCGGCGGCGCGCTCGGCGAGCCAGCGCGCGGGCGCGATCTGGGAGAGCTCGTCGTCGAACACGACGAGGTCGTCGCCGTCGAAGCGCGCGCCGCCGCCCGACACGCGCGGGTGACCCTCGAGGTACGCGCGCGTGCCGTAGATGCCCCAGGAGATGGCGCCCAACCGGCGCACGACGAGCGACTGCTGGGTGGGCTTCTGCCCGACCCGCAGCGCGAGGTCGGCCTCGCGCTTGAGGAGGTTCAGCGACGTCGCGCCCGTGACGAGCTGGAGCTCGATGCCGGGGTGGTCGTCGTGCAGCGCGACGAGCTCGCTCATCAGGAAGGTCGCCGAGAGCGTCTCGCTCGTGGCGACGCGCACGACGCCCTCGAGCCGCGCGTCGGCGCCCGTCGCGCGCCGCTCGAGATCGATCGTCGCCTGCTCGATGAGCTGCGCCGTCTCCATGAGCCGCGCGCCCGTGGCGGTGAGCACGAACCCGTCGGGCGTGCGCTCGAAGAGGCGGGCGCCCAGCGCCTCCTCGAGCGCCGCCAGCCGCCGCCCCACGGTGGTCTGATCGACCTTGAGCGCGCGGCCGGCCCCCGCGAGCGAGCCGGCGCGGGCGCAGGCGAGGAAGTACCGGAGATCGTTCCAGTCGTACCCCACCCCTGCAGTATCGCATGGGCGCCTTGCAGCTCTGGGCGGTTCCGGCAGCTCCGCCGCGGGCGCAGGCTGTCGGCAACAAAGGAGGTCGAGATGACGACGACGAACCCCGCTCCGAACGCCCCCGCCGGCCCGCCCCCCCAGGCGGTGCTCGCGCAGATGATCAACGGCTACTGGGTCACGGGCACGCTCCACGCGGCCGCCCAGCTGGGCCTCGCCGCCGCCATCGGCGACGCGCCTCGCGCCGTCGGCGAGCTCGCGAGCGTCGTGGGCGCCGACGAGGACGCGCTCTACCGGCTGATGCGCGCGCTCGCGGGCCTGGGCGTCTTCGTCGAGGGCCCGGGCCGGACCTTCGCGCACACGCCGCTGTCGCTGGCGCTGCGGCCGGGCGTCCCCGGCTCGATGCACGGCCTCGCCGCCATGACGGGCCTGCTGCACCTGCGGGCGTGGCCCGAGATCGTCCACGCCGTGAAGACGGGCGAGACGGCCTTCTCGAAGGTCTTCGGCGCCGAGATCTTCGAGCACGTCACGGCGAACCCCGCCGCCGGTCAGGCCTTCGACGACGCCATGGCCGCCTACACGGCGGCGACGTCGGCGGCCGTCGTGGCGGCCTACGACTTCTCGCCCTTCGAGAGGGTCGTCGACGTCGGCGGCGGAAACGGGGCGCTCATCGCCGCGATCCTCGAGAAGACGACGCGCGCCGCGGGCGTGACCTTCGATCTGCCGGCCTCGGCCGCGCGCGCGAAGGCGAACCTGGCCGCGCGCGGCCTGGCCGGGCGCTGCGAGGTCGTCGGCGGCGATTTCTTCGAGAGCGTCCCCGCGGGCGGCGACGCCTACACGCTCAAGATGATCGTCCACGACTGGGACGATGAGCGCTCGACCGCCATCCTGAAGAACGTGCGCAAGGCCATCCGCCCCGACGGCCGCGTGCTCCTCATGGAGTCGGTCGTCGATCCGGCGAGCGGCGCGGGCGCGCAGGCCAAGCTGCTCGACATCAACATGCTCGTCATGACGGGCGGCCGCGAGCGCACCGCGGACGAGCTCGCGGCCCTGTTGGCCGCGAGCGGGTTCTCGCTCACGCGCATCGTGCCCACCGGGCCCGTGCTGTCCGTCATCGAGGGACGCCCCGTCTAGGCTCGCAGCGCTGCCGCGGTCTGATAGGCTGCGCTCGTGATCGAAGACGCGGGCGCACCCACCTCACCGGGACGCCGGCGCCTCCTCAAGCGGGGTCTCCTGGGCGGCGCGTTGCTCCTGGTGGGCGGCGCGCTGCCCCTCGCGCTGCGCTCGACGCTCGTGCGCACGCGGCCGCGGGGCCCGCTTCATCTGCTCAGCGAGCAGGAGCACGCGATCTTCGCCGCCGTCGCGGCCCGCCTCGCGCCCGGCGACGGCGCGGGCCCCCGGTGGCCCACGGCCGAGGCGCTCGACTGCGCCGGCAAGGTCGATGCGCTCATGGCGAAGGTCCACCCCGAGGTGGGCGCCGAGCTCCGCCAGCTCCTCCGCCTGTTCGAGAGCGCCCTGTTCGGCCTGGCGTTCACGGGCACGCCCACGCCGTTCACGCGCCTCGCCCCGGCCGCGCAGGACGCGCGGCTCGAGGCCTGGCGCCACGCGCGCCTCGCCCTCCTGCGCAGCGGTTATCAGGCGATGAAGCGCCTGGCCCACGCGGCGTACTACTCGTCGCCCGAGGTCTACGCCCTCGTCGGCTACCCCGGACCGCCCGACGTCCCGCGAGGCCCGGCGTGACCGCCGAGGCCCCCGCGCCGGGCGCCGGCCGCGTGCTCCACGGCGCGGCGCTGCCGCCGCTCTCCGCCGTCGAGGTCGACTTCTGCGTCGTCGGGAGCGGCGCGGGCGGCAGCATCGCCGCCGCCATGCTGGCCGAGGCGGGCGCGCGCGTCGCGGTCCTCGAGGAGGGCGCCCACCACACGAAGCGCGACTTCAACATGCAGGAGTCGTGGGCCTACCCCGCGCTCTACCAGGAGCACGCCAACCGCGCGACCGACGATCTCGCCATCACGATCCTGCAGGGCCGCGCCGTGGGCGGCGGCACGACGGTCAACTGGACGTCTTCGTTCCGCACGCCGGAGGCGACGCTGCGCCTGTGGGCCGAGCGCCACGGCGTGCGCGGCGTCGACGCCGCGACGCTCGCGCCGCACTTCGAGGCCGTCGAGAAGCGTCTATCGATCGGGCCCGGGAACGAGGACGACGTCAACCGCAACAACCGGAAGCTCTGGGACGGGGCCGCGCGCCTCGGCTGGAGGCCGGAGCTCATCCGCCGCAACGTCAAGGGCTGCGCGCGCCTCGGCTACTGCGGCATGGGCTGTCCGCTCGACGCCAAGCAGTCGGCGCTCGTGACCTACGTGCCCGACGCGCTCGCCGCGGGCGCCGACGTGTACACCGACTGTCGCGCCCGCCTCCTCGAGACCGATCGTGGACGCGCGCGGGCCGTCGTCGCCGACGTCCTCGACCGCGCGACCGACCGACCGCGGGCCCGCCTCGTCGTGCACGCGCGCCGCGGGATCGTCCTCGCGGCGGGCGCGATCAACACGCCGGCGCTCCTCCTGCGCTCGAAGGCCGGGACCGGCAGCGGCGTCGTGGGCAAGCGCACCTTCCTTCACCCGACGGTCCCCATCACGGCGTTCTTCGACGAGCCCGTCGAGGCGTTCTACGGACCGCCCCAGTCCGTCTCGGTCCACCACTTCGCCGACCGCGGCGGCGACGTCGGCTACTTCCTCGAGACGGCCCCCACGCACCCGATGCTCACGGCCATCGCGTTCCCGGGCGCCGGCGACGCCCACCGCGGCCGGCTCGAGCGCCTGGCCTACGCGCAGGCCACCCTCGCCCTGCTCGTCGACGGCCACCATGACGATCCAGGCGGCAGCGTCTCGGTCGACGGCGACGGGCGGGTCAAGGTCCGCTACCCGATCTCCGGCCCGCTGCGCGAGGCCGCGCGGCACGCGCTCGCGAACATGGCGCGCCTCCTGCTGGCGGCGGGCGCGCGCGAGGTCGTGACGCTGCACGATCCTCCTCTCTCCATCCGCTCGGAGGCGGACCTCGCGCGCATCGCCGAGGCTCCCTTCGGGCCCAACCTCCACACTCTCTTCTCGGCTCATCAGATGGGCGGCTGCCCCATGGGCGAGGACCCGCGCTCCTCGGTCGTGACCTCCGGCGGCCGCCATCACGAGCTCGAGAACCTGTGGATTGTGGACGGCTCGGTGTTCCCCACGGCCCTGGGCGTCAATCCACAGCTCAGTATTTATGCCCATTCCCGCCTCTTTACATCTGAAATCATTAGGGATTTCCTGTCCGCTCGGGGACCGTGAATCGGCTCAAGATTTTTTGACAAGGGTTCCGCTCACTCAGCACTAACCCGACAAACCCAAGCCCTGGAGGCTTTTCCATGAGACGGAACACCTGGCTTTCGACCCTGTCGTGCCTTTCGTGCGCGACCCTGCTGGCAGTCGTCATCGGCTGCGGCAGCAGCAGCCCCGTACCCGCGAACAAAGACGGCGGTGGCGGGTCGACCGCGACCGGCGCGGCCGGCAACACCAACGCCGGCACCGGCGGTGACCAGAGCGGCACCGGCGGCACCACCAACCAGGGCACGGGTGGCGATCAGAGCGGCACCGGCGGCGTGACCGGCGCGGCCGGCGGCCAGGGCACGGGCGGCGCGGTCGCGGGCGCGACCGGCACGGGCGGCGCGGTCGCGGG
>DASZWW010000109.1:0-6233 GCA_035546175.1 Polyangia bacterium
CGAACCCCACCTGCGTCGCCGGCGCGCCGCCGCCCCAGGCCTACAAGTTCGTGCGCGTCTGGCAGAACATCACCATGACGACGGCGCTCGACATCGTGCCGTCTCCCGTCGCCTCCGAGATGATCATCGCGCAGAAGAGCGGCGTCGCCCTGGCCGTCCCGCTCGATCCCGCGGCGACGAACATGCAGACCCGCGTGGTCCTCGACCTGACCAAGCAGATCAACACCGACGCCGAGAGCGGCCTGCTGAGCTGGGCCTTCGACCCCGACTTCAAGACGAACGGCTACGCGTACGTCGTCTACACGCGCAACGACGGCATGCACAGCACGCGCGTCGCGCGCTTCACGAGCAAGGACGGCGGCAAGACCTTCGACCTGACGACCGAGCTCAAGATCTGGGAGCACACGCAGGTGCGCGGCACGCATCACGCCGGCGACCTGAAGTTCGGGCCCGACGGCTACCTCTACGTGTCGTTCGGCGACAACAACACCGGCGACGATCACACCGACTTCACGGCCGAGCTGACGACGACCCTCTACGGCAAGCTCGCGCGCTTCGACGTCAACGGCGCGACGGCGGCGATGCCCTACAAGATCCCCGCCGACAACCCCTTGCCCGCTGACGGCTCGAAGGGCCGGCCCGAGATCTTCGCGCGCGGGCTGCGCAACCCGTGGCGCTTCAGCTTCGATCGCGGCGGCACCCACGAGCTCTGGCTCGCCGACCCCGGCGAGGAGACGAACGGCATCAAGGGCGCCGACGGCATGGCGAACCCGTACGAGCGCATCGACAAGATCGTCAAAGGAGGGTTCTACGGCTGGCCCTTCTGGCAGGGCACGCACTGCTACCACGACTGCACGGTCGAGATGGGGCTGCCGCCCGAGTACGAGTTCGACCACATGGGCGGCCCCGCGGCCGTCGTGGGCGGGTTCGTGTATCGCGGCGCCGCCCTGCCGGCGCTCGTCGGCAAGTACGTCTACGGCAACTATTCGATCGGCGAGACGTACATCTACGATCCGGCGACGAAGAAGGCCACGGCGATGGAGGCGGGCGGCAAGCCCGTGGCGTTCGGCGAGGACAACGACGGCGAGCTCTACGTGAGCCGCGAGGGCGGCACGATCGAGCAGCTGCAGAGCTCGGTGACGACCGGGCCGGGCGGCTTCCCGATGATGCTCAGCCAGACCGGCTGCGTGATGCCGAATGACGCCACGAAGCCCGTCGCGGGCCTCATCCCCTTCACGGTCGCGTTGCCGTTCTGGTCGGACGGCGCCGACAAGGAGCGCTTCCTCGGGGTGCCCGACGGGCAGACGATCACGGTCGACGCCGCCGGTCACTTCACCCTGCCGCCGGGCGGCGTCACGATGAAGAACTTCCGCTTCCAGGGGAAGCTCTACGAGACGCGCTTCTTCGTGCGCCACAGCGACGGCAGCTACTACGGCTACAGCTACCAGTGGAACGCCGCGGGCACCGACGCGACGAAGGTCCCCGAGACGGGCGCGGACGCGACGATCATGGGCACCATGGGCGGCACGCTCGCGTGGTCGTACCCGAGCACGGCCGGGTGCTTCACGTGCCACAACGACGCCGCCGGGCGCAGCCTCGGCCTGGAGACGCGCCAGCTCAACTGGCCCGGCACCTACGGGACGGTGAAGGCCAACCAGTTCGACACGCTCAAGCACATCGGGCTGCTCACGGGCAACATGACGTCGCTCGCGGTCTTCCCGGCCAAGGACGACGCGACGGTGCCGCTCGACACGCGCGCGCGCGCTTATCTCGCCGTGAACTGCGCGAACTGCCACCGCCCGAACGGCCCCGGCCGCGGCTCGTGGACGGCGCTCTTCGACACGGCCTTCAAGGACATGGGCATCTGCAACGCCGTGCCCGAGCAAGGCGACCTCGGCGTGACGGGCTCGAAGCTCCTCACGCCTGGCATGCACGGCGCGTCGGTGATCTGGCTGCGCATGAGCCAGCGCGCGATGAGCTTCATGCCGCCGCTCGCGAGCAAGATCCCCGACATGGTCGGCGCGAACCTGCTCTCGCAGTGGATCGACGGGATCGCGGCCTGCCCCTGACCTCACCCGCCGCCTTCGGCGGTCCTCACCCTCCGGCTTCGGCGAGGCGGGCGATGAGCGTGCGCGCCTGCTCGGCCCAGCTCGAGGCCGGCGACGCGGTCGGCGCGTCCTCGTGCTCGAGAGAGAGGTACTTCTCGAGGTGGGCGCGGGCCTGGGCGCGGCCGCCGAGGCGCTCGAGGGCGACGGCGAGGTTGTAGTGACCGTCGGCGAAGTCGGGGGCGGTCTGGAGCACGCGGCGGAACTCGGCCACGGCGAGCTCGAGATCGCCCGACTCGAGGATGAGGTTCGCGAGGTTGAAGCGCGCCTCGACCTGATCGGGGTCGAGCGCGAGGGCCCGCTCGAAGGCGGCGCGCGCCTCGCTGGCGTCGCCGCGGCGGTGGGCGATGCCGCCCAGGTTCGTGTGCGCGGCCGCGAGGCCCGCGTCGAGGGCGAGCGCCTGCTGGTAGGCGGCCTCGGCGCGCACGTCGTCCCCCGCGGACTCCCGCAGCGTGCCCTCGGCGAACCAGTCGTAGGCCGTTCGCTTGGGCGCCGGCTCGGCGGCCGGGGTCGGCGTCCGCGGGCGCACCTCGGCGATCTGCTGCGCCGACGTGCGCAGCTCCGCGAGGCCGAAGGCGAAGACCTTCTGGCCGTTCGTCTCGAACGCATTGCCGTCGTCGACGACCACCAGCCGATCGCCGTCGAACGCCACGCGGATGCGGTCGAGCGGCCGGTCGACGTGAGGCAAGGACGCCCGCACCGACTCGAGCGCCTTGCGGATCTCGGCCGCCTTGAACCCGCGGTCGACGAGCTCCTTGGCCGCCTTGATGCTCACGAGGTCCTGGAACGTGAACACCGGCTTGCCGCCGCGGCGCGCCGACGGCCCGACGAAGCCCGTCTGCGCCCAGTAGCGCAGCTTGCTCTCGACGATGTCGAGGATCTTGGCGGCGCCCGCGAACGTGTACGTCGCCTCCTCCATCAAAAGACCGCCTCGACGTCGACGTCGATGAAGACCTTGGCGCCCTGCGCGCGGATGGCGACGTGGGTGCTCACGTCGCGCGGCGCCGCGCCGCACACGCGGCCCGCCTCCCGCCGGGCGAGCTCCTGCACGCGCTTGCCGACCGACGCGTCGGCCTCGAGGAGCGCCGCCAGCCGCACGGCCGTCGCGGCGTCGCACGCGTCGCGCAGGAGCACGGAGAGCGCCGGCAGGTCGAAGGTGAGCATCGTCGAGCCGAAGTAGGCGTCGCGGCCGCCGCGCTGGCTGCGCTGTCCCTCGGAGATCACCTCGGCGCGCGCGAAGAGCAGGTCGAGGGCGGCGCGCGCCGGACGCTCGCGCACCTCGCGCTCGAACAGGCCGATGCGCGTCGCGCGCGCCATGGGCCGGCGAGGCGCGAGCGCGGGCGGCGCGGCGGCGGCCGGATCCGGCCCCGCGCCGGTCGCGGGCTCTGGCGTACCTCCACGCTTGTGCTTCGACATGACCGAGATCGCGAGGCTCAAGAAGACGCGATCGTATCAATCCTCGACGCCGGCCGCAAAAACCGGCCGAAATCCCGACGAATCCGCCGGTTTCGGCCCCGCCGTTCGTGTTAACGTCCCGTCATGGCGCTGGGGCAGGAGCTTCCGAAGTACCCCGTGCTCGTCGTCGACGACGAGCAAGACAACCTCGACGCGATCCGCTTCAACTTCGGCAAGAGCTTCCAGCTGCTCCTCGCGACGAGCGGCGAGGAGGCCCTGGCCCTCGCGCGCCAGCACGACGTCGCCGTCATCGTCACCGACCAGCGCATGCCCCGCATGACGGGCCTCGAGCTGCTCAAGGCGGCGCGCGAGCTCCGCCCCGACGCCGTGGGCATCATCGTCACGGCGTTCACCGACGTCGACGTGCTCATCGAGGCCATCAACCTCGGGCGCATCTACCGGTACGTCACGAAGCCCTGGGACTCGAAGGAGCTGCGCGGCATCCTGACGCACGCCATCGAGCGCTTCGCCCTCGTGCGCGACAACCGGCGCCTGCAGGAGCAGCTCGCCCAGTACGTGGGCATGCTGTCGTCCGAGGCCCACGGCGAGTTCAACTTCGGCGCCATCGTGGGCGACTCGTCGGCGCTGCGCGAGGTGCTCGCGCGCGTCGAGCAGGTCGCGCAGACCTCGTCGACGGTGCTCCTGCGCGGCGAGACGGGCACGGGCAAGGAGATGGTCGCCCGCGCCATTCACATCAACAGCGCGCGCGAGAGCAAGCCCTTCGTGAAGGTCAACTGCGCGGCGCTCGCGCCCGGCGTGCTCGAGAGCGAGCTCTTCGGCCACGAGAAGGGCGCCTTCACGGGCGCCGTGGCGCGCCGCCTGGGCCGCTTCGAGCTCGCCGACGGGGGCACGCTGTTCCTCGACGAGGTGGGCGACCTGCCGCAGGACGTTCAGGTGAAGCTGCTGCGCGTCCTGCAGGAGCGCGAGTTCGAGCGCGTCGGCGGCGCCGAGACGATCAAGGTCGACGTCCGCGTCGTCTCGGCGACGCACCGCGATCTCGAGAAGCAGATCGCGGCCGGCGAGTTCCGCGAGGACCTCTACTACCGCCTCAACGTCTTCCCCATCACGCTGCCGCCGCTCCGGCAGCGGCCCACCGACATCCCCCAGCTCGCCGAGCACTTCATCCAGAAGTACGCCCGCTCGGCGGGCAAGAACATCCGCGGCCTCGACGCGGGCGCCAGCGCGGCGCTCTCCGCCTACTCGTGGCCCGGCAACGTGCGCGAGCTCGAGAACGTCGTCGAGCGGGGGCTCATCCTCGCGCGCGGCAACGAGCTCACGGCCGCCGACCTCGAGTTCACGCGCCGGCCGGTCCCCGCGACGTCCATCGCGCTGACGGCCCCCGATCTCTCGTCGCTGCCCACGCTGCCCGCCCGCGCGGACGGCGTCCCCGCGGGCGCGCGCCCGCTCCAGGAGCGGCTGCAGGAGCAGGAGCGGTCCGCGATCGTCGCGGCCATCGACCAGGCGCACGGCAACATCGCGCACGCGGCGCGCGCCCTCGGCATCAACCGCTCGACGCTGTACTACCGGCTGCGCAAGCACGGGCTCGAGCACCTCCTGCCGCTCAAGGAGCCGGCGGCGCCCGAGGGCGGCGCGACCGGCGGCGCGGCGTCAGAATAGGGCCATGAAGCTCCTCTTCGTCATGGACCCGCTCGCGCGGCTGCAGATCGCGGGCGACTCGACCTTCGCGATCATGCTGGCGGCGCAGGCCCGCAAGCACGAGATCTGGTTCTGCGAGCCGCGCCACCTGTCGCTCGAGCACTCCGACGCCGTCGCGCGCGCCTGGCCCGTCACCGTCCGCCGCGTCACGGGCGATCACTACCTGCTCGGGCCGCAGAGCACCGTGCCGCTCAAGAGCTGCCACGCCGTGTTCATGCGCAAGGACCCGCCCTTCGACCTCGACTACTACTTCGCGACGCTCATGCTCGAGCGGGCGCGCGGGCAGACGCTCATCATCAACGACCCCCGCGGCCTGCGCGAGCAGAACGAGAAGCTCGCCGTGCTCGAGCACCCCGAGCTGTGCCCGCCCTCGATCGTGACGCGCGAGACGTCGCGGCTGCGCTCGTTCCTGGCCGAGCAGGGCGGCGAGATGGTCGTCAAGCCCCTCGACGCCTCGGGCGGCTTCGGCGTCTTCCACGTCCGCCAGGGCGATCCCAACACGGGCGCGATCCTCGAGCAGGCGACGAACCTCGGCCGCCGCTGGACGATGGCGCAGAAGTACCTGCCCGAGGTGCGGCAGGGCGACAAGCGCATCCTCCTCGTCGACGGCGAGCCGCTGTGCGCCGTGCTGCGCGTGCCGGCGCCCGACGACGCGCGCGGCAACCTGCACGTGGGGGCCAAGCCCGCCGCGACGACGCTCAACGATCGCGATCAGAAGATCGTGACGACGCTGGGGCCGCGGCTCCGCGAGCGCGGCCACTTCTTCGTGGGCCTCGACGTCATCGGCGGCTGGCTCACGGAGATCAACGTCACGAGCCCGACCGGCATCATGGAGGCGAACGCGCTCTACGGCGACAAGTACGAGGCGCGCGTCGTCGAGAAGCTCGAGCAAAAGATCGAGGCGCTCGGGCCCCGATGACGGGCGCGCGGGCGCTGGCGGGCGCCGCCGCGCTCGCGGCGAGCCTCGGGCTCGCGCGCCCGACACCCGCCGCGGCGGCCTCTCTGCCCGTCGAGGCG
>DASZWW010000110.1:0-18375 GCA_035546175.1 Polyangia bacterium
CGAGCTTCTGCGGCGGCGCGCTCGCGCTCGCCGGCGTCACGCCCTTCGGCGTCTTCGTCCCCGACGCGCTCGCGACGGAGATCGTCCCGTCGCCGCTCGCGCTGCGGATCACCCTCGCCGAGGAGCCGCCGCTGGGGACGCAGCTCACCTTCGACGTCCCGGCGGGCCCGACGGGCGCGTTCGTGGGCGGGCAGGACGTCGCGGGCTTCATCGAGAGCGGCGGGACCGTCGCGCCCGTCATGGTTCACGTCGACGTGACGAGCACCGCGGGGACGGCGCCGGGCGACGCGGGGGCGCCCGCGCCAGGCGAGGCCCACCTCGACGTCACGATCACGACCGACTGCGGCTCGTTCTCCGGGTCGCTCGACGCGCGCGTCTGCGGCGTCGCGAGCTGACGGCCTACGCCGGCTCGGTGCCGGCGCCCACGCCCGAGGCCTTCCAGGCCTCGCGGAACGTCACGAGGCGCGGGAAGCGCACGAGGTCGGTGACGTCGCGGAAGACCATCCAGTCGAGCGCGCAGCCGAGGGACAGCGCCGCCGGCGAGAGCGGGCGCGCGAAGGCGGGCATGCGCGCGTCGAGCCAGGCGAGCGTCGTGCTCACGCGATCGCGCTGGCGCGTGACGTACCCCTGATCGGGGAGCTGGTCGCGCAGGAGATAGAAGCGGTTGATGGCGGCGTCGAGCGCGCCCTCGACGACCAGGACCAGCTCGCGCTCGGCCCAGTCGGCCGCCGACCCGACCGCGGGCGCCGCGAAGCCCGCGGCGCGCATCGCGGCGGCGTGGCGCTCCCAGAGCCAGGCCGCGATGAGCCCCGAGTCGGGCAGCACGACGGGCGACGGCGCGCCCGGCAGCTCGGCCACCGGGACCTTGCCGAGCGGCGCGAGGCGCGCGAGCGCCGCCGCCCCCTCCTCGGTGCGCGTGTCGACGAGCGCGACCGCGTAGCCCGCCGCGCGGCCGAGGATGCGCACCTTGCGCGTGTAGGGCGACGTCGTCGTGCCGTAGAGCTTCAGCGCCGGCGCCGCCTCGGCGCGCGCCTCGGCGTTCTGATCGAAAGACGGTTCGTAGCCCTCGATCGTCCCCATGACGTCTCCTCGGGTCCTGGTTCAGCCTCTGGGCAGCTGGGCGAGCGCCTGCTTGAGGAGCTCGTTCTTGGGATCGGCCTCGAGGCCGCGCTCGAACATGTTGCGCGCCTTCGGGACCTCCTTGGCCGCCGCGTGCATGCGGCCCAGCATGAGGTACACCTCGGCCTTCGAGACGCCCGTGGCCGCCTCGTCGAAGCTCTGCAGCAAGAGCGAGCGGTAGAACTTGCGCGCCGTCTCGTGGTCGTTCTTCTCGTAGGCCAGGCGGCCGAGCGCGGAGAGCGTCAGCGGATGCGCCGGATCGAGCTTGTAGGCCGCGCCAAAGGCCTCCGACGCCGCGTCGAGCTTGCCCTCGGCGATGGCGATCGCGCCGAGCCGCTGGTGCCAGCGCGCCGCCTCCTTGCCCCGGCGGGCCTTGCCGAGCTGCTCGATGAGCTCGTGGGCGATGGCCACGGCCTCGGGCGTGCGGCCCGCGGCGATGAGCGCGTCCGCCAGGTCCTCGCGGCCGCCGATCTCGTCGGGGGCGATGGCGACCAGCCGCTCGAGCACGGGCACGGCCTGGCCGCCCCGGCCGAGCCGCTTGTAGAGGCCGGCGATCTCCGAGAGGAGCTTGCGCTGGACCTCCGGCTTCGCGTCGGCCTGCGCCTCGAGGCGCAGCTCGAGCAGCTGCACGAGGCGCTCGTCGTCCTTGGCGTCGCGGGCGAGCGCCTCCAGGGCCTCGAGCGTGGGGACGTGCGCGGGCGAGGCGTCGAGCGCGCGCAGGAGCAGCGCCTCGATCTCCTCCACGGGCGCCTCCTTGGCCTTGAGGATCTGCGCGTTGCGGAAGTTGATCTCCGCGGCCTCCGGGCCCGAGGAGGTGTTCGCGGCGGCGCGCTCGAGCGCGGCGGCGGCCTCGTCCCAGCGCTCGGCGCCCTCGTGGATGCGCGCCATCGAGAGCAGCGCCGCGACGTTCGTGGGCGCGACCTCGAGCACCTTCTCGAGGGCCTCGACGGCGCTCTCGGGCGAGGAGAGCTCGCGCTCCCAGACGTCGGCGATGGCGACGCGCAGCGCGAGCTCGCTCGGCTTGCGCTTGGCGGCCGCCTCCGTGTCGGCGTGCTTGGCGAGGATGTCGACGAGGTCGTACCAGCGCTCGCCCTTGCGCAGGAGGCGCTCGAGCTCGAGGTAGGCCGCGCCGTTGCTGGCGTCGGCGTCGAGGATCTGGCGCAGGTAGCCGGCCGCCTGGTCGAGGTCGTCGAGGCGCGTCTCGGCGTTCTGCGCGAGCTTGAGCAGGACCCCGATCTGCGCCGGGCCCGTGAGCGCCCCCAGCCGGCGCATGAGCAGCTCCTGCAGCGCCGTCCAGTCCTGGCGCCCTTCCTCGATGCGCTCGAGGGCGCCCAGCACGGCCAGGTCCTCGGGCGCGCCCTCGAGCGCCTCGCGGTAGGCGTCGGCGGCGCCGTCGACGTCGCCCTGCTGGAGGCGCAGCGCGCCGACGCGGGCCCACAGGGCCGCGCGCTCGGCGGGCGCCTCGGCGAAGCGGGCGCGCTCGGCCAGCGCGCCCACGAGCTCGCCGATCTGCCCCGCCGCCTCGTGCAGGCGGGCCAGCTCGGCGAGCGCCTCGGCGTCGCCCTCCTCGGCCGCGCGCAACGTCTGCCACGCCGCGATGGCGGCCGCGACGTCTCCGCGCCCCTCGTGGAGGCGCGCCGCCTCGGCGAGGCGGCGCTTGCGCGCCTGAGGGTCGAGCTCGACGGCGGCGCGCCGCTCGAGGATCGAGGCGAGGTGCTGGAGCGCCGGCGCGCCGGCGCCGCGGTACAGCGCCTCGAGCGCGCCGAGCGCGTCGACGTTCTCGGGGTCGGCGGCGAGGACGCGCTGGTAGAGCCGCTCGGCGCCGCCGAGGTCGGCGGGCGGCGATTCGTAGAGGCGCGCCGCGCGGAGGGCGAGCTCCTTCGCGGCGTCGGGCTCGGCGGCGTCGAGGACGGCCTCGATCTTCGCGGCGCCCGCCTGGGCGAGCTGGCCGGCGCCCGCGATGCGCTCGAGGTCGTCGAGCGCGGCCCCGGGCATGGGCTCCTCCTGGAGGGCGCGCCCGAGGGCGTCGAGGGCGCGCCCGGCGTCGCCCAGGCGCGCGTCGCAGAGCTCGGCGATCTTGCGCAGCCAGTGGGCCCGCTCGCCCGCCTCGTCGCGCAGGCCGACGCGGTACTCGTAGAGGGCGAGCAGCTCCTCCCAGTCGCCGCGCGCCTCGGCGAGCGGCTCGAGGACCTCGAGCGCGCCCTCGCGCGTCTCGGCGCGCTCGAGCAGCTCGATGAGCGCGCCGCGCGCCGCGGCGTGGGCGGGGTTCCGCTCGAGGGCGTCGCGGAAGGCGGCCAGCGCGCCCTCGGCGTCCTCGAGCGACCGCAGCCGCAGCTCGCCGAGCGCCGCCAGGAAGTCCGCCTGCGCGCCCGGCTCGACGGCCACCTCGGCCTCGCGCGCCAGGATCTCGCCGAGCTCCGCGCCGGCGGCGCCCCCGAGGCCGCGCAGCACGCGCTCGAGCGAGGCCAGCGCCTGCGCCTCGTCGCCCGGCAGGCTCAGCGCCTGGCGCAGGTACTCGGCCGCCTTCTCGAGGTCGCCGAGCTGGCCCTCGTGGAGCTCGGCGAGCCGCAGCGCGAGCTCGCGCTGGAGGCCGGCGTCGAAGGTCGCGTCGATGCGCTCGGCGTAGACGCGGGCGAGGCCCGCCCAGTCGCCCGTCGCCGTGGCCAGGCGCTCGAGGGCCTGGCGCGGCTCTCCGGCCGTCGCCTCCTCGGTGAGCGCGCGCGCCCAGGCGTCGAAGGCGCGGGCCGTGTCCCGCCGCTCGACCTCCTCGATGCGCGCGATCTCGGCCAGCGTGGCGATGCGCTCGGCGGCGCCGTCCTCGGCGGCGAGCCGCAGCTCGAGGAGCTCGACGACGCCCGCCCAGTCGCGCGCGGCGCGCAGCACGGGCTCGAGCGCGGCGACGGCGGCCAGGCGGTGGTCCGCGCCGCGGGCGATCGTCGCCAGGGCCTCGCGCGCGCCGGCGCTCTGCGGCGCCTCGGCGAGGAGCTGCTGGTAGCGCGCGATGCCGCCCTCGACGTCCGAGAGCTCGGCCTCGGTGAGCTTGGCGGCGCGCAGCGCGAGCGCCTCGCGCGCGGGGCCGACCTCGCCGGCGGCGCGCAGGTCGAGGACCTCGAGCAGGTCGGCGTGCCGCTCGTCGCGCGAGAAGATGCCGTCGAGCGCCGCGAGCGCCTCCTTGTCGCCCGCGGCTTCGTCGAGCACGGCGCGCAGGTGCGAGACGGCCTGGTCGGCCTCGTCGAGCTTCTCGTCGTAGAGGCGCGCGAGGTCGAGGCGGAGCTGGCGCCGATGGGTGGGGATCTCGACGAGCTGCAGCTTGCGCTCGAGGATCTCCGCCAGCTCGCGGAACGAGCCGCCCGCGAGGTGGAGCTGGGCGAGGGCGTCGAGCGCCTCGACGTCGTTGGCGTCGATGTCGAGCACCGCCTCCCAGGCCCGGAGCGCCGAGTCGCGCTGCTGGAGCGCGTCCTCGTAGAGCAAGGCGACGCGCTTCGTGATGGCCTTCTTCTCGGCGGCGTCGAGCGTGATCTCGGCGTGGCGCTCGAGCACCTCGACGAGCTCGGCGGGCCGCTGGACCTGCGCGAGCAGGCGCTCGAGGGCCAGGAACGCGTCCACGTCCTCGGGCCGCGCCGAGAGCGCCGACCGCCAGCCCTCGATGGCCTGGACGACGTCGCCGAGGTGCTCCTCGGCGAGCTTG
Source organism: Polyangia bacterium (assembly GCA_035546175.1). Lineage (GTDB taxonomy): Bacteria > Myxococcota_A > Polyangia > Fen-1088 > Fen-1088 > DASZFV01. Next base: position 4,808 of record DASZWW010000110.1, read on the forward strand.
GCGGAGATGGCCCAGAGCTGACCCTGGAGCTCGGGGTCATTGGCCTCGACGGCGCCCTTCTGGAGCGTCGCGACGAGGGGCGCGTACTGCTTGGCCTGCACGGCCAGCGCCTCCATCTCGCCGAGCGTGTCGGCCGCGCTGACGTCGACGAGCCAGGCCCGCGCGCGCGCGTCGAAGGCGAGATCGAGCCGGCCCAGGCGCTGGTAGTTGTCGGCCATCTCCCGCAGGATCGCCACGCGCTGCTCGCGGTCGTCGATCGTCTCGAGCTGGGCCTCGAGGGCGCCCACGAGCTTGCCGCGGTCGCCCGCGCCGCGATAGACGGGCTCGAGCACGACGGCCACGCGGTGGCGGTGGTCGGGATCGCCCGCGATGCGCTCGAGCGCCGCGATGGCCTCGCGCCGGGCGGGGTTCCTCTCGAGGATCTCGGCGTAGCGGTCGATGGCCGCCGAGACGTCGCCGATCTTCGTCTCGAGGACGTCGGCGAGGCGCAGGCCCACGGCCTCGCGGTCGGCGGGCTCGGTGACGCGCGTGAGCACGAGCGCGAGGTGGTCGCCGAGGTCGTGCCACAGCTCCTCGGCGGAGAGCAGGCGTTCGAGCTCGGCGTCCAGCGCGGCCATGGCCGCCAGATCCGTGGGATCGATCTCGAGGGCCTCCTGCAGCGTGCCGATGGCGCGGCTGCGGTTGCCCAGGCGCTCCTCGTCGATCTTGGCGCTGCGGCGCAGGAAGGTCAGCTTGGCGATGGCGTCGATCGTGCGGCCCGCCTGCTCGTCGACGAGCTCGCGCAGGTCGTTCCAGTCCTCCCAGCGCTCGAGGGCGCTCTCGTAGAGCTGCGCGACGGCGCGGTCCTCGGGCAGCGCGTCGAACAGGCGCCGGTAGTGCTTGCGCGCCTCGTCCTTGTCGTTGAGACGCAGGTCGAAGATCTCGGCCGTGCGGCGCACGACCTCGAGGACGGCCGGCTCGTCGGACAGCTCGTCGGCGACGTAGCTCGCGAAGAGCGCGCCCACGTCCTGCCAGCGGCCGAGCTTGTCGGCGAGGCGCAGGAGCGGCTCGCTGCTCTGCCGCTCCGTGGGCGCCTCCTGGAAGACCTTGCCGTACCACTTGAGGGCCGAGTCGTAGTCCTCGAGCTGCTCCTCGTAGAGCAGCGCGATGCGCTTGGTCCAGGCCACGCGCTCGGCGGGGTCCTCGACGGCGAGCAGGCGGATCTCGCCGATCTTGATGAGCTCGGGCCACGAGCCGCGGCCCGCGTAGACGGGCTCGAGGAGCCCGGCCGCCTCGCCCTGCACGGCCACGTCGTCGAGCATGCCCTCGAGCATGGCGATGGCGCCCGGGTGGTCGGGATCGCCCTGCAGCACGACGCGCAGGTGGGCGATGGCGGCCTCGCGATCGCCCTGGCGATCGTGCTCGATCTGCGCGAGGCGGAAGCGGATGCCCACGACGTCGCGCTCGGCGAGGCGCCCGCGCCGCAGCGTCTCCTCGAGGAAGCGGGTCAGATCCGTCCAGCGCTCCGTCTGCGTGTAGAGGCGGTCGAGGGCCTCGCGGGCCTCCCGGTCGGCGGGCGCGAGCTCGAGGACGCGCTCGAAGGCGGCGATGGCCTCGTCGAGGCGGCCGAGCGGCGCCTCGGCGAGCAGGCCGAGCTGACCCCGGAAGCGCTGCTCGGCGGCGGCGTCGACGCGCACGTCGCGGGCGATGTCGGCGCGGCGCACGAGGATCTCGACGAGCCGCTCGGCGTCGTTCGCCTCGCGGTAGAGGCGGTCGAGGGCGGCGAGCGCCGCCTCGTCCTCGGGCAGCCGGTCGAGCACGCGTCGGTAGAAGTCGGCGGCGCCCGCGGCGTCGCCCGCGGCGCGCGCCGCCTCGGCGATGAAGCGGTCGAGCCGGAGCTTGACCGCCTCGTCGAGGACGTCGGGGCTGATGTCGCGGTAGAGCGCGGCGACCTCGGCGACGCGGGCGGCCCCGGCGAGCCGCTCGTAGGCGTCGAGCAGCGCCGGCAGCTCGGCCTCGGCGAGCGCGTCGCGGATGGCGAGCGCCGTCGTCCCGAAGGCGCCCTCGGCGTCGCGCAGCTTCGACTCCTGCAGCGCCGCGAGGCGCATGCGCTGCTCGAGGCGCGTGCGCCCGTCGTCGGCGCCGTCGACGTAGACCTGGACGACGCCCGCCAGCTCGGCGAAGCGCCCCGCCTTCTCGTAGAGCGGCTCGAGGGCCTGCGCGGCCTGCAGGCGCAAGGTCGCGTCGACGGCCGGCTGCAGGAAGCGCTCGAGCGCCGCGAGCGCCTGGCCGTCCGCGGGCGCCGCGACGAGCACCTCGCGCCAGCGATCCAGCGCGTTCGCCGGATCGCCGAGCGGGCCCTCGTAGAGGGCGGCGATCTGGCGCAGCAGCTCCGCGCGCCCCGCCCCCTTGGCCAGGGCCAGGCGCCGCTCGAGGATCTCGAGGTTGTCCTGGTGGCGCCCCTGCTGGGCGTAGAGGCGCGACAGCGTCTCGAGCGCCGCGGAGTCCTCCGGGCTCTCGTCGAGGATCGCCACGCAGGCGGCGATGGCCTCGTCGACGTCGCCGACGTCCTTCTCGAGCAGGCCCGCGACGCGGCGCCACAGCTCCTGGCGCGCCGCCGGGTCGCGCGCGAGGTCGATGCGCTTGCGCAGCATCTCCACCCGCTGCGCGTGCTGCGAGCCCGCCTCGAAGATCTGCTCGAGGCCGGCGATGGCCGCCTGGTCCTGGGGATCGAGCTCCAGGATCGCGCGGAAGGTGGCCACGGCGGCCTGGGGGTCGCCGAGCGACTTCTCCTCGAGGCCGGCGATGCGGAAGAGCAAGGCCTTGCGCTCGTCGGCGCCGTCGGCCCAGCCCGCCTGCGTGCGCAGGATCTTCACGAGGGCGGCCACGTCGCCCGTCTCGGCGTAGAGAGCCTCGAGCGCGGCGGCGGCGGGCCGCCCCGTCTCCGGGTTGTCGGCGTCGAGGCCGAGGACGAGCTTCCAGGCCTCGACGGCGGCGCGCTTGTTGTTGAGGCGGCCCGCGTGCAGCTTGGCCGCGCGCGCCAGGAGGTCGGCGCGGCCGCTGATGTCGCTCGCCTCGAGCTTGAAGGCGAGGTCCGTGTAGACCTCGACGAGCTCGGAGAAGCGCTCGAGGGCCGTGGCGATGCGCTCGATCTCGGGCAGCGCGTCCGGGTTCCCCGGGTCAGCCGCCAGCACCTCGCGCCAGGTGGCGAGGGCGTTCGCGCGGGCCTGCAGCTTGTTCTCCTGGAGGTCGGCGATGCGCGCCAGGAGCGCGGCCGGCTCGGCGCCCGTGGGGCCGAGCGCCTCGCGGCGCACCTCGAGGACGGCGACGAGGCGCGCCCAGGCGCCGCTCGCCTCGTAGAGCGGCTCGAGCACGCGCGCGACGCGCTGGCGGTGGTCGGCCGACGTCAGCAGCTTCTCGAGGAGCCGGCGCGCCCCCTCGTGCGCGGGCGCCGCGCGCACGATCTCCCCGAGCAGGTCGAGGGCGCCCTCGACGTCGCCGAAGCGGGTGGCGCGCAGGTCGGCGCGGCGGAACTCGAGCTCGGCCACCTCGGCCGGCGTCGCGAACGAGACGCGCGTGCCGAGCAGCTCCTCGAGATCGCGCCAGCGCTCGGCCGCGGCGTAGTGCCGGTCGAGCGCGCGGTGGGCCCGCATGTCCGCCGGATCGAGCTCCAGCATCTTCTCGTAGGTCGCGACGGCGTGGGGGGCGTCGTCGAGGCCCTGCTCGTCGATCTCGGCGATCTGCGCCAGCAGATCGAGGCGCTCGCGCGGCTCGAGCGTCGCGCCCTGGCGGAGGTCGAGGAGCGAGCGCAGGTCGGCCCAGCGCTGCGCGCCCCGGAAGATGCGGGTGAGGGCGGTGAACGCCCCGACGTTGAGCGGCTCGACGGAGAGGATCTCGACGTAGGCCTGCTCGGCGTCGCCCGTGTTGCCGAGGCGCTGCTCCTGGAGCTCGGCGACGGTGACGAGCAGGTCGCGGCGCAGGATGGCGTCCGTCGTGTCCGTCGCGAGCTCGCGCGCCTTCGCCACGAGGTCGGCCGTCTTGCCGGCCGCCTCGGCGAAGCCCACGAGCTGGCCGCGGTTGGCGGCGTCCGACGGGTCGAGCTCGAACAGCGCGAGGCCGGCGCGGTAGGCCGAGGCGGGATCGGCGAGCGGGCCGGCGTAGAGGCCGCGCAGGCGCTCGAGGCGCTCGACCTTCTCGCCGGTCGTGTCGGCGACGGCGAGCAGCGCCTCGTGCGCGGCGGCGAGCTTGGCCGCGTCGTCGACGCGCTCGTAGTACGGCAGGCAGAGCGTCGCGATCTCGGCGCGCTGGGCGGGCGTCGAGCGGGAGCCCGCCACGCGCTCGAGGCCGGCCACGGCCGGCGCCGACAGCGGGTTCGCCTGGAGGACCTCGCGGTAGGACGCGAAGGTGGCCTCGGCGTCGTGCAGGCGGGTCTCCTGGATCTGGCCGATGCGCAGCAGCAGCTCCTCGCGCGCGGCGGCGTCGCCGCCCCGCACCTCGAGGTCGCGCTGCAGGGCATCGACGAGGCCCGCCCAGTCGCCGCGCGCCTCGGCGAGCCGCGCCAGCGCCTTGAGGGCCCGGTCGTTCGTCGGCTCGGCCTCGACGATGGCGGCGAGCGTGCGCGCCGCGGCGGCGGCGTCGCCGACGCGCTCCTCCTCGAGCTGGGCGATCTTGAAGAGCTGGACGACGCGCTGGCTGATGTCGGGGGCCCGGTCGGCGCGGACGCGCAGCAGCTTGGCGAGCTCGGGCCAGGCCTTGGTCTGCGTGAAGATCTGCTCGAGCGCGGCCTCGGCCTCGTCGTCCTGGCCGACCTCGGCGAGGATGCGCTCCGCGAAGACGCGCGCCTCGGTGGGCTTGTAGAGGCGCGCCTGGTTCACGCGCAGCGCGCGCCGCAGGAGCCACAGGCGCTCCTCGGCGTCGGTGGTGGCGTCGGCGCGCTTGGCGAAGAGGGCCGCGAGCGGGCCCCACTCGTCGGCCTCGCCCGCGACGCGCTCGAGATCGGCGCGCACGGCGTCGTTCTTGGGCGCCGCCTCGAACGCGCGCGCCGCCCACTGGTAGGCGAGGCCCTTCGAGCCGAGGCGCTGCTCGCAGATGAGGCGCGCCTCCGCGAGGAGCTCGAGCCGCTCGGCGAGCGGGGGGCCGCCGTCGGCCGCCGCGGGCCCGAGGAGCGCCTCGTACGTGGCGAGCAGGCGCGGCCACTTCTGGGCCTGGCGGTAGAGCGGCACGAGCGCCAGGGCCGCGCGCCGGTTCTGCGGGTCCGTGGTGAGGATGCGCTCGTAGGCCTTGAGCGCGCGCTCGGGCTGGTTGAGCTTCTCGATGGAGAGGGCCGCGACGCGCTCGAGCAGCCGCGTGCGCGCCCCCATGTCGGCGGTGCGGTCGGCGAGCGACGTCAGCTGGTCGCACAGATCGCCGAAGGCGCCCTGCTCGACGTACATCGTCTCGAGCGAGGCGAAGTCGCCCGACTGCGCGTAGATCTCCCGCAGCGCGCGCTGGGCGCGGGCGTTCTGGGGCGCGAGCCGCTGGATGCGCCGGAAGACGTCGATCGCGCCCTCGGTGGCGCCGAGCTTCTCGTAGAGCAGCATGCCGCGCCGCTCGAGGAGGGCCAGCTCGGCCGGGGCGTTGCCCTCGACGTTGCGCCGCTGGCGCTCGAGGATCTCGACGAGGGCCGGCCACCGCCGCTCGCGCTCGTAGAGCGTGGCCAGGCCGGCGAGCGCGTCGGCGTCGCGCGGCTCGAGCGCGAGCACCTGGTTCCAAAGGTTGATGGCCTCGCGCACGTCGTTGAGGCGCTCGCCCGCCACGCGCGCCATCTCCACGAGGCGCGGCCGCCGGGTCGCGGCGTCTTGATGATGGGGGAGCTCGCGGCGGTAGACCTCGAGCAGCGGCTTCCAGGCGCGGCTCTTGGCGTACAGATCCTTGAGCTTCGCCGAGGTCTCGGCGTCGCGCGGATCGGCCTCCAGGATCTTCTCGAGGCTCGCCACGGCGTTGGCGTGCTTGCCGAGCTTGTCGGCCCAGAGCGTGGCGATGCGGCGGTGCAGCGCCACGCGCGCCGCGGCGTCCTTCTCGGCCTCGGCCTGCTTGCCGAGCACGCCGATGAGGTCGCTCCAGCGCCCCTGCGCCTCGTAGCGCGCCGACAGCGCGGCCAGCGCGTCCGGGTGATCGGGCCGCAGCGCGAGCACGCTGAGGTAGGTGTTGACCACCATGACGTCGAGGTTGAGGCGGTCGCGGTAGATGGCGACGATCTCGAGGAGGCGCGCGACCTTGTCGTCGACGCGCTCGGCGGGCAGGGCGTCGAGCTCCTCCTTGAGGATCTCGAGCAGCGCGTTCCACTTCTCCGTGCTCGTGTAGAGCGTCTTGAGCGAGGCGATGGCCTCCGGCAGCCGCGGCTTGAGGCGCAGCAGCCCCTTCCACAGCTCGATGGCCTTTTCCGCGCTCTGCGGCCGCGCCTCGGCGGCGCGGGCCATCTCCATGCCCATGGCCACGCGCCGCTCGACGTCGGTCTCCGCCTTCTGCGCCTGGGCGATGACCTGCAGCAGGCGGGCCTGGTCGTTCTTGGCGCCGTAGTAGGCGCGGTAGAACTCGACCATGTCGTGGTTGGCGGGATCGACCTTGCGGATGCGCCGGAAGAACTGCTCGGCCTGCTCCGTGTCGTCCAGCTTCTTCCAGAGCAGCGTCGCGAGTTCCGTCTGGAGCGGCACGTCCTGCTCGCCGCGCTTCGTGCGCGCCGCCGCCTCGAGGACCTTGGCGAGCTCGGCCCACTGCTGGGGATCCTTCTGGGCGGCGCGGGTGAGCGCCTCCCGCACGGGCCGCAGCGCGCGCGACTCGTGGGGGCTGGCCTCGAGGGCGCGCTTGAAGTGCGCGAGCGCCTCGTCGTTCTTGCCGACCTTCGCCGCGACCTCGCCCGCCAGCACCTCGGCGAGCGCGCGGTCCTCGCGGTTGCCGGCCGCCTCGGCGCGCTGCGAGTAGAGCGTCAGCAGCTCGTCCCAGCGCGACTTGTCGCGGAGCAGCCGCTCGACGTGGCCGCCGGAGCGGCGGCTGGCCGGATCGAGCTCCATGCTCTTGCGCAGGTGCGCCTCGCCCTCGCCCGCCGCCTCGCCGCCGCCGTACTTGAGCAGCAGCTCGGCGACCGAGACGTAGAGGCTCGCGGCGTGCGCCTTGTCCTTTCCGGCGGCCTCCGCCTCCTGCGCCTGCTGGAGGTAGCGCTTCGAGATCGGCTTCCAGTTGCCGCGCAGGAGCGACATCTGCGCGACCGACTCCTTCGACGGCCCGTGCTCGGGGTGCGCCTTGAGGGCCTCCTGCACCGCCGCCAGCCCCGCCTCGCCGCGGAGGAGCTCGTCCGAGAGCAGGCGCCCCTTCTCGTGCAGCAGATCGGCGCGGCGCGGCGCCTCTTTAGTCCAGGCCAGCTCGAGATCGATGAGCTGCAGGCAGAGCTCGAAGTCGCCGCGCTCGCGGTGCCAGCGGCGGGCGTCGGCGAGGGCCTTGGCGAGCGCCTCCGGGTCCACGCCGGCGCCGTTCCCCGGCTTCAAGCCCGAGAGGGCCTTGAGCGCCTGCGCGTTGTCGGGATCGAGCTGCAGGTTCGCGAGCGCCGTGGAGACATCGATGTTCATGTCGAAGGACGAAAACTATAAGCCCCAGGCTTTCATCGGTTCAATCGCGAAGATCCCCGTGCGGCGCGCGTGTTTGCACGTGGCGCTCGCGGCGTGAACGTGTTTCGTGTTGAATACTTGGCCCCGTGCCCGCATCCCCCGCCCCGGCCCGCGACGACACGTCGTTGACGCTGCCCGGGCGCATGCGCCCCGAGGCCGGTCGGGTCGCCGCCGGGGCCCTCGCGCTCGCGGCCACGAACGGGCTCGCGCTCGCCATCCCCTGGCTGCTCAAGAACGCCATCGACGCGCTCCGCGCTGGCGGCGCCGCCGCGCACGGGGCCGTGGCGCGCGACGCCGCGCTCATCGCCGTGTTCGCCGTCCTGCAGGGCGTGATCCGCACGTCGTCTCGCGTCCTCATCTTCAACGCCGCCCGCAACATCGAGTACGTCATGCGGCGCGACGTCTTCCACCACCTCGTGCGCCTCGACGCCGCGTTCTTCCGGCGGAGCGCCACGGGCGACGTCATGTCGCGGCTCACGAACGATCTCGGCGCCGTGCGCGGGCTCTTCGGGCCTGGCGTGCTGAACGTCGTCAACTCGACGATCATCTACGCCTCGACGCTCTTCCTGCTCGTGCGCCTGTCGCCGGCGCTCACGCTCTATGCCCTCTTGCCCTACCCGCTCCTGCTCGTCCTCGCGCGCCTCTCGGGACGCGTGGTCTTTCGAGCCAGCCGCGAGATCCAGGAGCAGCTCGGCCACATGTCGACGTCGATCCAGGAGGACCTCGCGGGCGTCGCGGTCGTCAAGCACTACGGGCTCGAGGAGCTGCGCCACCGGCGCTTCCGCGCCCTCAACGACGCGTACCTCGAGCGGTCGCTGCGGCTCGTGCGCGCGCGCGGCGTGCTCGGGCCGCTCTTCGCCATGCTCGCCGGCACCGGGACGCTCATCGTGCTCTGGGCCGGCGGGCGGCAGGTCATCGCGGGGCGCCTGACGCTGGGCGCGCTCGTGGCCTTCAACGCGTACGTCGTCGCGCTCTCCTGGCCGACGATCGCCCTCGGGTGGATCATCAGCCTGTGGCAGCGGGGCGTCGCCGGGTGGGCCCGCGTGCGCGAGTTGCTGGAGAGCGAGCCGCGCGTCCGGGACGCCGCGCCCGACGCGGCCCTCACGGCCGACGCCCTCGAGCCTTCGATCGAGGTGCGGGGGCTCACCGTCGCGCTGGACGACCGGCGCCTCCTCGACGACGTGTCGTTCTCGGTCCCGGCGGGCACGACCCTGGCCATCGTCGGGCCGACGGGCGCGGGGAAGACGACGCTCGTCGACGCGCTCGTGCGCCTCCAGGACGTGGCGCCGGGCGCCGTCTCCGTGGGCGGGCACGACGTCACGCGCCTCCCGCTCGCGCGCCTGCGCGGGCTCTTCGGCTACGCGCCGCAGGATCCATTCCTGTTCTCGGCGACGGTGGCCGAGAACATCGCCTTCGGCGTTCGCGACGCCGCGGCGCTCGACGAGGCGACCCTGCGCGCGCGCGTCGTGCGCGCGGGCGAGGCGGCCGGCCTCGCCCCCGACGTCGCGGTCCTGCCCGACGGCTGGGACACGCTCGTCGGCGAGCGAGGCATCACGCTCTCGGGGGGCCAGCGCCAGCGCGTCGCGCTCGCGCGGGCCCTCGCCTCGGACCCGCGCGTCCTCATGCTCGACGACACGCTCTCGTCCGTCGACGCGCAGACCGAGCGCGAGATCCTCACGCGCCTCGCGCCCATCCTGCGCGAGCGGACGTCGATCGTCGTCTCGCACCGGGTCGCGGCCGTCAAGGGCGCCGACCAGATCCTCGTGCTCGACGCGGGCCGCGTCGCCGAGCGCGGCACGCACGCGGCGCTCCTCGCGGCGGGCGGCCTCTACGCCTCGCTCTACCGCGAGCAGCTCGCCGCCGAGCAGCTCGCCGAGGACGCCGCGTGAGCGGCAGGGTCCCGGGGGCCGCCCGCGCGGGGTCCACGACGGCGCATGAGGACGCCATCGGCAAGGCGCTGGACGGCGCGCTGCTGCGCCGGATCTTCACCTACGTCTGGCCCTACCGGACGCTCATCGCCCTGTCGATCGCGCTCCTCCCCGTCGCGGCGGCCATCGAGCTCGCCCAGCCGTACCTCCTCAAGAAGGCCATCGACGAGCACATCGCCGTGCGGCGGCTCGCGGGCCTCGACCGCCTGGGCGTCCTCTACCTGCTCGCGCTCCTCGGGCAGTCGTTCGCGTCCTTCGCGCAGACCTACCTCACGCAGCTCGTCGGCCAGAAGGCCATGAACGACCTGCGCGTGCAGGTCCACGCGCACGTCCTCGCCTTGTCGGCGGCGTTCTTCGACCGCACGCCGCTCGGCCGGCTCATGACGCGCCTGACGAGCGACGTCGAGGCGCTCACCGAGATGTTCGCCTCCGGCCTCGTGAGCCTCCTCGGCGACTTCGTGCGCCTCGGGTTCATCCTCGTCGTCATCCTCCGGATCGACTGGCGCCTCGCGCTGTTCTCGATGGCCTCGGCCCCCGTCCTCTACGCCGTGGCCGCCTACTTCCGCGGCTGGGTGCGCGACGCCTTCCGCGAGATCCGCGCCAAGCTCGCCCGGCTCAACGCCTTCCTGCAGGAGCACCTCTCCGGGATCAAGGTCGTGCAGGTGTTCGCGCGCGAGGCCAAGGTCGAGGCCGAGTTCGACGTCATCAACGTCGAGTACCGGCGGGCGAACTCGCGCGCGATCTTCGCCGACGCCTCTCTCTACTCGATCGTCGAGGCCGTCGGGTCCATCGCCGTCGCCAGCCTGCTCTGGTACGGCGGCGGTCGCATCGCGCGCGGCACGCTCACCTTCGGCGTCGTCGTCATGTTCATCCAGTACCTCGAGAAGTTCTTCGCGCCCATCCGCGACCTCTCGACGAAGTACACCGTCATGCAGCAGGCCATGGCGGCCGCGGAGAGGGTCTTCACCCTCCTGGACACGCAGTCCCCGGACGCCCCGGCGGCGGCGGCTCCGCCCGCGCCGAGCTCGCTCGAAGAGCCCCCGCTCATCGAGCTCGACCACGTCGTCTTCGGCTACCAGCGAGATCGCCCCGTCCTCGACGGCGTCTCGCTCAGGATCTCCCGCGGCTCCACCCTCGCGGTGGTCGGCGCCACGGGCGCGGGCAAGTCGACGATCATCAAGCTCCTGCCGCGGCTCTACGAGATCGGCGGCGGCGCGATCCGCCTGGGCGGCGTGGACGTCAGGGCGCTGGACAAGCAGGCCCTCCGCCGCCGCGTCGTCGTCGTGAGCCAGGACGTCTTCATGTTCTCGGGCACGCTGCGCGACAACATCGGCCTCGGCGATCCGGCGCTCACGGACGCGCGGCTCCTCGAGGCGGCGCGCCGCGTGGGCGCCGACCGCGTCATCGACCGGCGGCCGGGCGGCCTCGACGCGCCCGTCGTCGAGCGCGGCGCGAACTACTCGTCGGGCGAGCGCCAGCTCATCGCCTTCGCGCGCGCCCTCGCGCGCGATCCCGAGATCCTCGTGCTCGACGAGGCGACGGCGAGCGCCGACCCGGAGACCGAGCGCGTCATCGAGCGCGGCATCGGCGAGCTCATGCGCGGGCGCACGTCGATCGTCATCGCCCACCGCCTCTCGACGGTGCAGCGCGCGTCGCGCATCGTCGTCCTCCACCCCGGCCGCGTCGCCGAGGAGGGCACGCACGACGAGCTGCTCGCGCGCGGCGGCCACTACGCCCTGCTCTACCGCTTGCAGATGACGGGCCACGGCGCGCCGGCGCCCGCCGGATCCGGGCGCGACGCCGCCGAGTGACGTACAATGGGGGCCCCGCAGCGGCCGAGATGCAGTCTTTTCGTGAGATCCGCGAGGCGCGCCTCGCCGCCGAGATCGGCACCCTGCGCAAGCAGGGCGACCTGCCGATCGCGCTCGTGTACCCGAGCCCGTACGCCGTCGGCATGTCGTCGCTCGGCTACCAGACGGTGTACCGCAGCCTGAACGCCCTGCCCGGCGTCTCGGCCGAGCGTGCCTTTCTCCCCGACGACGCCCGCGCGGCCCGCCAGACGCGCGAGCCCCTCTGCACGTACGAGTCGGCGCGCCCCGTGGGCGACTTCCCCGTCATCGCGTTCTCGCTCGCCTACGAGCTCGAGCTCGCGGGCGTCGTGGACTGCCTCGATCTCTCCGGCATTCCCGCGCTCGCCGAGGAGCGCGCGGCGGGCCGTGGCCGGCAGCCCCTCGTCGTCATGGGCGGCCCGCTGACGTTCTCGAACCCGGTGCCCGCCGGCCCCTACGCCGACGTCATGCTCCTCGGCGAGGCCGAGCGGCTCCTGCCCGTGCTCGTCGAGGCCGTGCTGGGCGCGCGCGATCGGGGCGCCCTGCTCGCCGACCTCGCGGCCCGCCCGGGCTTCTACGTGCCGGCGCGCCACGGCGAGGCGCTCCCCGCCATCGCCAAAGCGCCCGACGAGGACCTGCCGGCCCGCTCGCAGATCCGCACGCCGCACATGGAGCTGCGCGACATGTTCCTCATCGAGCCGGAGCGCGGCTGCCACCGCGGCTGCACCTACTGCGTGATGCGCCGGTCGACGAACGGCGGCATGCGCCTCGTCGAGCCCGCGCGCGTCAAGAGCCTCATCCCCGCCGACGCGCGCCGCGTGGGCCTCGTGGGCGCCGCCGTGACCGACCACCCCGGCCTGCCGGAGATCCTGCGCCACCTCGTCGACACCGGTCGGCAGGTCGGCATCTCGAGCCTGCGCGCCGATCGCCTGGATGACGAGATCGTGGGCCTGCTCAGGCGCGGCGGCTACGAGACGCTCACGACAGCCTCCGACGGCGCCTCCGAGCGCATGCGCGACGTCATCCAGCGCAAGACCAAGGAGCGGCACCTGCTGCGCGCCGCCCAGCTCTGTCGCGATCATGGCCTGCGACAGCTCAAGCTCTACATGATGGTCGGACTGCCCGGCGAGACCGACGCCGACCTCGACGAGCTCGGCCGCTTCGGGCTCGAGCTCGCGCGCGTCGCCCCGCGCGTCGCCTTCGGCATCGCGCCCTTCGTCGCCAAGCGCAACACGCCCCTCGACGAGGCGCCGTTCGAGGCCATCGAGGTCATCGACGCCCGCCTCGCCCGCCTGCGCGCCGCCGTGCGCGGGCGCGTCGAGCTCCGTCCGACGTCGGCCAAGTGGGCCTGGGTGGAGTACCGCCTCGCCCAGGGCGGCTTCGCCGCGGGCCTGGCGGCCGCGCGGGCGACGCGCGCCGGCGGCCGCTTCGCCGACTGGAAGGCCGCGCTCGCCGAGGTCCCCGCGCCCGTGGTGCGCGCGCCGTCGCCGCCGCCGGCGCGCCGCCTCGCCGTGGCCGGCTGAGCCCGCGCGGCGCCCGCTACGGCTCGCAGACGAGCTTGACGGTCACCGACAGGCAGCTGCCGAGGTTCTGGCGGGTGACCTGGCCGGCGGTGAACGCGCTCGCCTCGAGCGGCTGGTCGATCTCGCAGATCTCCTGGCCCACGCAGCCGCGCGCCGTGCAGCCGTCGTCGTCACCGATCCAGAGGCGCCAGGTCTTGGCCGTGGACATGAGATCCGACGCCTTGATGGCCTTCCCGTTCGGCGTCACGTCGTAGTTCCACATGGGCGTGAACGTGTCCCTGAGCGTCGGGCTCGAGGCGCCGTTCGTCGTGTTGGCCGGCATCTCGAACTGGCAGAAGGGATCGGGCGCCGTCCCGTCGGACGTCGGCGTGTGCGGGTCCCACGTCGCGCCGTTGGGCTGCGTCGGCTTGATGCTCGCCGAGCCGCAGACGATGTCCCAGGTCGACGACGGGTCGACGTCGCAGGCGCCGCTCGCGGCGTTGCAGAGGAGGCAGCCTCCGCAGGCCGCGCAGGCCGCGCCGCCGGTGCCGCAGCGCTGGTTGTTGCGCGCCGTGGTGATGCACTTGCCCGTGGGGTCGCAGCAGCCGTTGGCGCAGCTCTTCGGGCCGCAGGCGGGTGGCGGCGCGCCCCCGGCGCCCCCGTTGCCGCCCGCGCCGGCCGTGCCCTGCG
>DASZWW010000111.1:0-12964 GCA_035546175.1 Polyangia bacterium
GTCGCGCGCCGCCGCCTGGGCGCGGCGGACCGAGCCCGCGCGCGCGACCTCGGCGCCCGGCATGTGGAGATCGGCCGCCGACCCGCCGTTCGCGGTGAGCGTGCCCGCGCGCCAGTCGATCTCGACCCCCTCGCGGCGCTCGACGAGCGGGGCGCCCGCCTCCTCGCCGCCCGCCGCCGCCGCCGTCAGCGCGACGACGAGCGCCGCCCGCGCGAGGACGACGAGCGCCGCCCGCGCGACGACGACGAGCGCCGCCCTACTCCCACTCGATCGTCGCGGGAGGCTTCGACGAGACGTCATAGACCACGCGGTTGATCCCTTTGACCTCGTTGACGAGCCGGGAGGAGATGGTCGCGAGCAGGTCGTACGGCAGCGGCACCCAGTCGGCCGTCATGCCGTCCTTCGAGTGCACGGCGCGGAGCGCCAGCACGTTCGCGTAGGTGCGCTCGTCGCCCATGACGCCGACGGTGCGCACGGGCAGGAGCACGCCGAACGACTGCCAGATCGACTCGTAGAGGCCCGCGGCGCGGATCTCCTCCTCGATGATGACGTCCGCGGCGCGCAGCACGTCGCAGCCGCCGCGCGTGACCTCGCCGAGGACGCGCACGGCCAGGCCCGGACCAGGGAAGGGCTGGCGCCAGAGCACGTGGCGGGGCAGCTCGAGCGCGGCGCCGAGCTCGCGCACCTCGTCCTTGAAGAGCTCGCGGAGCGGCTCGATGAGCTTGAGGCGCATGCGCTCGGGCAGGCCGCCCACGTTGTGGTGCGACTTGATCGTCGCCGACGGGCCCTTGTGCGAGACGGACTCGATGACGTCCGGGTAGAGCGTGCCCTGCACGAGGAAGTCGGCGCCGCCCACCTTCTTGGCCTCTTCCTCGAAGACGGCGATGAACTCGGCGCCGATGATCTTGCGCTTGCGCTCGGGGTCGGTGACGCCGGCGAGCTTGCCGAGGAACCGCTCGCTCGCGTCGACCACGCGCAGGTCGGCCTTGAAGGCGTCGCGGAAGAGCGACTCGACCTGCGCGGCCTCGTTGGCGCGCTGCAGCCCCGTGTCGACGAAGATGCAGGTGAGCCGCTCGCCCATGGCGCGCAGCACGAGCGCGGCCGCGACCGACGAGTCGACGCCTCCCGAGAGCCCGCACACGGCGCGGCCCTTGTCGCCGACCACCTTCTTGACGGCGCCGACGGCCTCGTCGACGAAGCTGGCCATCGTCCAGGTCGGCTGGCAGCCGCAGATGCGGAAGAGGAAGTTCGCGAGGATCTCGGCGCCCCTCGGCGTGTGCGCGACCTCGGGGTGGAACTGCACGCCCCAGAACTTGCGCGCCGGCGCCGCGACGGCCGCCGCGGGGCAGTTGGCGCTCTCGCCCGAGACCGCGAAGCCGCCCGGCAGCGCCTCGATGCGATCGCCGTGGCTCATCCAGACGGAGATGTCCTCGCCCGGGTGGAAGCCGTGGAAGAGATCGCTCGCGTCCTTGATCTTGAGCGTCGCGCGGCCGTACTCGCGGCGCGCCGCCGGCGCGACCTGGCCCCCCAGCAGCAGCGCCGTGAGCTGCACGCCGTAGCAGATGCCGAGCACGGGCACGCCCAGGTCGTAGAGCTCCGTCGAGATGCGCGGCGCGCCCGCGTCGTACGACGACGACGGCCCGCCCGAGAGGATGATCCCGCGCGGCGCGAGCTCCCGGATCTTGGCGATGGGGACGTTGAAGGGGTGGATCTCCGAGTAGACCTTCTGCTCGCGCACGCGGCGCGCGATGAGCTGGGTGTACTGCGAGCCGAAGTCGAGGATGAGGATGAGATCGCGGCGGGCCGTCGCGGTCGGGCTGCTCACTGCTCCACCCGGTAGTTGGGCGCCTCTTTGGTGATGATGACGTCGTGCACGTGCGACTCGCGCAGGCCCATGGCCGTCGCGCGCAGGAAGCGCGCCTTCGTGCGCAGCTCCTCGATCGTGTGGCAGCCGGTGTAGCCCATGCCGGCCTTGAGCCCGCCGATGAGCTGGTAGAGCGACTGCGAGAGCGACCCGCGGTACGGGACGCGGCCCTCGATGCCCTCGGGCACGAACTTGGCGTCGCTCGCGACGTCGCTCTGGAAGTAGCGGTCCTTGCTGCCGGCGCGCATCGCGCCGAGCGAGCCCATGCCGCGATACATCTTGTAGCTGCGCCCCTGGTAGAGGATGAGCTCGCCGGGCGCCTCGTCGGTGCCGGCGAAGAGGCTGCCGATCATGACCGAGTGCGCGCCCGCCGCGATGGCCTTGGCGACGTCTCCCGAGTACTTGATGCCGCCGTCGGCGATGACGGTGACGTTCTGGCCGCGCAGCGCCTTCGCGCAGTCGGTGATGGCGCGGATCTGCGGCACGCCCACGCCGGCGACGACGCGCGTCGTGCAGATCGAGCCGGGGCCGATGCCCACCTTGACCGCGTCGGCGCCGGCCTTGGCGAGCGCGAGCGCGCCCTCGCCCGTCGCGACGTTGCCCGCGATGATCTGCGCGCGCGGGAAGTTCTTGCGCACGTCGGCCACCGCCTGCAGCACGTTCTTCGAGTGGCCGTGCGCCGTGTCGATGCAGATGACGTCGCAGCCCGCCTTCACGAGCGCGTCGACGCGCTCGTCGCGGTCGGCGCCGATGCCGACGGCGGCGCCCGTGCGCAGTCGGCCGAGCTCGTCCTTCGCCGCGAAGGGGTGCCGTTGAGCCTTCTCGATGTCCTTGATCGTGACGAGGCCCTTGAGGAAGCCCCCGCCGTCGATGACCAGCAGCTTCTCGATGCGGTTCTTGTGGAGCAGCTCCTTGGCGGCGTCGATCGACGTGCCCTCGGCGATCGTGATGAGCTTCCTCGTCATCATCGCCGAGACGGGCTGGTCGAGGTTGCGCTCGAAGCGGATGTCGCGGTTCGTGAGGATCCCCACCGGCCGGCCGTCGGCCGCGACCACGGGCAGGCCGGAGATCTCGTGCCGCTTCATGAGCTCGACCGCGGCGGCGAGCTTCTGCTCGGGCGCCACGGTCACCGGGTTGACGACGACGCCCGACTCGGCCTTCTTGACCTTCGTGACCTCGAGCGCCTGCTCGGGGATCGAGAGGTTCTTGTGGAGGACGCCGATGCCGCCCTCGCGCGCCATGCAGATCGCCGTCGCGGCCTCGGTGACCGTGTCCATCGCCGACGAGACGATGGGGATCGCGAGGCGGACACCCGAGGTCAGCTGCGTGCGGACGTCGACGTCCTTCGGGATCACGTCGCTCTCGGCGGGGACGAGGAGGACGTCGTCGAACGTGAGCGCTTCTTCGAGGTGACCGTCCGGCAGCATCTCGGGAGATTAGCCGACCGGTGTCGGGCCCGGCAAGGGCAGACCTAGCAAAGAACGCGCCGAGCCTGTGGATAACTCGGGCGCGCGGGGCCTCATGCGATGCTCCGGCCCATGAGCCGCCTCGATCTCGCGAACGTCAACCTCAACCTGCTCGTCGCGCTCGACGGGCTGCTCGGCCACCGCAGCGTCACGGGCGCCGCGAAGAAGGTGCGCGTCACGCCGTCGGCCATGAGCCACTCCCTCTCGGAGCTGCGCGAGCTGCTCGACGACCCGCTGCTCGTCCGCTCGGGGCGGGGCATGGTGCTCACGCCGCGGGCCGAGGCGCTCGTGGGGCCGCTGCACACGGTGCTCGGCGACGTCGAGCGGATCCTGCGCGGCGGCGCGTCGTTCGAGCCGGCGACGGCGAGCCGCCACTTCGTGATCGCGGCGCCCGACTTCCTCGCGACGCTGCTCCTGCCCCAGCTCGTCGCCGCCGCCGCGCGCGAGGCGCCGGGGATCTCCCTCGAGATCGTGCCCAGCGCCCGGCGCGGGAACGCCTGGCTCCTCGAGACGGGCGAGGTCGATCTCGCCCTCGGCGCCATCGTCGACGAGGCCCCCGGCATCCGACGCCTCGACCTGTGCACGGAGGGCTTCGCCTGCGCCGCCCGCCGGGGCCACCCGGACATCGACGGCGCGCTCGACCTCGCGACGTATGTGAAGACGCCGCACCTGCTCATCACCCTCGGCGACGACGCGGGGCCCACGTGGATCGACGAGGCGCTCGCCAAGCTCGGCAAGCGGCGCCGCGTCGCCGCGCGCGTCCGCTACTTCATGGCGGCGCCCCTCGTCGTCGCGCGCACCGACCTCCTCCTCACGGGGCCGAGCATGCTCGTGCGCTACTTCGCGGAGCTGGTGCCGCTCCAGGTGCTGCGGCCGCCCCTCGATCTGCCCACCTACCCCGAGGAGGCCTACTGGCACGAGCGCTTCGACGGCGATCCGGCGCACGCGTGGCTGCGGGCGCTCGTCAAGGAGACGGCCCGCGGCTTCGGCCTGCCGGAGCGGCCGCGCAAGCGCTCGTGGTGAGCGTCCGACCCGCCGATGTGAGCCGCGCTCAACGACGGTTGAGAACTCGCCAGCACCGCGGCGCCGCGCCCCGCGGTAGCTTCACCGTCGAGAGCCGAAGGGAGGCCCGATCATGACGACGCAAGCGCAGACGAAGTTCGACCCGCTGGCCTACAAGCGAACGACCCGCGAGCAGTGGGACGCGGCGGCAGAGGCGTGGGACCGCTGGGGCCCCACGCTCCGCGCGTGGCTCGGCCCCGCCACCGAGCGGATGCTCGACCTCGCGCGCGTGGGCGCCGGGTGCCGCGTGCTCGACGTCGCGGCGGGCGCGGGCGACCAGACGCTGCAGGCCGCCTCGCGCGTGGGCCCGCAGGGCAGCGTGCTGGCGACCGATCTGTCGCCCGAGATCCTCGCCTACGCGGCGAAGGAGGCGAGCCGCGCCGGCCTCAGGAACGTCGAGACCCGGGCCATGGACGGCGAGAACCTCGCCCTCGACGACGCCGCCTTCGACGTCGTGATCTCGCGCGTGGGCCTCATCTACTTCCCCGATCAGCAGCGGGCCCTCGGCGAGATGCGCCGCGTGCTCGTGCCGGGCGGGCGCGTGGCCGCCATCGTCTACTCCACCGCCGAGCGGAACGGCTTCTTCAGCGTCCCCGTGTCGATCGTTCGGCGGCACGCCAAGCTGGGGCCGCCCCTGCCCGGCCAGCCCGGCCCGTTCAGCCTCGGCGGCCCCGGCGTGCTCGCCGACGCGTTCACGCGCGCCGGCTTCCGCGACGTCGTCGTCGAGGCGGCGCCGGCGCCGCTCCGGCTCTCCTCGGCCGCGGAGTGCCTGCGCTTCGAGCAGGAGTCCTTCGGCGCGCTCCACCAGATGCTCTCGTCGCTGGACCGCGCGGGCCGTGACGCCGCCTGGGCGGAGGTCGCGACCGCGCTCACCCGCTTCGAGGACGGCGGCCGCTTCGAGGGGCCGTGCGAGCTGCTCGTCGCCGTGGGGACGAAGTAGCCGGCGCCGCCCGGGCTACTTGGCGCAGCTCGCGGCGATGGCGTCGGCCTGGGCGGCGGCCTCGGGCTTGACGCCCGGGAGCGCCTTGAAGCGGGCGAGCTCGGCGCGCGCCGCCTTGCAGTCGCCCTGCGCGACGAGCGCCTTGCCGAGCTCGTAGCGGGCCAGCGGGTTGCCGGGCTCGAGCTCGACGGCGCTGCGGCACTCGGCGACGGCCTTCGCCGGCTCCTTCTTCTCGAAGAGCGCGCGGCAGAGGTCGGCGGCGAAGGCGGCGTTCCGGGGCTCGAGCTTGCGCGAGCGCTCGCCGGCGGCGACGGCCTCGGCGAGCCGCCCGCGCCGCAGCTCGACGCGCCCGAGGCGGTTCCAGGCGAGGGCGAAGTCGGGCTTGAGCTTCGTGGCCCTCTCGAGCGCCGCCTGCGCGGGATCGTACGACCTCTTGTCCGACAGGATCATGCCGAGGTCGGCCCAGGCCACCGCGTCGCCGGGCGCGAGGCGCGTCGCCTCCTTGAGCGACGCGAGCGCGCCGTCGACGTCGCCCGCGCGGCGCAGCGCCGCGCCGAGGTTGAGCCGGTAGGCGGCGTCCGCGGGCTTGAGCCGCGCGGCCTCCTTGTACGCCGCGACGGCCTCTGCCTTCTTGCCGAGCGCGTCCCGCGCCACCCCGAGGTTGTACTGCGCCTCGGCGTAGTCGGGCTTGGCGCGCACGGCCGCCTCGAGCTCGGTCGCGGCGCGCGCGGCGTCGCCCTTCGCGAGCAGCAGCGCGCCGAGGTTGTTGTGGGGCTCGGGGAAGTCGGCCTTGCGCGCGATGGCCTGCCGGTACGCCTCGGCGGCCCCCGCGGCGTCGCCCTTCTTCTCGAGCGCCACGCCCCGCAGGTAGTGCGGGCGCGCGTCCTTGGGATCGGCCCTGGCGGCCTGCTCGAAGGCGGCGATGGCCCCCGCCGTGTCGCCCTGCTTGAACAGGCGCTCGCCCTTCTCGAGGAGCGGCGCGGCGCCCGGCCCCGCCTCCGGACCGCCCAGGGCGACGACGAGGAGGAGGCCAACCCGGGCCAGGGCGACGGCGAGCATGGCGCGAGCCTACATCTGCGGCAGCGACGCGAGAAGCGCCGCGCGCAGGGTCGCGAGGCGATCGTCGTCGATGACCTTCGCGCCGGTCGCCTTGTCGCGCACGTAGAAGACGTCGATGGCGCGGTTGGCCTCCGTCGCGATCTTCGAGCGGTGGATGTCGAGGCCCTCGGCGGCCAGCGTGCGCGTGATGGCGTAGAGCACGCCCGGGCGGTCCTCGGTGATGACCTCGACGACCGTGAAGTCGCGCGAGACGCCGTTGTCGACCTTGAGCTCCGTGGGCACCGCCGGCGTCTTCCAGGCCACCACCGAATCGGTCTTGGGCCGTGTCGCGACGAGGTCGGTCAGCTTCATCTTGCCGGACAGCACGGCCTCGAGCTCCTGGCGGACCTTTCGCCAGCGTCCCTCGTCCATCACGGCCTGGCCCATCGAGTCGCGCACGCGGAAGACGTCGAGCGCCTCGGCGGGATCCTTGGGGTCGGAGGGCGCGCGCGAGTAGATCGCGGCGTCGACGACCTCGATGCGGTTCGCGTACAGCACGCCCGCGACGTCGGCGAGGAGGCCGGGCGTGTCGCGGGCGGCGAGCACCATCTCGGTGATGCCGAGCCGCTTCTGGTGCACGACCTCGATGATCGAGCTCTGCAGCCGCTCGCGCCGCGAGCGCAGCAGCTCCATGTGCGCGGCGATGCGCTTGGCCGTGTTCTCCGCGAAGTAGCGGTCGGGCAGGCCCACGTAGAGCGTCTCGAGGTCGGCGTCGGAGCGCGCCTCGCCGAGCATGCGCGCCGCGCGGTGCTGGCGGCGCTTGACGATCTCGGCGCGATCGGCGCCGAGCAGGTCGGGCCCGCGCCGCATGTACGTCATCGTCCGCGAGTAGAGCTCGCGCAGCAGCGTCTCCTTCCAGCCCGTGAGGGCGTCGGGCGAGACCGAGGCGAGGTCGCAGAACGTCAGCAGGTACAGCTGGCGCAGGCTCTCCTCGTCCCGGCACAGGGTCGCGAAGTCGGCGATCATGCCGAGGTCGTCGAGATCGCGCCGCTGCGACATCTGGCCCATGACGAGGTGCTGCCGCACGAGGAACTCGATGAGGCGGAGGTCCTCGTCGGGCCGCCCGAGCCGCCGGCAGATCGTCACCGCCAGCCCCGCGCCGATCTCGCTGTGCGGGCTGCCGTAGGGCTTGCCGACGTCGTGGAGCAGCGTGCCGAGCGTGAGCGCCGTGCGGTTCTTGACCTCCTGGATCGTCTCCGTGGGCACGGGGAAGTGATCGGAGTGGTCGCCGCGCGCGAGCGCGTGCAGGCGGCCCACGGCGTAGAGCGCGTGCTGGTCGACGGTGTAGACGTGATAGATGTCGTGCTGCACGCGGCCCGTCGAGGGCTCCCACTCGGGCATGAGCGCCGCCAGCACGCCGAGGTCCTGCATCTGCTCGAGGCGCGAGGGGTTGGCCGTGTCCCGCTGATCGCAGAGCAGCTCGACGAAGCGCGAGCCCGCGTCGACGTCGTCGCGCAGCGCCGCCGCGTGCGAGGCGGCGTGCTCGCCGATGAGCTCGCGCGTGCCGAGCGCGATGCCGAGGTTGAGATCGATGGCCAGCGAGAACGCGCGGATCATCTCCGACGGCTGGCGCTCGAACACCTTCTCGTCCATGACCTCGAGCTGGCCCTCGCGCACCACGAAGTGCTTGTCGGCGCCGGCGCCCGGCCGGATGAAGATGGGCCCCGTCGTGCGCTTGCGCTCGGCGGGCGCCGACGCGCGCTGCAGGAGCCGCTCCGTCTCGTTGCGGATGAGCTTCGCGTGCGCGTGGTACTGGTGCATGAGGGCCTCGACGGCCGGGTGCACGGCCGGCCGGATGACGCCGCCGAGGTCGCGCGCCTCGGGGCACAGGATGGGCGCCACGGCCTCCTGGATGGGGAAGCGCAGGTGGTCCTGCCGCCGCCCCGCCGCGGCGTGCATGGCGATGCGCACGCGCAGGAGCCACTCGGTCGCCGCGACGAACGCCGTCGCGAGCCGCCCCGTCATGACCCCCTTCGCCTGGAGCTCGCGCGCGTCGGCCGTGCCGAAGCGCGCCTGCGCGGCCCAGCGGCCCACGCAGAGGTCGCGCATGCCGCCCGGCCCGTTCTTGAGGTCGGGCTCGAGCAGGAAGATCGTGTCGCCGAAGCGGCTGTGGCGCGCCCGCTGCTCGGCGCGCAGGCGCGCCACGAAGTCCTCGGCCGCGGTCTCGGCGATGCGGGCCCGGAAGGCGCCCATGAACCGCTGGGCGAGGGCCGCGTCGCCCACGAGGAAGCGCGCGTCGAGCAGCGCCGTCGCGGCCGCGAGGTCCGTGGCGGGCAGCGCGAGCGCCTGTTCGAACGAGCGCACGGCGTGCCCGGCGTCGACCTTGGCGTCCCAGAGCGGATAGAGGATCGCCTCGGCGAGCTTCTGCACGTCGGCGCCGGGGCGCTCCGCGCAGAGCACGAGCAGGTCGAGATCGGAGTATGGCGCCAGCTCCGACCGCCCGAAGCCCCCGGTCGCGAGGATGGCGACGGGGGTCGGGCACTTCTCGATTTCGGGGCCGGCGGCCTCGGCGACCAGCACGTCGACGTCGCGCGACAGCTCGCGGGCGATCTCGATGCCGTTGCCGCCCGCTCTCACGGACGCGGCCGCCTTCTCGCGGGCGCTCGCGAACCGGGGCGCCAGGGACTCGTTCATTGGGCCGTCACTCTACCAGCGAATATCTAGAACCGGACCCCGCATTGACGCCGGTGGTCCGGTGCGGCACGGTAGGAGGCCATGGCCGAGATCGAGCTCGCTCCGCTTTCGCACCGCCTCGACGACGAGGAGATGAAGACGTTGTCGAAGCTCCTCGAGGACGTGGGCGCGCCGGCCGTCGCCCGCGTGGACGAGAACGTCTCCCACACGATCGCGGCCCGCCTCTCCGAGGAGGCGCTCACCGAGTTCCTCGACCGCCTCGACGCGCACGATCTGGGCGCCGAGATCTACCTGCCCATCGAGTTCGAGGGCCGCGTCACCGTGGGCGACTACCGCGTCGCCTCGACGCAGGCCCTGCTCGACGTGCTCGAGGAGATGCGCGAGGAGCTCGACGTCGACGGCGAGGACGAGGACGAGGACGAAGACGAGGAAGACGAGGAGGACGAGGAGGACGAGGACGAGGGCACGGTCATCGAGGCCCAGCTCCGCCACATCTGGCACCTCGTCTCCGACGGCGCCGTCGAGTCGATCGAGAAGGGCCTCCCGCTGCACCTGCAGACTTAGCGCGCGGGCGGAACGGGCGGCGGCGAGGGCGACATGCGGGGAGCACCGACGGCGGGGCTGCTGGGCGCGCTCGCGCTGGCGACCGGCGCGGCCGCCGCCCCCTCGAGGCCCCTCGACGTCCCGCTCGACGTCGCCGTCCCCAAGGCCCCCACCGCCTTTCGCGCCGACGGCAAGGCGCACCTCGTCTACGAGCTCCACGTCACGAACTTCAGCCCGCAGAGCCTGACGTTGGTCCGCGTGGAGGCGCTGGACGCCGAGACGAGGACCTCGCTCGTGCGATACGAGGGGACGGCGCTCGCCGGGGCGCTGTCGCGGCCCGGCCTTCCGAGCGTCGTCGGCCTGGACAAGCTCAAGCTGGGCCCCGGGCTGCGCGCGGTCGTCTTCGTATGGGCCTCTGTCGAGGGGTCCGCGCCGCCGCCAGCGGCGCTCGAGCACGAGATCGCCGTGAAGCTCGGCGACGGCACCGAGCTCGTCAGCCGCGTCCCCCGCCTCGTCGTCGCGAGGGACGTCCCCACGGTCGGCCCCCCGCTGCGCGGCGAGTGGATCGCCCTCAACGGTCCCTCGAACGACTCCATCCACCGGCGCGCCATCCTCCTCGTGGGGGGCCGGGCGGCCATCGCCCAGCGCTTCGCCATCGACTGGGTTCGCCGGGGCCGCGACGGTCGGATCTTCGAGGGCGACCCCCGGTCCAACGCCAGCCACCACGCCTACGGCGCCGAGGCGCTGGCCGTCGCCGACGGAGCCGTCGCGGCGACGAAGGACGGCATCCCCGAGAACGTTCCGGGCCTCGACTCGCGCGCCGTCCCCATCACCCTCGAGACCCTCTGCGGAAACTTCGTGACGATCGACATCGGCGGCGGGCGGTTCGCCACATACTGCCATCTCCAGCCCGGCAGCTTGCGCGCGAAGCTCGGCGAGCACGTCCGGCGCGGTCAGGCGCTGGGGCTCGTCGGGAACTCGGGCAACTCGACCGAGCCCCACCTCCACTTCCAGCTCAGTGACGGCCCCTCGATGGCCTCCGAAGGCCTCCCGTACGCGTTCGACCGGTTCGAGGTCCGCTCCCCGAGCGGGACCGCCACGCCGCGCCGCAACGAGCTGCCGACGCAGAACGAAGCCGTGATCTTCCCCTAGGCTCAGGTGCGCATGAACACGTGGGCCGGGATCCCGTCGCGGTAGACGCCGCGCAGCTCCACCTTGCGCTCGAGGTCGCGGATGACGGCCGTGCCGACGTCGATGCCGTAGAGCTCGTTGATGTTGTGGACGCCGCCCGGCGCGTAGACGTTGATCTCGAGGATCTTGTCGCCCACGAGGTCCACGCCCACGAGGTAGAGGCCGTCGGCCGTGAGGCGCGGGCGCAGGAGATCGCAGATGCGCTGCTCGGCGTCCGTGAAGTCGGCCGGCCGCCGCGAGCCGCCGACGTGCATGTTGTTGCGGATGTCGTCGCGCGGGCGCATGCGCTTGTAGGCCGCGACGGTGTCGCCCACGCGCAGGGGCGCGCCCCCGAGCAGGAGCACCCGCTTGTCGCCCTTGGCCACGGCGGGCAGGAACTCCTGCACGATGACGTAGCCGTCGCGCCGCACCGTCGAGATCATCTGCGGCAGGTTCGCCGTCTGCCCGCGCGCGACGTAAAAGACGTTCTGCCCGCCGAACCCGGCGAGGGGCTTGATGATGGCGGCCCCGTCGAGCTCGCGCAGGAACGCGCGCACGCGCTCGATCGACCGCGTGATGAGCGTGCGCGGGCGCAGCTCGGCCGGGAAACCGGCCAGGTACATCTTCGAGCCGGCGCGGGACAGGCCGTCGGGGTCGTTGACCACGAGGACGCCCTGGGACTTGAGCCGGCGCCCGAAGTCGAGGGCCGGGTTGAAGGCGTCGCCGTCGCTCGCGCCCGCGTTGGGGTTGTTGCGCAGGAAGACGACGTCGAAGTCGGCGAGCCGCGCGTCCTCGCGGGGCGCCGCCGGCACGGTCAGGGCGCGGGCATACGCTGCTGCGTCGCGCAGGCGCCCGGGCTTGGGGCGGACCACCTCGGCGACGATGTCCGAGCCCTCCCCCTGCGAGAAGGCGTCGACGGACGCGAAGGCGATGTCGTGACCGCGCCGGTACCCGGCGAAGGCCAGGCAGAGCGTCGTGTAGGTCGCCTTCTGGGTCCGGACGTTGTTGACGACGAAGCAGACGCGCATGCCTGGTCCGGGCGGTGGCCGACGAGGCCCGCCGAGAGGGCCGGTGCGCCGGCCCCCCGAGCGGGACGACATGTAGTATATCTCGGTCTTTTCGCGGATCTTGGTCTAAAATCAGGCCGGTCGACGAACGATGGCGGGAAAGACCCTCACAGGAATCGGCGAGGACGAGTCGGGCCGGCACGAGCTCGGCGCGGACACGTCCGACCCGGCGATCGGCAAGCCGGGCGACAAGACGCCGTCGGTCCGGCCGACGGACAAGATGCCGATGTACGCGGGGCCGAGCGCGACGCCGACGATCCGGGCGGGCACCCTGCCGGCGCTCGGTCCGGGCGCCGCGCTGGTCGACGAGGACAAGGTCGCGGAGGGCCTCAAGAAGCTGCGCTCGCTCGACGAGCCGCTCGGCCCCATCCCCACGTCGCCCGCGCCGACGACCCTGCGCGACGGCGTCCCCGGGTTCAACTTCCCGTCGCCCGGCAGCGCCGCGAGCATGCCCACCCTCAAGGAGGGCATGGCGGTCGTCGGGCTGCCCACGCCGGTCAATCCCTCGTCCCTCGCCGCGGCCGCGCAGTCGGAGCTGATCCGCGCGCGCGGCACGGCGCACGGCCACGCGCTCTCCGCCGCGGCGGGCGCCCCGAGCGCGATGCCCGTCTCGATCGACGACCGCCTCAAGGGCACGCTGCTCGGCCACGACCTGCACCTCCCCGACCTGCCCGCCATCCCCGAGGAGGAGCAGCGCCAGGCCGAGGTCCGGGCCGTCGCGCCGACGAGCGTCGCCGGGACGCCCGCCCGGGCGATCGCCACGGAGCCCATGCCGACGGCGTTCTCGAAGGGGGACTCGCGCTTCTTCGACAGCCAGCCGGTCAACGACGAGCTCGAGCCCGAGCCGCGGTCCAACAAGCTCCTCGTGCGGGCGACGATCGCCTTCGCCGCCGCGGCGGTCATCGCCGTGGTGATCGTCGCCTGGACGCACCACAAGCCGGATCCGGCCGCCGCGGAGACGCAGGCCGTCGTTCCGACTCCCACCGCGGAGAACCCCAGCGTGCCGCCGCCGGTCGTGCCGCCGCCGGTCGTGCCGCCGCCGGTGGACCCAACGCCGGTGGACCCGCCGCCGGTCGACCCGGCGGCCACGATCGTCCACGAGCGCGTGGCCGGTGTCGTG
>DASZWW010000112.1:0-1666 GCA_035546175.1 Polyangia bacterium
GCCGGCTTCGCGGCGGCCGGCGCGGGGCTGGACGACGCGAGGAGCGTCCGGGCCTTCGTCGCGTCCTTGGCGAGGAGCTCGTGCCGCGTGCCCTCCATCGTCTTCGACGTGGACTGGAGGTTGAGGACGTCCTTCGGCGCCGTCCCCCGGTTGAAGAAGAAGACGTACACGTTGATGCCGACGAGCGCGGCCAGCACGACGCCCAACCGCACCGAGTTGCGCACCTCGGTGGAGCGCCGCTTACGTCTTCTGGATGCCAATCGGGAGGGGCCTTGTTCGGGGTGCCGCCAGGGGACGGGCTCGCTCCCCAGGGAACACGAGCCCGAGACAGAAATCAATTTCTGACGCGATTTCGCGCGGATCGCAAGGCGACTTTCCTGGAATCGGGATCCGCCTCAAGCCGGGGCGTCCGCTCCGTCTCGGGTCCCTCGGGCCTGCCCGCCGGTCCTCGCCCGGCGCAGCATCTCCGCCGCGTGCGCCCGGGCCTCGGCCGAAGGGTTCGCGCCGGCGAGCATCCGCGCCAGCTCGCCCGCCCGCTCGCCCTCCTCGAGCGCCTCGATCGTCACCCGCGTCTTCCCGCGCTCGGCCGTCTTGGTGACGCGCACGTGCGCGTCGGCGAAGGCCGCGACCTGCGGCAGGTGCGTCACGACGATGACCTGGCGGTCGGCGGCGATCTTCTTGAGCTTGCGCCCCACGGTCTCGGCCGCGCCGCCGCCGATGCCGGCGTCGACCTCGTCGAAGACGTAGGTGAGCACGCGGTCCGTGCGCGCGAGCGCCTGCTTGACGGCGAGCATGACGCGCGAGAGCTCCCCGCCCGAGGCGATCTTCGCCAGGGGCCGCGGCGGATCCCCGGGGTTGGGCGCGAAGTCGAAGCGGACGTGATCGCCGCCGGAGGGCCCGAGCTCGCGCGCCTCGACGGCGACGTAGACCCGGGGGGTCGAGAAGCCGAGCTCGCGCAGCGTGGCCACGATCTTCTTCTCGAGGCCCGTGCCGGCGGTGCGCCGCGCGCTCGAGAGCGCCTCGGCGGCCGCGCGCGCCCGGCCCTCGGCCCGCTCGGCGGCCTCCTTGCGCGCCGCGAGCGCCTCCTCGAACGAGCCGAGCTCGCCGAGCTCGCGCGCGAGGGCCTCGCGCTTCGCGACGAGGTCGGCGACCGTGCCGCCGTGCTTGCGGCAGAGGCGCTGGAGCAGGTGCAGGCGCTCCTCGGCCTCGGCGAGGCGCGCCGGGTCCGAGCGGACACCGCGCGCGTAGCGCCCGAGGTCGCGCGCGACGTCCTCGACGACGGCGCGGGCGCCCTCGAGGCGCTCGCGCAGCGGCGCGAGCGAAGGATCGAGCTCGGCGAGCGGCGCGAGCTCGTGCTCGATCGCCGCGAGCCGCTCGGCGACCGCGCCGTCGCCCGCGTAGAGGACGTCCTCGCCCCGCGAGGCGGCCGCGAAGAAGCGCTCGGCGCCCTTGAGCCGCGCCAGCTCGACGCGCAGCTCCTCGTCTTCTCCCGCGAGCGGCGCCGCGGCCTCGAGCTCCCCGAGCTGGAAGCGCAGCAGGTCCTCGCGCTCGGCGCGCCCGCGCGCGTCGGCCGTGAACGTCTCGAGCGCGCCGCGCGCCGCCGCGAGCGCCTCGTACGCCGCGGCCATCTCGGCGAGCGCCTCGTCGTTCTCGGCGAGGGCGTCCA
>DASZWW010000113.1:0-17249 GCA_035546175.1 Polyangia bacterium
CCCGCGGCGCCCGCCGTGCTCGCGCCCGCGGCGCCCGTCGAACCGGCGGCGCCCGAGACGGCGCCCGTCGCGCCGGCCGTCCCGGCCTTGGCGGGCGGGGCCTCGTTGCTCGAGCACGCGGCGGCGAGCGCCACGGCGCAGAGGCCCGACCACGCGACGTTCGCCCCCCGGCCCCGAGCTCGTGTCATGCCGGGGATGCTAGCGGCGGCCCGAAAAAGGTCGTTGCACGGCCCCCACGACGGGTGCACGGGGCGGCCGCGTCAAACGGGCGCGCGGTTCTCCAGCTCCTCGGGCACCGTCTCGCGTGCGTTGCCCCTCTCCTCGAGCTCCGACTGCTCGGCGCTCATGGCGTCGCCGACGTCCTCGAGCTCGTTCTCGTCGAAGAGCCGCATGACGCGCGGGAACAGATCGCCCTCCTCCTGCTCGACGTGGTGCTCGACCTCGGCCTCCAGGATCTCGAGCTTCTCCTCGAACGTCTCGTCGTCGACGTCGACGTCGAGCAGCGCGCCGAGGGCGCGCTTGATCGAGAGGTGATCCTCGAAGGTCTCGAAGGCGCCGTCCTCGGCCCCCTTCTCCCGGATGGCCGGGTAGAAGTGGTGCTCCTCGATGGTCGTGTGGATGGCCAGCGAGTCCGCGAGCTGCACGAAGATCGCCTCCCTCTTCGCCGCGTCCTTCGTCCCCTCGAGCTTCGAGAAGAGGTCCTCGACCTCGCGGTGCTGAGCTTCGAGCAAATCGATGGCGTTCATGAGCCGCTCCCTTCCTCTCGCGACCCAGACTGCGATTGCCGTGCCGCCCCCGCCGGCCCGAAACGTCGCGCCGGCGCGGCGCGTGCGGTCACCGGTCGGGAACCGCCAGTTACCGCCCGCAGAACCAGGCGCGTCCGCCGTCGTCGCGACGCGCTACTCCGACAGCTGCAGCATCCCCATCATGCCCGCGTCGGCGTGATCGAGGATGTGGCAGTGGAACATCCACATGCCGGGGCGATCGTCGTACTTGATGGCGAACTGGACGGTCTGCATCTGCGGCACGTCGTAGGTGTCGAGCCACTGCGGCGCCGGCAGCGCCGCGCCCGTCGTCGAGTCGAGCGGCTGGAAGAAGAAGCCGTGGACGTGGAACGGGTGATCGAACTGCATGGTGTTCTTCACCGTCCAGACCTCGGTCGTGCCGACCTTGGCCGGCATGGCCGGGGCCATCGACGCGGGCACGCCGTTGATGCCGAGCACGACGTCGCCGGTCGTCGTGTCCTGCGTGAGGCTGATCGAGCGCGCGATCGAGGTCGACGTGTCGAGCGGCTCGATCGTGCGCAGCGTGGCGGGCAGCGCGTTCGGCTCGACGTACGGCGCGTCGTTCGAGAGGGCGACGGTGAACAGATCGGCGGGCGGGATCATGTACGCCGTGCCGTAGCCGCGATCGTAGGGGATCCACCGGACGGTCGCCGTCGTGCCGGGAGCGCCCTTCGGCTCGACGACGACGTCGGCGCGCCCGCCCGGGACGACGAGGATCATCTGCTCCTCGAGGGGCGCCGGGATGAGGCCGCCGTCGACGCCGATGAGCGTGAAGGAGCTCCCGTCGAGCGCGAGCTGGTAGAACTTCGACTTGGCGGCGTTGACGATGCGCCAGCGCTGGCGAAGGCCGGCGCGCGCGCGGATGGTCGGCTTGATCTTGCCGTTGACGAGCAGCGTGTTGCCCTCGCGCCCGAACAGCGTGCCGAAGCCGCCGCCCGACGTCGACGTCGGGTCGAGGAGCGAGCCGTCGGGCGCCAGATCGATGTCGGAGAGCACGAGCACGAGATCGTCGCCGAAGGTGGCCGCCTGAGCGGCGTCGGGCTTGGCCGGGTCCTCGACGAGGATCGCGCCGTAGAGCCCGTCGCCCACCTGCGCCGCGGAGTCGACGTGCGGGTGGTACCAGAAGAGGCCGGCGTCGGGCACGGTGAACACGTAGTCGAACGAGCCGCCGCTCGGCACGGGCGGCTGCGTGTGCCCCGGCACGCCGTCCATGTTCGACGTCAGGCGGATGCCGTGCCAGTGCACCGTCGAGTCGTCTGGAAGGTGGTTCGTGAAGTGGGCGATGATCTTGTCGCCGACGTGCGCGCGGATGAGCGGCCCGGGGACGGCGCCGTTGTAGGTAAACGCCGGCGTCGTCGTGCCGGGCAGGAACGTCTGCGAGGCCACGCGCGCGTCGAGGTCGAGCTCGACGACGTTCGGCGTCGGATCGAGGTCGGGCGTCGTCGGCAGCGTGACCGCCTCATCCCAGCCGTCGGGCTGCGCGGGCCGCCCGTCGGGCGGTGGAGGCTCGACGTTCGTCATCGCTGGCGGCCCCGCGTTCGCGGCGCAGGCGGAGGCGCAGAGCGCCGCGGCGACCACGGCCTTCCGCGCGCGCGCGGTCACGCCGCCCTCGCGCGCAGCCCGGGCGCCCAGAGCGTGACGAGCTTCTCGCGACGAGGCAGATAGTCGGCGAGCGTCGACCCGTCGAGGACGGCGAGGAACGCGCGCTGCGCGCGCACGAGCGTGCCCTTGAGGCCGCAGGCGGGCGCGATCGGGCAAGTGTTGGTCGCCATGTCGAAGCACTCGACGAGGTCGAAGTGCGGCTCGGTGGCGCGGACGAGCGCGCCGACGTTCACGTCCTCGGGCGCGCGCGCCAGGCTCAAGCCGCCGCCGCGGCCGCGGGACGCGCTCACGAGCTCGAGCTCCGTGAGCCGCTGCACCACCTTGACGAGGTGGGCGCGCGAGATGCCGTAGGCGCGGCTGATCTCGTCGACGGAGCAGCGCCTCTCGGGGTGCGAGGCGAGGTAGAGCGCGATGCGAAGCGCGTAGTCGGAGAAGAGCGTCAGCTGCATGGACCACCCCCGCGGCAGGTTAATATATATCTTACATATAACTTTAAACGCCACCAGCCCCGTGACGAACCAGTCGCCCCCTGACCGGGCCGCCCCGCCCCGCGTCACTACATTAGAAGGGCAGCGAGGTGGACCATGGGGTGGATCAGGCGGTTCGCGGTGCCTTGTTTGTTCGGGCTCTCGCTGGTCGGGCCGGCGACCGGGTGCGCGTCGACGTCGGGCGGACGGGACGTCCACGGCTGGACGATGAACACGAGCCCCAAGCTGCCGACCGCGGACGGCAAGGTGAAGGTCCGCGTCGACGCCGTCGGCGATCACGTGGTGGAGCTGACGTTCCAGCGGCTCCCCGCGGCCGAGCGCGCGTTCGCGGGCGCGTCGATGTACATGGTCTGGCTCGTGCCACGCAACGCTCCGCCCCAGCCCATGGGCAGCCTCGACGTCGGGGAGGACCTCGAGGCCAAGGTGACGATCCGGACGCCCAACGAGAACTTCGACGTCCTCGTCACGGCCGAGGGGAGCGCCGACGCGACGACGCCGAGCCGCAACCGCGCCTTCGACGTCGCGATCCGCAGCGGCGCCGCATAGCGCGCGCCCGCGCGCGTGCCTACGTTACGGGCATGGCGCGAGATCGAACGGGCCGGCGCGCTCGAGTGACCTCCGCCCTGCTCGCGACCGCCGCGCTCGCCTTGGGCGCCTGCGGCCGGCCCTCGCGTCCCGCGGTCGCGGGCGCGGCCCGCCCCGACGGCGTCTCCGTGCCCCGTCCGGACGGCGCGGCGGTGACGGCGAAGCTCGAGCCCACGGCGGAGGCGCAGGCGCTCTCGAACGCCTTCGCGGGCGCCGCCAAGGCCATCCGCTCGAGCGTCGTGCGCATCGACGTCGAGGGCCTTCCCCCGGACGCGATCGGCCCGCGCCACGCGCCGCCGGACCTGCCGGACTTCCTGCGCCGCTTCTTCGACCAGGAGGCGCCCGCGACGCCGCCGAGCGCGCTGCACGGCACGGGCTCGGGCGTGATCGTCGACGCCGCGGGCGACGTGCTCACCAACGGCCACGTCGTGCGCGGCGCGCGCAAGGTCACGCTCGAGCTCGCCGATCAGCGCAAGTTCTCGGCGCGCGTCGTCGGCACCGACCCGCTCACCGACGTGGGCGTCGTGCGCTTCGAGGGCGCCCCGCCGGGCCTCGTGGCCGCGCGCCTCGGCGACTCCGACAAGCTCCGCATCGGCGAGTGGACGATCGCCGTGGGCAGCCCGCTCGGCATGGACCAGACGGTCACCGTCGGGATCATCAGCGCCGTCGGCGCGACGGGGACCCACTTCCGCTTCGAGTCCGGCGAGCGCGTGCGCAAGTACATCCAGACCGACGCCAAGATCAACCCCGGCAACTCGGGCGGTCCGCTCGTCAACCTCGAGGGCGAGGTCGTGGGCATCAACACCCTCATCAACGTCGGCCCCGGCGGCAG
Source organism: Polyangia bacterium (assembly GCA_035546175.1). GTDB lineage: Bacteria > Myxococcota_A > Polyangia > Fen-1088 > Fen-1088 > DASZFV01. The sequence continues at coordinate 4,293 of DASZWW010000113.1, forward strand.
CTACGGCTTCGCCATCCCCATCAACCAGGCGTGGCAGGTGGCGGGCGTCCTCATCAAGGACGGCCACGTCCGCTACCCGTACATCGGCGTGAGCGTGTCGACGCTCGGCGACGTGCCGAAGAGCCTGCGCGATCGCCTGGGCGGCAGCCTGCCGCCCGAGGGCGCCTACGTGGGCAGCGTCGCGCCCGGCAGCCCCGCCGACGGCGCGGGCCTCGAGGCCGGCGACGTCATCACCAAGATCGGGGGCCGCGCCGTGAAGACCGGCAGCGACGTCGTCACCGCGATCTCCGAGCTGCGCATCGGCAGCACCGTGGCCCTCGTCTTCGCGCGCGACGGCCGCGCGCACACCATCGACGTCAAGGTGCGCGACTTCCCCGCCGAGCGCGCGCCCACCGCCGAGACCGGCCCCGCGCGCTTCGGCATCGCCCTGCAGACCCTCACCGACCCGCTCGCGAGCTCGCTCGGCCTCGCCCCCGACACGAGGGGCGCCGTCGTCACGGAGGTGGCGCCCGGCAGCGCCGCCGAGAAGGCCGCCGTCGCGCCCGGCGACGTCATCCTCGAGATCGACAAGCAGCCGGTCACGACCGCCGAGGACGCCGTCGCCCTCATCCACGCGGGCAAGGGGCCGCGGCTCCTGCGCGTGACGAACGCGTCGGGCGCGCGCTACGTGACGCTGGCGCCGGATTGACGACGCCGCGCCATCAGCGGGACATCATAGCCTGGGCTGCTAGTGCGACGTGTTCCAGCCGCCGACGTCGGCGACGAGGGCGTCGACCTCGGCGGGGCCCCACGAGCCGGCGTCGTACTCGATGGGAGGCCCCGGCAACGAGAGCGCGGGCTCGACGATGGCCCACGAGGCGTCGACGACGTCCTCGCGCGCGAAGAGCATGGCGTCGCCGCACATCGCGTCGCCGAGCAGCCGCTCGTAGGGGCCCATGACGCCGATCTCGCCCGCCGAGCGGCGCGTGACGGTGAGCGAGACGGGCTGGCCGGACATCTCCTCGCCGGGCTTCTTGGCGCGCGCGTCGATGGTGACGGCGACGTCGGGGCCCAGGCGGAAGCGCACGACGTTGCCGATGGGCGGCTGCGGCTCGGAGAACACGACGTGGGGCGGCTGCTTGAGCTCGACGGTCACCTCGGTGACGGTCGTCGCCAGGCGCTTGCCCGCGCGGATGTAGAACGGCACGCCCTCCCAGCGCCACGAGTCGACGTGCAGGCACAGCGCGGCGTAGGTCGCGACGCGCGAGTCGGGCGCGACGTCGGGCTCGTCGTGGTAGCCGCGGTACTGACCGAGCACGACGTCCTCGGGCTCGAGGGGCCGCACGTTGCGCAGCACGCGCGCCTGCTCGTCGCGGATGGCCTCGTCGCGCGTGCCGCCCGGCGCCTCCATCGCCAGGTAGCTCACGATCTGCAGCAGGTGGTTCTGCACGACGTCGCGCACGACGCCCAGCTCCTCGTAGAGCTTGCCGCGGCCGCGCACGCCGAAGCTCTCGGCCATCGTGATCTGGACGTTCTCGACGTAGCGCCGGTTCCAGATCGGCTCGAGGAAGGCGTTGGCGAACCGGAAGAAGAGGATGTTCTGCACGGCCTCCTTGCCGAGGAAGTGGTCGATGCGGAAGACGCGCTCCTCGGGGAACACCGAGTGCACGATGGCGTCGAGCGTGCGCGCCGACACGCGGTCGCGCCCGAAGGGCTTCTCGAGGACGACGCGGGCGTCGCGCGCCAGGCCGGCGCGCTGCAGCTGCTCGACGACGATCCCGAAGAGGCTGGGCGGGATGGCCAGGTAGTGCAGCGGCCGGCGCGCGTCGCCGAGCTCGGCGCGCACGCGCGAGAACGTCTGCGCGTCGGCGTAGTCGCCGTCGACGTAGCGCAGGCGCTGGGCGAGCTTGCCGAACGCGGCCTCGTCGAAGCGACCGTGCTCCATGATGCTGGCCCGGGCGCGCTCGATCAGCTGCTCGAGCGTCCACCCCGACTTGGCGACGCCCACGACGGGCAGCTCGAGGTGGCCGCGCCGCGCGAGGGCCTGGAGCGCCGGGAAGATCTCCTTGTAGGCGAGGTCGCCCGTGGCGCCGAAGAAGACGAGCGCGTCCGAGGGCGTGCGATCGCGCTCGACGGACCTCATCGCCGCAGCGCCCCGGTCACGTCGCCACGTGCTTGGCCCACCGAGCGTCCTCCTCGAGCGCGCGCCGCGTCCGCTTGAGAGGCTCGCGCACCCGCCGGCGCCACCCGATGACGCCCGCGACCAGGGCGACGGCCGCGACGCCGCCGCTCACGATGAGCCCGGCGGCCCAGCCCGGCAACACGCGCGCGAGCGCGAGCACGGCCGTCGCCAGCAGGAGGTTGACGGAGAGGAGCGCCGCGACGGCCGCCACCCCCAGCGCCCCGAACGCGCCGAGCCCCGCGCGCAGGTCCGCGCGCGCCTCCGTGGCCGCGAGCTCGACCTGCGTGCGCGCGAGCTGGCCGACCTCGCGCACCACCTCCTTGACGAGCTCGGTCGTCGAGAGATCCCTGGCCCTCTTCGGGTCGTGCTCTTCCATGACGCAAAACGTGGGGCCGCCCGCCCGGTCGCGGAAGGCCTCGGCTCCTCGTCGGCGCCGGCCACGACGATCAGGTCGTCTCTGTATGAGACGCGCGCACGCTCGGCGCGAGCGAGCGCGCGCGCGCGGGCCACGGCTCGTCGCGGCTCGGCCAGGTCGAGAGCGGGGGCGCGCGCCGTCCGGCCTCGCCGCGGTACTCGCGCAGCCTGTAATGGACGGTGCGGGGCGACAGACCGAGGACGTGCGCCGTGCGGCTCGGGCTCTGTCCGCACGCCTCGTAGGTCGCCAGGATGGCGTGCCGCTCGATCTCGCGGAAGCTCGCGCCGGGGATGACCGGCCGCCCGTCCGCCGTCGCGCCGCCGTCGACCGCAGGCTGCGGCGTGACGTCGGCCTCGCGCACCTCGGCCGGGAGGTCCTCGAGGCCGACGGTCCGGTCCTGCGACACGACGAGCAGGCGCTCCAGCACGTTCTCGAGCTCGCGGACGTTTCCGGGCCAGCCGTACTCCGCGAAGCGCTCGAGGATCTCCGGACCGATCCGGGGACGTGGAATTCCGAGCTCGAAGGAGAGGCGCCCGAGCACCTGCGACACGAGGAGCTCGATGTCGTCGCGGCGGTCCCGCAGCGGCGGCACCTGGATGACCATGACGTTGAGGCGATAGAAGAGGTCCGGGCGGAAGGCGCGCTCCGCGACCATCTGGCGCAGATCGCGGTTCGTGGCTGCGACGACGCGCACGTCCGTCGACACCGGCGTCGTGCCGCCCACGCGCTCGAACTGCCGCTCCTGCAGCACGCGCAGGAGCTTGGCCTGCAGGGCCGGCGACGTCTCGCCGATCTCGTCGAGGAACAGCGTCCCGCCGTCGGCGATCTTGAAGAGACCCTCGCGCCGGCAGTGCGCGCCCGAGAACGCGCCCTTCTCGTGCCCGAACAGCGCGCTCTCCAGCAACGTCTCGGAGATCGCGGCGCAGTTCACGGCCACGAACGAGGCGCCCCGGCGCGGCGAGCCCTGATGGATGGCCTGCGCGATGCGCTCCTTGCCCGAGCCCGTCTCGCCCAGGATGAGCACGGTCGTGCGCGTGGGCGCGACGAGCGCGACGTCGCGGAGGACGGCGCGCATGGGCACGCTGCGCCCGACGAGGCCTTGCCCGTCCAGCGGTCGGACGCGCTCGGGCGTGCTCGGCCGCTGGCTCTGCGGCTGAGTCGAGTGCGCCTGCGCGATGCTCCGCAGGTTGTCGAGCAGCTCCTGCGAGGGCGCCGCGACCCCCGACGCGTCGAGCGCGACGGGCGCGTAGGCGTGCGCGCCGAGCTGCATGAGCTTGACGGCCTCGGCCACCGTCGGCTGATAGCTCATGACGAGCACGGGCAGCGCGGGCCGCGCGCGGCGGATGGCCTCGAACAGCGAGAGGGCCGAGGGCGCGCCCCGCCGCAGGAGCAGGACGACGCCCGCGAGCTCGCGCGTCTCGGCCGCCTCGAGCGCGGCGTCCTCGTCGGCGTCGGCCGCCTCGAAGCCGTGAGCGCGCAGCAGGCGCCCGTAGGCCCGCTGGAACAGCGAATCGCCGATGAGCAGGTACCTGAGCGGATCGTTGTTGAGCGCGGCTCGGAGCTCCACGGGGAACACCTCGGTTCGTTGTCCTGCTCGTTATAGGCACGAACCGCCGCTTCGAAAGGTGTGGCCCGACACTCTTTGCCCCTGACGGAGATCCCTCGTCGGGAATTGTCCTGACCCGGGCCGACCGACGCGAACGCAGCGCGTGCAGAACCGCCTGCACCGAATGCAGCGCGGCGCGGGCCGCACGCCCGTTCCGGCGCGAGCCGCCGTTCGGCACGGGCGCTGCAAACGCGAACCGGCATGCCGGGCTGGCCCACACGCGTCCTCATCGCCGCCGAAGCCGGCGGCGGCGGGCTCACGCACGATCTGGATCTGGCGCGCGGCCTGCGCGCGCGCGGCGTCGAGGTCGTGCTCGCGGCGCCCGGAGCCGAGCCGACGGCGCTCGAGCGCGCCACCGCCGAGGCGCTGGGGGTGTGGCTCGAGCACGCGCCGCTCTCGCTCGAGTGGATCGGCGACGGGTGGCGGGACGGCGCCGCGGCCTCCGCGTGGCTCGCCGAGCTCGAGAGCCGCCACCGCTGCGACCTCGTGCACCTCGACGGCGTCGCGCTCGCGCCCGCGCGGGTCTCGAGCGGCAAGATCGTCGCGGTGCGCGCCTGCGCGCTCTCCTGGTGGGAGAGCGTGCGCGGCGAGCCAGCCCCGCCCGAGTGGGGCCGCTACCAGACGGCCGTGAGCGAGGGGCTCGCCTCGGCCAGCCACGTCGTCTCGCCGACGCGCTGGATGCGCCAGACGGTCGAGCGGCACTACGGCGCGCCCGCGCGCTCGTCGGTGATCCACGACGCCCGCCCCCCCGGCAGCTTCGAGCCCACGGGCAAGCAACCTTTCGTGCTGGGCGCGGGCCGCGTCTGGGACGAGGCGAAGAACCTGCCCTCGCTGGCGCGCGCCGGGCGCTCGCTGCCGTGGCCCGTCAAGATCGCGGGGCCCATCGCGCCCGCGGCCGCCGGCGCCGCCGCGAGCCTCGACGCCTTCGAGGGCGTCGATCTGCTGGGCGCGCTCTCCACCACCGAGCTCGCCGATCTCTACGCGCGCGCGTCGATCTTCGCGGCGCCCGCGCGCTACGACCCGTCGGGGCTCTCCGTGCTCGAGGCGGCGCTGTCCGGCTGCGCGCTCGTGCTCGGCGACATCCCCAGCCTGCGCGAGCTGTGGGACGACGCCGCGGTGTTCGTGCCCCCCGAGGAGATCGACGGCCTCTCGGCCTGCCTGCACGACCTCGTGCGCCACCCGGAGCTGCGGCACGAGATGGGCGTCGAGGCGCAGGCGCGCGCCGCCGCCTACCGCTTCGACGACATGGTCGACGCCTACCTGCGCGTCTACGCGACGGCCCTCGGCGCGCCGGCCTCGCCGTCCTCGCACGACCTCGCGACCGAGGCGCAGCCATGAAGGCCGTCGTCTTCTGCCACTCGCTGACGTCGGACTTCGGCCACGGCGCGGCCCACTTCCTGCGCGGCGTCGTCGGCGAGCTGCAGGCGGCCGGCCACGCCGTCGACGTCTACGAGCCCGAGGAGGGCTGGAGCCGCAAGTGCCTGCTCGCCGACCAGGGCCATGCCGCGCTCGTCGCCTTCGCGACGCGCTTCCCCGCGCTGCGCTCGCGCCGCTACCGGCCCGGCGAGCCCAACCTCGACCGCGCGCTCGCGGGCGCTGACGTCGTGCTCGTCGACGAATGGACCGACCCGGCGCTGGTCGCCGCGATCGGCGCGCATCGCGCGACGCGCGGCACGTACCGCCTGCTCCTTCACGACGGCCACCACCGCGCCCTCGCCGACCGCCCCGGCTGGGACGCCCTCGAGCTCCACTGCTACGACGCCGCCCTCGTGGGCGACGCCGCCCTCGCCGAGGCCTACGCCGGCCACCCGCGCTGCCCCCACGGCGTCCACCTGTGGCCCGGCGCCGCCGACCTGCGCGTCCTCGACCGCCGCGACCGCAGCGCCGGCTTCGAGCCCCCGCCCCTCTCCGACCTCGTCTGGATCGGCGACTTCCCCGATCACGAGGAGGAGATCCTCGAGGAGCTCCTCCTGCACCCCATCCGCAGCCTCAACCTGCGCGCGACGATCTACGGCGTCCGCTACCCCGCCCGGGCGCGCACGGCCCTCGCGCGCGCGGGCGCCGACTACCGCGGCTACCTCCCCGATCACGCGGTGCCGTGGGCCCTCGTGCGCGCGCGCGTGACGATCGCGCTCCCGCGGCGCGCCGGCCCTCCGGGCGGCGGAGGCGCCGACGCCGCGCACGCGTCCGCCGCGCCGCCCGCGGCCGCCCCGCCGCCCAGCTACCCCTTCGCCGCCCTGGCCTGCGGCGTCCCCGTCGTCTCCGCGGCGCCCGACGACGGCGCCGCGCTCTTCGAGCCGGGCCGCGACTTCCTGCCCGCCCGCTCCGGCCGCGAGATGGCCGCGCAGATCGCGGCCCTCCTCGCCGACGCCGCGAAGGCGCGCGCGCTCGCGCTGCAAGGCCGCGCGACCGTGCTCGCGCGCCACACCTGCGCCCACCGCGTCGCCGCGCTGCTCGAGATCTTGCGGACGCTCGACGTGCGCGAGGCGGCCTAGGCTTAGGGGATCTCCCGCCCCGGCGCGGGGCCGTTCATCGAGTAAGATGAGCGGCCCGCCGATGAGTCAGCCGGCCGAAACACGCGCGATCGACGCCGGCGAGGTTGCCAGCCCGGCCCCCGCGCGCGCTGGGTGGCTGGGCGCCCTCCTGCGCCCGCCGCGCACGCTGGAGACGGCCCTGGCGGCCCGCCAGGACAACTTCCTGCTGCTGCGCTTCGTGGCGGCCAGCTTCGTGCTCTTCGGCCACAGCTACGTCCTGAGCGGCGCCCCGGACGCGCACGACTTCCTGGCGCGCGCCCAGCTCGGCGCCGGCGTGTATACCGGCTCGCTCGCCGTCGACATCTTCTTCGTCGTGAGCGGCTTCCTCATCACGGGGAGCTACCTCAACCAGGGGAACCTCGAGCGCTTCCTGCGCGCCCGCTTCTTCCGCCTCGTGCCGGCGTTCGCCGCGCTCCTCTTCGCGAGCGCGTTCGTGCTGGGGCCTCTCGTGACGAGCCTGCCCCTCCCCGACTACTTCACCGACCCCGCCACCTACCACTACGTCACGAAGAACCTGCGCTTCGAGCCCGACCTTCAATACGTCCTGCCCGGCCTCTTCCAGCACAACCCCTACCACGACGTCACGAACGGCTCGATCTGGAGCCTCCCGGCCGAGGTCTGCATGTACCTGTGGGTGGCGGTGCTCGGCCTCGCCACGGTCCTCCGCCGGCGCCGGCTCGCCAACGCCCTGTTCGTCGTGCTCCTCGTCGTCGGCCTGCTCGTGCCCGAGGAGCTCCCCTTCATGCCGCTGCCCGTCTACGTGCGCCCGTGCGGGTTCTTCATGGCGGGGATGTTCTGCTACCTCAACCGCGACCGGATTCCGATGCGCACCGACCTCTTCGCGGGGCTGATCGCGGCCTGCGCGCTCGCGCATCGGATCCCCGCGCTCGGGCCCGCCTTCCCGTGGGTGTTCGCGGCGACGATCGTCTACGGGGTCTTCTGGTTCGCCTACCAGCCGCGCCTCGGGTTCTACAACCGGTTCGGGGACTACTCGTACGGCGTCTTCCTGTGGGGCTTCCCCATGCAGCAGCTCGTCGTGCACCTGTTCGGAGGGCCGACCTCACCGGCCACGTGCTTCTGGCTGGGCTGGCTGCTGACGCTCGGGTGCGCGGTGGCCTCGTGGCACCTCGTGGAGAAGCCTGCCCTGCGCTGGAAGTGACGACCGCGCGTCGCGACCGCCGCGCGTCGCGGCCCCCCGCGCCCCTACGCGGTCCCCTCGATGGGCGAGCGCTCCGGCACCGAGGCCTCGAGCTCCGCCTCGGCGTGCAGGAGGCGCACGGCCTCTCGGTAGCCGTCGTGCGTGCCCACGTCGACGTAGGTGCGGCCCGAGCGGACGCCGACCGCGCGCCCGCTGTGGGCCAGGTACGCGTTGACGAGCGTTCCGAGCAGCAGGTCCACGCGGTCGCGCGCGTTCCACAGGCGCTCGAGCTCGCGGAGCGTCGCGCCGGGCGCGCGGAAGGCGCCCCAGACCCACGAGGTGGACGGGCGCGCGCTCTTGACGTCCACGGAGCGCACCTCGCCGCGCGGGTCGAGGAGGACGGCGTCGAAGAGCTCGGGGTGAGACACGGGGAACAGCGCGAACGACAGCACGCCGTCGGGCAGGTCGCGCAGGATGTGGGCCGGGAACCAGACGGTGTCGGGCAGGGCCACGATCGCGCTCTCGTCCTCGGTCATGAAGGGCAGCGCGCAGAAGATCGCGTCGCACAGGCCCGCGGGGCGCGGCTGCACGACGTAGCAGACGGGGACGCCGGAGACGCGGCCGCCGAAGTAGCTCATGATGTCGGTCTTGTCGGGGGCGACGATGAAGCACAGGCGCTGGGCGCCGCCGAGGATGAGGCGCTCGACGGCGTACTCGGCGACGGCGCGCGGGCGGGCCACGTGGTCCTCGATGCGCGCGCCCACGGGGAGCAGCTCCTTCGAGAACGCGAGGGGCTGCACGCGGCTGCCCGTGCCGGCCGCCGGGATGATGCCGATCGTCACGGCGCCTCCGGCCCGACGCCCGCGCCGGCCATGCTGCTGACGGCGCGCGAGGCGCCGTTCTCCATGAGCCAGAGCAGCTCCGACGCGCGGTGCGCGGCGCTGTGCTCGTCGAGGACGCGCTGGCGCGCGCGCCGCCCGATGCGGCCGAGCTCCCCCTCTCCGAGCTCGATCGCGCCGATGACGTCGTCGACGGACCGCGCGAGCAGGATCTCGTCGCCGGGCGCGAAGAACGTCTCGATGCCCGACCAGATGTCCGAGACCACCGCCGTCTCGCACGCCGCCGCCTCGAAGAGCCGCAGCGTCGGGCAGTACCCGAGCTTGGCCATCGAGGCGCGCGTGACGTTGAGCGTGAGCGGCGCGGCGCCGTAGAAGCGGCGGTGCTGCGTCGGATCGACGTGGCGCACGAACAGCGTGTTGGGCGTCCAGGGGAAGTCGTGCGGGTACCGCGCGCCGCCGATGAGGAAGACGCGATCCGGCAGCCGCCGCGCCGCCTCGACGAAGAGCGAGGCGAGCAGCCACTGTCGATCGGGCGCGTACGTGCCGAGGTAGGACAGCGCGACGTCGGCGCGCCGCGCGCCCGGCTCGGCGGCGTACTCGTCGGGGTCCACGCCGCCGTAGAGCGGCCACACCGGGTCGGCGCCGAAGCGCCGCGCCAGGAGATCGAGCGCCGGCCCGCCCGTGGCCGACAGGACGAGGTCGAAGCCGAGCATCCCGTCGCGCGGCAGGTAGGGCGCGGGCGGCCCGCCGGGGGCGCCCAGCGTCATGGGCGTGTCGAGGTCGTAGAAGATCGCGAAGCGCGCCCGGGCCCGCACCAGGTCGGCGGCGGCGGGCCCGTCGGGGCAGAGCGAGGTCACGATGGCCGCGTCGGCGCCCAGCACGGCGGCGCGCGCCGTCCCCTCGACGGTGGTCCAGTCGTCGTAGAGCACGAGGTCGATGCCGGGGAACGTCACGCCGTCGCGCGCGTCGGCGAAGCGCGCCGCGTGCCGCTCGAAGAAGGTGATGCGCACCTTGAGCCGCGCCAGCGCGCGCGCGAGGCCCCGCCACAGCTTGGCGTGCGAGTTGCCCCACGACGAGCTCACGGTGAGCCCGAACACCGCGAGGTGGAGGCCGCGCGCGCTCACGGCCGGGGCTCGGCGGCGAAGGCCGCCTCGCGCGGGCGCGGCGCCGCGCTCTCCTCGGCCAGCGCCTCGAGCACGAGGGCGCGGATCGTGCGCGGCAGCTTGAGGCGCGCCAGCCACGAGTGTCCCTCGACGTCGAGGCGGCGCAGGCCGTGCGCGACCGCGCGCGCCGTGCGCGCCAGGCCGAAGTGCCGCGCGAAGCCCGCGGCGCCCAGGGAGAAGAAGGAGAGCGCGTCCGCGTTCGCGAGCAGCGCGGCCGCCGGCTCGCGCGGCTCGCTCGACGCGGTGCCCTCGTGCGCGGCGATGAGGACGCGCGTCCGCTCGACGAGCGGCGGCGGCGTGCTCAACGACTCGAGCATGCCCACCACGGCCCGCGCCGAGGCCTCGGCCTCGGCGCGCCTCGACGCGAGGTCGTCGTCCGGCCCGCGGATCATGGGCGACGCGCCGGCGTCGTGCAGGAGCGCCGCCAGCTGCAGCGACAGGCTCGCGTGCGGCTCGAGGCGCAGCACCCAGCGCCAGGTGTCGAGCGCGTGGTCGTGCTCGGCCGCGACGAGCGGGAGGCGGCGATCGAACATCGCCTCGTGCGCGGCCAGGATCTGCTGGAAGAAGGGCGTCGCCGAGGCGGGGTTCGTCGAGCTGTCGAAGCGCTGAAAGCGCAGGGCGAGCTGCAGCGCGCTCTCGGCCAGGCGATCGAGATCCGCGCCGTCGTCGACGAGCCGCAGCTCGCAGCGGCCGCGGCGCCCGATGCAGCGCCAGACCTCGTCGTCGAGCGCGAGCAGGTCGTACTCGTCGCCGGCCCAGCGCGCGGCCGCGACGGGGATGGCGGCGTCCGACCAGGCGGGCGCGAACCCGTCCGGGTCGGACGGCTCGCCGCGATCGAGCCGCGTCGAGGCGAGGACCCGCGTGAGGAGCGCGCGGTGCGCGGGCACGGGGGACGAGGTGGCGATTCGCAGGAGGGGCAGCATCGCGCGATCGTTCCCGCACGTTCCGTACCAAACCCGCGGCGGCGCGACCGCGCGTCCGGAACCCGGGCGCGCCGCGCACCGTTTGCGGTCGGCTGCACGTTCTTCAGCGTGCGCCGCCGCTCGCGCGCTCACTTCCGACGGCAGAGCTCGGCGATCACGTCGACCGACGCCGGCTTGACCAGGTGCACGTCGAAGCCGGCCTCCTCCGAGGCCCGACGGTCCTGCTCGCGGCCGTACCCCGAGAGCGCGATGAGCTTGAGATCGTCGGCGCCGTCGGGCGAGGAGCGGAGCCGCTTGGCGACCTCGTAGCCGTCCATCCTGGGCAGGCCGATGTCGACGATGGCCACCTCGGGCCGCAGCTCGTGCGCGAGCGCGAGGGCGCTCGCGCCGTCGTTCGCGGCGGCCACGACGTGGCCGAGATCCTGAAGCGTCTCCTCGAGGACGACCCGCGTGTCGTCGTCGTCTTCGACAATCAAAATCCGGCTCACCAATGTCCCTCCGACCGCACGCCCCGGACCGTTCGGTTCTAGCCGCCGCGTCGCGCGGAATCCAGCGGGAGATCTCCGTATTGCTCGACTTGGCCCGGTGAATAGGTTCTCGCCCGAACCGCCAACCCACCTGCCAAGGAGACGCCCATGACCCTCGTTCGCATCGCCTTCATCGGCCTCGCCGTCCTCCTGCCGACCGTCTGGACCGTGGCCCGCGCCGCCGACGAGCCGCCCGCGGGCGACACCGAGAAGAAGGGCGAGGAGGCCAAGTAGAAGCGCATGATCCTCGCGATCGACCGCCCCGACACGAGGACGTCGCAGCACCTGAAGGTGAGCTCCGGCGTGTTCGGCGAGGGTGACGTGATTCCCCCCGAGTTCTCGGACTACGACCACGGCGCGAGCTTCCCCCTCGCCTGGAGCGACGGTCCGGTGGGGACGCGCTCGTACGCCGTGCTCGTCGAGGATCCCGACGTGCGGCGGGCGCCCGTGCCGTTCTCGCACTGGGTCGTGTGGAACATCCCCGTGCACGCCCACCACCTGCCGCGCGGCGTGCCGGCGCGCGCGAGGCTGGACGATCCCGCGGGCGCGCGCCAGGGCGCGACGTCGATGGGCAACGTCGGCTACTTCGGGCCGCGGCCGCCCAAAGGCGACGCCGCGCACCACTACCACGTTCAGGTCTTCGCGCTCGACCGCGAGCTCGACCTGCCCGACGGCGCCGACCGCGACGCCTTCGTCGCGGCCATCGCCGGTCATGTGCTCGCGAGCGGCGAGCTCGTCGGGACGTTCGAGCGCGGCGCCGGCGCGCCCGGGCCGTGAGCGCGAACGGCAAGACGTTCCGCGAGCGGGCCTACGACGGCGCCATGGCGCTGCTGCGTCCGGCGGCGGCGCTCGTCGAGCGGACCTCGCTCGTGCCCACGACGCCCTTCTTGCGGGCCCAGGACTTCCCGTGGATCCCGGCCCTCGAGGCCGGCTACGCCGACATCCGGCGCGAGCTCGACGCGGTGATGACGTGGCGGAACGAGCTGCCCGCGTTCCACGACATCAACGGCGACGCGACCGACCTCGACACCGACGACTGGAAGAGCTTCTTCTTCTACGGCTTCGGGAAGCGGTCGAAGGCGAACTGCGCGCGCTGCCCGCGCACGGCCGAGCTCATCTCGCGCGTCCCCGGCATGACGACGGCGTTCTTCTCGATCCTGCTGCCCGGCGCGCGCTTGCCGCCGCACACGGGGCCCTGGAAGGGCTTCATCCGCTACCACCTCGGCCTCATCGTGCCGGAGCCCGCCGACCGCTGCGGCATCGTCGTGGGCGGGCAGGAGGCGCACTGGCGCGAGGGCGGGAGCCTCGTCTTCGACGACACCTACGTGCACAGCGCGTGGAACGACACCGCGGGCACGCGCGTCGTGCTGTTCCTCGACGTCGTGCGCCCCTGCCGCTTCCCCGGCTCCCTGGTCAACCAGGCCGTCATCCGCGGCGCCGCGCTGACGCCCTTCATCCGGAGCTCGGCCCGCCGCGAGCGTCGCTGGGAGAAGGCGTTCGGCGCCCGCCACGGCTAGAGCGCATCTCATAAATGCCGAATGAGGATCCGGACGCAGGCGAGCCAGACGAAGCCCATGAAGTTGCCGGCTTTGGACTCGTAGCGGGTGTGGACCCTGCGGTGACGCAGTAGCCAGGCGATCAGCCGCTCCAC